>DATBDG010000041.1:0-85268 GCA_036270055.1 Chthoniobacterales bacterium
TGTTGGGATGAGCGACGAGCAACTGCCCAGTGAAGTTCTGCGACTTACCCGCCTGATGGCGCATAAGGAAATAGAAGGCGCGGGTTGCGGGTCTGCAAGCTTTCTGTGGGCGCCTCCATCTGGGAGGCGCGGGTACCGGCACGGCAGCAAAAACCGGCTCTCTCCCCGGGCTACAACTGCAGCACCGGACCTTCCAAGTCGCCTTCCTGCCAGGCGAGCGAGGTGGCCGTGACGAGCTTTTGCGATTCGTTAGGCAGATGGCTCAGAAGCGCGTTCCGGCGCTCCGCATCCAGTTCGCCGAAAATATCATCGATCAGGAGCAAAGGCGGCCCGGCCGCGCCTTCCATGAAGAGCGCGGCCTGGGCCAGCTTGAGGGCCAGCGCGCTTGTCCGTTGCTGACCCTCGGAGGCAAATTGCGCGGCCGGCATTTCCTCCACCAGCAGGCGCAAATCGTCCCGGTGCGGGCCCACCGTCGTTAGGCGAAGCCGGTCTTCCTCCGCTCGCGTCCGGGCGAGCTGGGCGGCGAAATCCTCTTCACAGCCGGGCGCATACTCGAGCCCAAGGCTTTCCTTCCCTCCGCTAATCGCGCGCTGACTGGCGGCCGCGGAAGGCGCCAGCCCCCGCACGATCTCGGCCCGCATCGCGCGCAGCGAAGTTCCGGCTCGCAGCAGCGGCTCGGTATAGGCCGCCAGCTCCCGCGGGCGTGGATGGGCCGATTTCAGAAGGGAATTGCGCGAGCGCAAAGCGCGCTCGTAGGTGCGCAGGGCCGGCCGGTAGCGCGCTTCGGTTTGGGTTCCGATAAAATCAAGGTAGCGCCGGCGAATCTCGGCCGGGCCGCGAATCAGATCGAGATCGTGATTCGCGAAGGAGACGACCCTAACGAGTCGCAAGTACTCCGCCTGCTCGCGTTGCTCGACCCCATCGAACGCCACTTTCCGACGGAGCGCGCTGTAGAAAAATTGCAGGAGATGCTCGTCGACATGACCCGCGAGGAGGAAGGAGCGCTGCCCGAGACGGACCGCCGGCGCCAGGCTGGAGGAGCGCTGCGATTGCAGGCGGAGGAGGACGCAGGCGGCTTCCAGGAGGGTGGTCTTGCCGCGGCCGTTCGCCCCCACGATGAAGGTAAAGCCGGGCCCGAACTCGAGCGCCATCGATTCGAAACAACGGAAGTTGCGTAACTGCAGATCGCGCAGCATCACGCGCTCAAAGGCTGACCAGCTCGAGCCGGCTCGTCATCTGCGCGGCCGTTTCCTGCGGCGGATAATAGCTGCCATCGATTGGCGTAACGTCCGCCGGTTCGATCCCCACCGCGGCTGCGATGAAATTGTGGTTGGAAAAAATGCCGTTCGTCGCATCCATCCCCACCCAGCCCGCGCCCGGCAGATAAACCTCGGTCCAGGCATGGAGGGAGCCTTCCGCCCGCCGCGACTCCACCTCCTCGGCTTCCCGCAGGTAACCGCTCGTTAGGCGAGCGGCCAGCCCCAATTGGCGCAGCAGGGCGGCCAGAAGCAGGGCGACGTCGCGACAGGCGCCGCGCCCGAGCCGGAGCGTTTCGGAGGGCGCACGGGCGGGGCCTTCCTCGCGTCGCTCGTAGCCGATGCATTCGTGCAGAGTCTTGTTTAATCCGGCGAGTGCGGCCACCGTCGGCTGCGGGGCGTCGGGCGTCGGTCGTTCCCAGCGCGGAATCTGGAGTGGCTCGTTTTCGTTCGCATCCTGGAAGGGTGCCAGGACCCGGCGCAATTCGGGTCGGTAGGCAAAGGGGAGCGAAACCGCTTCCGGCGCGAGCAGAAAATCGAACGGATTTCTCTCCTCCAGCTCCAAATCAAGTTCGAGTTGGAACCGCAATTCACTCGCCGGGGTCGAAAAAGAGCAGGCTGCAACACAATTATCGAAGACGTCGCGCCCGAAACGGATATTGGCCCCTTCGTTCGTCTGGAACTCCTGTCGCAGGATGCGGGTGAAAACATCGCTCCGGGGGAAAAGCCGGATTTCATGCCTGGAAAAATTGACCGGAGCCGGATAACGATAGGCGGTTTCATAGCGGACGCCGAGCTTCACGCAGAGAGGGTAGGGCCGCCTGTAACTTTTTTTCAACCGGCGTGCGAAAAATTTTCTTGCGTGCCGATGTTAGTTCGGTTATCCCCAACTCGGATTTGAAAGATTGTTCTGGGGGGAACAGCCGCCCTTCATGCCCTTCGGGTGTGGGGGGCGGTACTTTTTTGGGCTGATGGAGTTGCAAAGGAACCGCCCCGCCACCGAGAAACCAGCGAGGCGGTCAAACTGGCCGTGGGTGGCGGCCCTGATTGTTCTCATCCTCGCCCTGGTGGCGGGTTTTATTTTTTACCGGCTCGAGACCTGGCCGGAGCGCACCGCCACCCGGGGAGTGAGCGAACTGGAGCGCCTCGGCCGCGAAGCCCGGGAGAGCTTCGTTAGGCTGGCGCACCTCCAGCCGCGGGTCACGGTCAACAATCGCGTTTTTCTCGAGCAGACGACCACGATCGCGGAGCTTTCGGTTCTCGCCCGCCGGGTCGAGGTCGAGCACGAGATGCTCCACACCTGGGCCGGGAGCACGAAGCGGATCAAGCTGCATGGCACCTTCGTGGTCAAGGCCGGGTTCGATTTGCGCAAGAAGTTCAGCGTCAACCTCAAGCCCGAAGAAATCGTGATGGAGCTGCCGCGCGCCCAGATTCTTTCCGTCGAGCAGGAACAGGTCGACGTCCAGACCCTCGAGAACGGGCTCTGGAATCGGATCTCGCCCGACGACATCCAGAGCGAGCTGGCCATTCTGCCCGAGCTCGCGCGGGAGAAGGCGGCGGGACTGCCGAGGGAAGCGGAACAGGTTTTCACCCGGCAGTTGCTCGAAAAATTTCACCCGCCACAGCCCGTTCGTGCCATCTTTCCAGCGCCCTCGCCGCACGGTTAAGTTTCGTTAGGCGAGGGGGAGCTGATCTCGATGCGCAAGCGTCTCGCCCTTTTTCTGATATTCGTGCTCGTGGCCGGCGCGCTCGACGCGTTGCTCGCGCCCCTCGTCGTCGCTCACGGCCTGCGCTTCTGGCTCCGCTGGGTGGCGAAGAGAGAAGGCCTAACGGCCGAGATGGCGCAGGTGGACGCTCCGTTTCTGCGCCCGGTCACGATTCGGCAGTTCCGTCTCACACCCGCCGCCGGGAAAGGGCAGCAGGCGAATCTCACGGCCGCGACGGTGGTCATCGATTTGAATCTGAGCGGGTGGATTTTCGGTCGGGGGACGGCGTTTTTGCATTCGCTCGAGGCGGATCACGTCGTCGGTAATTTCCGATCTCCCGAGCATCCGGCTTCCATCAGGGAACTCGACTGGAAGCAACTCGCGCAGTTGCTCCCGGACAATTTTCGGATCGCCGATGCCGATCTGGAGATCACGAACCCCTCCACCTCCTTCCGTTTTCGTGGGCTCAGGCTGAGCGGAAGCACGATTGAATCGGGAAAATTTCTTGCGCGCGAGGTTGCGCTCCGCTCGCCGATTCTGCGCCAGACATTCCACGATCTTCGCGGCGCCACTTCCTGGGAGAGCGCGCGCCTGACGATCGCGGGGATTCCGCTTACTCCCGGGCTTGATCTCGAGGCACTCACCGTCGACCTCTCGCATCTGGCGAAGCGCCGGCTCGGGATCGACATCCATCTCGATACCTATGGCGGAACGCTCCGCGCCAGCTTCCAGGGGCGGGCCCGGGAAAAGTTTGTCCTCGATATGGCGGGCTCGGCCTCCAACCTTTCGCTCGCGCAAATCTCCGCCGCCTTTGGTTTTCTCGAGCCGATCACCGGAACGGTCCGCGCGTCGAAATTCACTTTTCGCGGTAATCCGGGGGGATTTCTCGACGCCACCGCCTCCGTCTGGGTGGAGCTGACCAATTTTTCCTGGCGGGCCAGCCGGGCCGACAGTGTCATGCTGGGCGCGACCTATTACGATCGACGCCTCGAAGTCGACCAGCTTTACGTGCGGCAACGGCAGAACGAGCTCACGATCAACGGCGAACTGCTATGGCCGAAAAAACCGAGCGCCTCGGCGCAGTTGCCGTTTCGCGGTCAGATCAATGCGCGCATTCCCGATCTCAACGGGTTCGCGCAATTGTTCGGGGCGACGACGGGCGATTTTACCGGCGCGCTCCTGGCCGAGGGACAAATCGAAACGCTCGCGCCCCAGGCGCACGGCCAGATTGCGCTCCATGGCGAGGGGGTGAAGTTTCGCGGAGTGGCTCTGGATTCGTTAGGCGCGAACCTCGAGCTCAATGGCACCGAAACGAAGCTGAAGGATCTCGAGGCGCGTCATGGGCAGGATTTTCTGCGCGCCAACGGCACGATCGATCTGGCGGCGCCTCACCGCTTTTCCGGGCGCCTGACTGGCGCGATCGATGATCTCGGCGTCTACGCGCCACTTCTCCCGACTGATTTTCGTTCCTCCAAAATCGCGGGCGGCGCGACCTTCGACTGGCGCGGCGACGGCACGCTCGCGGCCCATTCCGGCACGATGCAATTGTTTGCCCACGAATTGCAGTTGCCAGTTGCGCCATTGCGCATGCCGCTCGACCTCACGCTCGAAGGGAGCTATTCGCCCCGGGACATTTTCTTCCGCACCTGCAAGGTAGCGAACGACCGGGTGTCGTTAGGCGGTTTTCTCATGCTCGGGAGCAACTTCGTTGAGCTGCAGGCTTTTCAACTGACGCTCGACGGCACGCCGCGCGTCAGCGGCACGCTCTTCCTGCCTTTCAGCTTTTGGAAATGGCGCGCCTCGCACAGCCTGCTGGCGGCGTTGGATGAAGAACAAAAGTTCGACGTCGATGTCGTGGCCGACCAACTCGATCTCGGTGGGCTGGCCAACGCGCTCGGGGAGGAATCTGCCCTCACCGGGGTGCTCGACGGCAAGCTCGCCGCCTTCGGTGCGCTCCCCTCGCTCCAGGCCACGACCACCGGGCGCCTGGTCAATCTCGGGTCGTTCCGGGCTTCGAATTCGATCGATTTTCAGGGACGCTACGTGGAGGGCCGGGCCGATCTGGAGGCGACCGCGACTTTTGGCGTTTCCCAGGCGCTACAAGTCCATTCCTCGCTTCCGCTCCGACTGCAGAAAGATCGGATCGCGACCCGGACGCTGCTCGATCAGACGCGCCCTTTTTTTATTGGGATTAATTGCCCGGCGCTCTTCCTGGAGGATTTGCCTAACGAGTTGAGATTCGGGGCCGAAACCGGCCTGCTCAGCGGCGATCTCGCCTTTTCCAGCACGATGGCGGCTCCGACCATCAGCGGCGAAGCCCAGCTTCTGGAGGGGCGCTTCCGACCGCCGCCGCCCTGGCCTGGCCTGACCGCGCTCACCGCGCAAATTCGGTTCGAAGACCGGGAGGCGGTGATCGAGCCGCTGCGCTTCGAGGTCAATTCGATCCCGAGCAACTGGCGTGGCCGTTTCACCGCTAGCCTCGAGAATTTCGGCCTCGCGCTCAGCCCGCAAAACGAAACGATCGAGGTGGAGGATTTGCCCGTGACGGGAGCGGACCTTTCGACCGTTCGGTTGCTCGGGCAGGGCACGAGCACGGGCGGACCCCGACTGCTCGAAGCTTTCGTTAGGGGAAGATTCGGGTCGACCGCCGGCCTGACGATCACGACCCAAAAATCGGAAGCGGACCCGGTCTCGCGCACGACTCTTTTTCTCGGGCAGAAGGCAGAAGGCGGGACTCCCCTGTTGCTCCGGGTGGTTTCCCCTCCGTCGCGGCCCGCTCTGCAACTGGAAAGAGCGAGCCCTTGACGCGGCAGACTTTCTTCCCCAGGCACGGGCGCTTACTCACGCGCCCGTAAGACGTTGGCGGCAGGCCAACCCCCGGCTAGTTGTGATAAACAAAACCGGTCGCGGTCACGACCTGCCCGTCCCGAATGAGCGCGGTGTGTTTCTGCGCGCCGGTGAAGGTGCCGAAGATGTTGCGCGCGTTAACGGAGAAATCGACAAGGAAACCGCGAACTATCTGGCCCTTGCCGACGTCCATCTCGCCCGGCCTCGGTTCGCCGCGCCACTTGATGACCACGCTTCTGGGATCGACCAGGCTCTTGTTTAGCCAGGTGGTGATGATCTCCTGGTAGTTGGCCGGGTAGGCGCCGTAGCCGGCATTCGGCGGCGGCACCTTTTGCTGCGCGAAGTTCGCCACGGGAGAGGCCAGCAGAGCCAGCAACGTCAGTAAAAATTTCGTTGTCCGGTGCACGCGTAAACTTAATCGCAGCCCGGGCCGAAGTCGAGGCTCGGAGAACGCTCTGTTTTCGCGCAGGGTTCGTTATTTCCGCCCGATGAAATGCGTCGTCTTGGCGGCTTCGCCCCCGGCTACAACGCCGATCTCGGGCTGGGCGGCACCAGGATTTTTTGCAGCAAATCCGCCAGGCGCCAGCCGGCCTTGTGCATCTCTTCGAGTACGAAGCCGGCGGACCACCTGCGGTAGGGAATCTCGTGTTGGACCGCTTCTTCCACCAATTCGCCGTCCGCCACCAGCTGTTCCTTGTCCAACTTCGGCGTCACATTTTGATAGCCGCGCCGGCTGTGCGCTTCCCGCCACGGGCAGAATCTCATTCGCCCACGCTTCGGGGTAACCCTCCACCGGCAGCCTCGGCGGCAGCTTCCAGTCCAGCGGCTCCGCGACCCGCGCTCCCGCCGGGGTGTTGGCGAGTTTTCGATCGGCGATCGCGCCAATGATTTTTGTGCCCGTCCGGCCCGTGGGCGGACATCTCCCGGCCAAGGGCAAAGAGGAGGAGGAGCGGGAGAACGAGGAGTCTTTTCACTTGCTGCCGGCCTAACGACGAACCGCGTTCGCGCGAACAAACTGTTGCCCCTCAAAAACCAAATGCAATCTTGGCCGGCCAGGCGCCCGCTCCGCTGCGAACAACGCCCGCCGCGCGCGAGGCGAGAGTTGACACTCCTAAGGCGCGCCGCTAACTTCCCCGCCCCTTCCCAAGATTCCGATGAAAACGTTTTCCGCAAAAGCCAGCGAGGTCGCCCGCAAATGGTGGATCATCGACGCACAGGACCAGGTGCTGGGCCGCGTCGCGGTCAAGGCCGCCAATCTGCTCCGCGGCAAAGAAAAGGCGATTGTCACTCCGCACGTCGATACGGGTGATTTTGTGGTCGTGATCAATGCCGACAAGGTCCGGCTCACGGGTAAGAAGGAAGAGCAAAAGACCTTCATGAGTTTCTCCGGGTTCGTCGGCGGTCACAAAAGCGAAAATGCCCGGGCCCGGCGCGAGCGCCATCCCGAGCTGCTCGTCGAACACGCCGTCCGCGGAATGATCCCGCACAATCGGCTTGGTCGCGCCATTTATCGGAAGCTCAAAGTTTACCGGGGCGCGGAACATCCCCACGCCGCCCAGCAGCCGGAAACGGCCACTATCGACTAACGAATTATTTTCATGGCTGAAAAAGAGCAGTTCATCGCCACCGGACGCCGCAAGACCGCCGTCGCGCGTATCCGCATGACGCCCGGCAACGGGAAAATCGACATTAACGGCAAGAGCTTCGAGGATTATTTCCCGACCGTGCCATTGCAAAATACGGTCCTCCAGCCCCTGCAGGTGGTGAAGCTGGCCAACGCCTACGACATTTCGGTCAACACCACCGGCGGGGGTGCCACGGGCCAGGCCGGCGCTGCCAGGCTCGCAATCTCGCGCGCGCTTCTGCAAGTGGACGCGAACCTGCGCGGCCCGCTCAAAGCGGAAGGCTTGCTCAGCCGCGATCCGCGGATGAAAGAGCGCAAGAAATCGGGCCAGCCGGGCGCGCGCAAACGCTTCCAATTCTCGAAGCGGTAGGCGCGCTGCGGCTTTAGCTTCGCGGCCGAGCCCGCTCCTCGAGGGACGGCTCCACAATCGTCAGTTGCTGGGCCGGACTTGTAGCCCGGCTACAAGCGCGCGAAACAAACAAGCAACGATACTCTCCTGGAGGGACGGGCGCGCTGTCCCGTCCGTGTTGCTTTTGATCCTTAGGCGAACCTCATTCGGCAGAGCGCGGGCTCGCGCTTTGAAGACCGAAGCGTCCACGTTCGTTGCGCAAACGTGGTTAGGGCGAGGCGGAAGGGGCCGGCGGCGCGGAGGCGGCAGGCTCCTCCGGGGGGCGAGCCATCGGGATGGGAACTTCGCTCGCGGCCGGTTTGGGTGCTTCGACCCGGGCGGGCTGGGGGAGGGACATTAGTTCCTGAATCGCTTCATTCGCCACCACGCTGTCGCGGTACTGGGTCAGGACGGTCTCGCAAATCTTGCGCACCTCCGGAAGCCTGTCCTTCGCTTTCAAAAAAGGAATCTGGGCGAGGAGCGCGAGCGGCGCGTTAAAACTCTGCGGGTATTCCGTCGACAGCCGCTGATACGTGCTGAGGGCTTCATCGTCTTTGCCTAACGACTGGAGATTCGCCGCCACTCCCATCCAGGCGGTCGTGATCAGCTCGTGCTTCGGAAATCGGTCGATGAACTGGTGCAGAGTCTTGTTCGCTTCCGCGAATTTCTTTTCCGACCGCAACTGTGCCGCGAGCAAAAGATGAGCGCTCGCCGCCGGCTCGCTCCCGGGAAATTTGTCGATCACCTCCTGGAAATCCGGAGCCGATTTGGCCTTCGCGAGAAGCGCGGTCGCGGCCGATGCCCGCCGCGCCGTGTAAAGCTCGTAGCCCGCGTAGCCGAGCCCCCCGAGGAGGAGGACGACGGCCACGGCGATGATGGTGGTTTTGTATCGCTCCCAGAAAAATTGCGTCTCGAGAGCAGGATCAGCGGTGACTTGCGATACGGTGGCCATTGGGAATCGGGAGTTGTGTCTATGCCACGCGAAGGTTTTTCGCGCAAGCGTCAGAACACCGCAGCCCGATTGCCGTTATTCGTCGCCGCCGAAAAACTGGAGGGCAAAGGGCGCTGTCGTCAGGAGGCCGACGAGCAGCAACGCCACCCCCGCCGCCCGCCGCTGCCGGTCATCCAGCTTGCTGCTGAGGAGGAGCGCCACGCCCGCTCCGAGCGCCGCGCGGGTGATCGCGAGCAGCCCCAGCTCGGGGAGTTTCAATTCGATTGTCTTCATTGCTTATCTGGTTGTTGTTTGAGTTGCCTAATAAGGGTTCGCCACCATCCCACGCGGCGCCCGCACCTCGACCCGTCCGGCGCGCACGCGCACTTCGAAACAGGGCTGCGCGTAGGCCGCCGGACCGGTCAAAATGCTTCCATCCTCGATCGCGAACTTCGAATAATGCCACGGGCAGGTGACCGCCGCGCCGTCAAATTCGCCTTCCGAAAGCGGGCCACCGAGGTGGGAGCATTTCTCCGCCATGGCAAAAATGCGGTCGCCCCGCCTAACGACAAGGACAGGGACGCCCTCCGCTTCCGCTTTCACCATTTCGCCTTCCGGAAGCTCCGACTCTTTCATGAGCGGGACGAATTTCTCCGGCAGCTCTTCCGGGGCGTGGTTGACGCCGATGCGCTCGTTGTAAACGAGATGGCCCCCGAGATAGGCGCCGACGATGGAAAAGGCGTAGCCGGCAAACCCCATCGTTAATCCAGCCTTCCGGCAGCCATGGCGCCGCTGCCACCACGACCCGAGATAAAAGGCCGTGGCCGTGATATTGATGACCGCATGGAACGCGCCCACCCGCCGCGGCTTTTCATAGGTGTAGTTCCAGTCGTTCAAGCCGGTCAGGGCCGCGCCGGCCGCGCCGATCAGGCCGATCTGGACCGCGGTGTCGGACCCGCGCGCGAGGCTGTCGTCACCGCTCGCCGCCTCGTAAATGTCGAGCACGGTGGCGGCTGTCCAAGCGCCGAGCGGGACGTCAGTGATGGCCGGATGAAGCGGATGCCCAAACCAGGTGCCGTGAAAGAAATTCCGCACCTTTTCGCCGCCAGGCACATCTTTCAGAAAAATCGTATCCGCGACCGTGCCGAGCATTTTCTCGATCGGTCCGAGCCATTTCTGGCGACTGATAAAATCTCCCAGCTTGTCCATGTTAGTAAATCGCAAGCCGGCCCCCGACTGGCTCCCGCCTCGCGTCAGCCCTTGGAGCCGGGTTCACCGATCCCGGCCACGACCTGCTTTTCGGGGAAACCTGACGTCTTTGCCTAACGGCGTTTTCGCCTTGAGAAACTTTCGCATCAACTCGAGCGCGGCTTCGTTCTCCGCCGCGGTGTTCGAGACCGTGCAATCGCGCGGCACGATCAGGTCGTAGTCGCGCATGTAGGCGTCGTTGGCGGTGAAGAGGACGCAAAAGTTTCCCGCGATCCCAGTCAGGATGAGCCGGCTCGACCCGAGATATCGCAACAAGGTCTCGAGTGTGGTCGAGAAAAATCCCGAGTGTTTTGGCTTGAGGACAAAATAATCCTCCTCTTCCGGTTGCAGGATTTCGGCGACCTCGCGACCGGGCACGTCGCGGCCGACACAATGTTCAACCGTGGCCCGGAAATCGGATTTCCACTTCCCGAAATTGTCGTTCACGTAAATGACCGGAACGCCTGCCTGGCGGGCGCGCTGTTTCAGACGCGAGATGTGGTGCGCCATCCTGATCGCCGCCCCGATCATCTGCTTCGCTTCGGCAAATTCGAGATCGTTAATCACATCGATCAGGAGCAGCGCGGTTTCATTTTTGTCCGGCGCGCTCCCATGGAGGCTCACATTTTTTGTCGGCATCGCTCTCGCTCGTCACTTCGCAGGCAGTCCTGCGACTGGACTTGTTCCGTCGTTGAACGTTGAACGTGAACGTTGAACGTTCTCCCGTGATTCCACACGATAAGCTCTTCACTCCCGGCCCGGTCGAAGTCTCGGAGAAAACGCTCGCGGCTTTTTCGCGGCCCGTGATTGGCCACCGCGGCGAGGACTTCAAAGCGCTCTACCGCGCGATCCATCCGCGCCTCCAGGAACTCTTCGGCACCCGGCAGCCGGTTTTTCTTTCCACCTCCTCGGCCTGGGGCGTAATGGAAGCGGCCATTCGCAACCTCGTCAGGCAACGCGTCCTCTGCTGCATGTGCGGCGCTTTCTCCGACAAATGGCTCGATGTCGCGCGCCGTTGCGGGAAGGAAGCCGAGCCGCTCCAGGTGGAATGGGGGGAGGCGATCGATCACAAGGCGCTCGATGCCCGCCTCGCGAGCGGCAAATTTGACACCGTCACCCTCATCCATAACGAGACCTCGACTGGCGTTATGAACCCGTTGCCGGAAATCTGTTGCACGATGGCGAAATATCCGGAGATCGCCCTCATCGTCGATTCCGTTTCCTCCTTCTCCGCCGTCCCCATCCCGATGGATGCCTACCGGATCGATCTCCTCCTCACCGGCAGCCAAAAGGCGCTCGCCTTGCCGCCTGGATTTTCGCTCTTCAGCGTCTCGGAGAAAGCCTTCGCCCGCGCCGAGCAGGTGGAGGGCCGAGGTTACTACTTCGATTTCCTCGAGTTCAAAAAACAGCAGGCGGGCGACATGACCCCGACCACCCCAAGCATCGGCCACATCTACGCTTTGGAGTCGAAGCTGGAGGAAATATTTAGCGAAGGCCTAACGAGGCGCTACGACCGCCATGCCCGCACCAACGCTCTCGTCCACGATTGGGTGCGGGAGCGCGGTTTCGAATTTTTCGCAGCCGCCGGGCATCGCTCGCTCACCCTTACCTGCGTGAAAAACAATCGGGGGATCGATGTGGCAAAACTAGTGCGCGATTTGCGCGAAAAGCACCACATCGTCATCAACGGCGGCTACGGGAAAATCAAGGGCGCGACCTTTCGCCTCTCTAACATGGGCGACGAAACCGAAGAGACGGTTTCGCATCTGTTGCGCTGTCTCGACGATTGCCTCGGGTCGCGCTGAAATGTGGGAGCGGTCTTTGCGCCGCGATGATCGGGGCACAAAGGCCCCTCCCACACGCGGCTCAGCCACGCTCCGGCGCTTCGACCAAGGCGTGCTTTCGCTCTTCAATTCGCCGGAAAATCATCCAGACGCCGAGGAGAACCAGTGCGGCGCCGACCAATGACCAGGCGGAGAGCTCCTCACCGCCGAAAGCCCAGCCGAGCGCGATTGCGCCCGGCGGAGTGATGAGCGCGATCGCTTGCAGGCCAGTCACCGACATTCGCGGCAGCAGCCAATAGAGAAGCAGAAAGGTAAAGGACGAGCCGATCACTGCGAGGTAGAGCAGGCAGAGGATGGCTCGGCCGGTCCAGTGAAACCGGAGGGGGTTTCCATCCATGAAAAAGCCGAGCAGAACGAGTGGGGCGAGGCCAAAAATCATCTGCCATGCAGCCAGCATGGAGGGCGGGAGCTGAATCTTCCTCGCCTTCAGCACCACGTTAGAGAAGGCGGCGCTAGCCGCGCCGACGGCGATGCCAACTCCGCCGAAAAACGCCACCCAGCCGTGGAAACTGAGCAGACGCGCGCAGATAAATGCGACCCCGAGGATGGCGACGAGCGCGCCGATCATTCGTTGCCAACGCAACGGCTCATCGGGCAGCATCCAATGAGCGAAGACCATGCCGAAGATGGGGATCGACGCCTGGATCACGGCGGCCAGACCGGAGGACACATGCAACTCCGCCCAGAAAAGCAGACCGTAGTTGAGGGAAAACATGAGCAAGCCCGTGCCGGCGAGAATGAAATAGTCGCTCCCAGAAGGCGGGAGCAGCCGGACGCGCCCGAACGAAATGGCCACCAGCACGATGGCGGCCACCACAAACCTCCAGGCCACGAACGAGACCGGCGGCAGATCGATCAAACCGATCTTGATCACGAGCCAGGTCGAACTCCAGACGACGCAGAGCGTGAGCCAGGCGGCCGGGATACGCCAATCTCGAGAACCGTGCGCAGCAGAGATCATGTTTTTCGAGACAGGATTAACAGGATTCGAAGGATTGACCGAACGGGCCGCGAACACCGTCCTTCCTAATCCAACTAATCCTGTAAATCCTGTCCATCTTTCGAGTAAAAGTGGAAGGGCGCCCTCGTTTGCGAGAACGCCCTTCATTTGCGATGGCGATAAGCCGAATTCTGTATCCGGATCTCTCCGGAGGATGATCATTTATCTCGCCCGGCTCGCGCCGAGCGCCCGCGAACGGCGACGGGGGTCATAGACCGCCGCTACAGTAGCGCGTGATGCGACGATACCCGGGGATTAGCGGACCGGCTGCCCTTCCCCTGTTCTGTCTTGCACCGCATGGGGTTTTTCCTGCCTCGCGCCTCGCGACGCGAGCGGTGAGCTCTTACCTCGCCTTTTCACCTTTGCCTAACGAATGGCTTGCGCCGCTCGTCAGGCCGTATGTTTTCTGTGACACTTTCCGTCGCGCTCCGCTTACGCGAATCGCGCCCCCGATTTTTTCGGGGCATGCTGCCGTCTGGTGTTCGGACTTTCCTCTGGCGAAACCCTTCGGCTTCACCAGCGATCATCTGCCATCGCGAGCAAGTTATCATCGATCCGGAAACGAGGAAACAGTGTTGTAGCCGGGGGCGTTGACCCCGGCAGGTGAGAAGCGACGGTGGCTCGGACCCCGACCCAGGTCAACGCCACGCTAATGTTTAGCGCTTAACGAATCGGCCCAGTGCGCCAGGAAAAATTTCTTTTCGCCCGGAAGAAAGTGATCCGAGCGCCCCACGATCGGACGCAGCGTGGTCGTCATCTGCAGGCAAACGAGGATGAAGATGAGCGACCAGATCACGAGATGGCTACCCTTGTTCGGGCCGTCGATTCGGCGGAGCCCGCGGATCAGGCGCAGCCCAAAGCCAAGCCCGATCAGCCAGAAAAGGAGGTGGAGCGTGCCCATGAACGCGACGGAATCGGTCGATTGCGAAAAAATCCACGCCACCGGGGCAAAGCCGACAAGCAAGAGCGAGGTCAGACATACGGCCGCGAAGAGCGCGCCCGCCACCGCGCCGAATCGGACCTCGGTCCCACTCAGGCAGATTAAGATGTAGAGACTGGGCAGGCAGATCAGGACGGAGAGAAGCGTGCCGAACGCAAGCTTGGCCGGCGCGATCCAGAACTGGTTGCCGCCCGCGAGCGAGCCGACCGCCACCCCGTAGAGCGCCATGCCGATGAGCGCAAAGAGGAGAAGCCAGCCGGCCCACATAACGCGGCGCTGGCCGTTCAGTTCATGAATGATGCGCCCGGGATGTTTAAGCAGGGTCTCGAGGACCAGGAGCGGACGCGGGGCGCCCTCGATCGGTTCGAGTTTGAAGCGATCGAGGGGGATCGGCGGTGGAGTGGGGGGGCTGGTGGTTCGGGTGTGTTCATAGTTGGAGTCGGTTCGTTAGGGTTCAAAAAAGGACGTGGTGCAGCGCGCGGCCGACCGCTTCGTAAAAATTGCCGCGCAAGGGGTCGTCGCGGAGAAACTCGAGCGCGAGCCCGGGACTTCCGATGAAAGGTCGCAGGACCCAGGCGAGCTGGCTCCCGAGGAGGAAATTGCCGCCTAACCAACTCCAGAGGACACGCTGCGCGATCGCCGGGCTCGGGTTGACTTTTTGCAAAAGACGATAAAGACGCTGATTTGCGATCACCCCGGCGCAGGCGATGAAGAAGACGTGGGTCAGGAGGGTGACGCTGTGCCCGACAAGGGTCGCGTTCGAGTCGAGGGCCGGCGTGTTGCAGAGCACGAAGAAACTGACCGGACTGAGCGCGCCGAGGATGAGAGAAGTGAGCGCGAAGCTCATCAGGATGGCGAGCGAGGTCTGGCGGAAGGAAAGGCCGGAACCGAGCAATTGGGCAAGCAGACCGTTGAGGAGCGCGTTCCCGGCGCACGTGAGAAAGAGGAGAAGCGGAAACTTGAGGGCGGTGTAAAACGACTGGAGTGGGGCCCGCCAGAGGCCGACCGTGAACCCGTAGAGTCCGCTGCCGACGAGCACGACCAGCGCGCAAGCGGCCGCCCACCGCAGGCCCGCCTCCTCCAGCCATGAGCTGATTTCATCGGCCTCGCCGCACAGAAGAAATTTGAGCCGGTTTTTCATCTTGTTAGGCAGCGAATTCCCGGAGGCGCGTGCGCACGGCCTCGACCGTCTCCGGCAGGGTTGAGGTTCCGGCCGTGAGGCCGACGACTTCGAGGCCAAGAAAATCCGCCGGGCGCAACTCCTGTGGGCGCTCGATGTGGATGGCGCGCCGGCCGGCGGCGCGGCAGGTGGCGACGAGCTGGAGGGTGTTATTGCTCGTTAGGCCCCCGACCACGACGATCACTTCCGCTTCCGCGATCAGACGCGCGAGGGCGCGCTGTCGGTCTTTCGTCGGTTTGCAGACCGTGTCGGCGAAACGCACCGCAGATTTCGGATGCGAACGGCGAATTTCGGCCACGAGCCGAAGGACGTGATCGATCGGCTGGGTGGTTTGGGAAATGACTCCGTAGGCCGCAGCGCATGGCAGGCTGAGAACGTCCTCAGGTTTTTCGAGCACGACGGCGCCGGGAAAATCTTCGGTCAGGCCGCGCACCTCGACGTGACCGGGCTGTCCGATGACAACAGGAAAGTATCGTGCCGCGACCAGCTCGCGGAGTCGCATATGGGCGTGGCGCACGAGCGGGCAGGTGCCATCGGCCATCGTGTGGCCGCCGTTTTTCCAGGCATTTCGCCGCAGGTCCGACGCGCCGTGGGCCGTGATCATAACCGCTCGCGAAATGCCGTTCATGGTGCCGTCGAGCGAACTCTCGCGAACGCCGCGCCTCCGCAGCCGGTCGCGTACGAGCGGGTTATGGACCAGCTGGCCGAGAATCGTGAGCGGCGCGGCGGCGGCGAGTTGTTCCGCTTGCGCGATGGCGTCGCGGACGCCGAAACACATTCCGAAGTGGTCAGCGAGAAGGATTTTCATCCTGAGGGCCGGTTCGCGTTGGTCGGGAGCGACCTTCGTGAGCTTCCATCTCGCGTGGACTTTGTGAGACAAAGTAACGTTCCAAAAAAACTCATGCTTTGCCCGCTTTCACAATCTGCTCCAACACATGCAGGTAATCGGTAAACGCCGCCCGCCCCTTCGTCGTCAGGGCGTAACTGGTCTGCGGCCGGTCGAGCACTTCCTTCGTCACCGCGACGAACCCGAGCTTGTGCAGGGTGCGCAGATGCGTGACGAGATTCCCGTCGCTCATCTTGAGCTCCGCCTTCAAATCCTGGAACGACCAGCTCACCCGGCTGGCGAGCAACGTCATGATCGCGAGCCGCCCTTTTTCGTGGATCGCTTTGTCGAGTTTGTCGAAGTCCGGCATTGTTCATTCGGACGATAAAATTTGGCGCGCTCCGGGTTCGCATCGCATCCAGACGCAGGCGGCGTAAACGAGATGATAGAGCCCGAAGGTCGCGCCCATCGCCAGGTTCGGAAAGCGAGTATGCGGATCGTTCCCGAACGATTTCGGCCAAAAAATCAGAAGCAGTCCGGAGAGGAGAAAAGCCCAGCCGAGAACGACGAGCGAGCGCGGAGCGAAGAGAGCGGTGGCGAGCAAGCTCAGCCCATAAAACGCGATCCAGACCGCGACCAGAATCTCGCGGTCGATCGGCTCCGCGTTTTTGAAATACCAGATCGTGGTCGCGGCCGGGATGAGGAGGCAGGGCGCGATCGCGCGGATCGCCAGGCGAGCCCCGGAGGAGAGGAAAGGGCGGCCGCCGCGTTGCGCTTCGCGCCAGACAAAGAAGGCATTGAGCGCCAGCACGACGGCGAGGATGAGGAGCCAGATTTCGGCGAAAAGCCGGCCGCTGATTGGGCTGGCGTCGCCTGCTTCGGAACCGGTTTCGAACCAGATGATGGCGGAGGTGGCAACGGCGAGAAGGCCGCCAACGAGAGCGGTGGGAGCGGAAATGGCGCGATAGATCGTAGCTCGTTCCATGAGGGAACGGATCACGCGCAAATGGTCTTCGGCCCGGGATCGCTCGTTCATGACTAAGCTTTGTATCGCAAAGTAAATCCGAGAGCAAGAGATTTTTTCCGCCCCGGCGCCGGTCGAATCTCGGTTGCTCTTGAAAGATCAGTGCCCAGTCGGCAGCTTCGAGATGAATGGCTGAGAGAGCGAGTGCACGAATTCTGATCTGGTCGGTGCTCGTCCTCGGCGCGCTCGTGGCGCTTCTCGTCACCGTGTGGAGCGGCGTCGGTCGCAGCACGCCGGCGCCAGCCAACCGCCCGATCATGGCGCGGGAGGCGAATTACATGACCTCGAATTCCTGCCGGGCCTGTCACCCCGCCAATTACGCGAGCTGGCACACCTCCTTTCATCGCACAATGACGCAGGTCGCGAGCGCGGAGACATTGATTCCGGATGCGCGCGGGATCGAGCTGAGCTTCGCCGGGCGCGAATACCAGCTCTCGCGCCGCGCCGAGAAGGTTTTCGTGGCCGACCGGTCGTTAGGCGAAAAAGAGTACGGCCCGCCGCGCGAAGTCGTGCTCCTGACCGGCTCACACACGCTCCAGATCCTCTGGGTCGAAACCGGGCAAAGCCGCACGCTCGAGCAATTTCCCTTCGCCTACATCATCCCGGAGAAAATGTGGGCGCCGGTCACGCAGACCTTTCTCATGCCCCCGGAGACGAAGGAGGCCTACTCGATCGGGGCCTGGAATGGGGCCTGCATGGATTGCCACGTCACCCAGGGTGTCTCCAATTTCGTCGAGGACAACCGCTGGGACACGAAAGTAGCGGAGTTCGGGATTGCGTGCGAGGCCTGTCACAGCGAAGGCGCGCAACATATCGCGGCGAACCGCAGTCCATTTCGGCGTTGGAAACTTCACCTCACGAAAAACGCCGACGGCACGATCGCCAACGCCAAACGCATGAAGGGCCCGGAGTCCGCCCTCGCCTGCGGCCAATGTCACAGCGTCTGGGCCTTCAATGGGATGGACGAGAAACTTGGTTTCAACCGGCAGGGCGGAAAGTTTCGCCCCGGGCAAAAGGACCTCGGGCAGCGCTTTGTCGTCCAGCCTAACGAGCCGGATCATTCCGCGCAGAAGGATTTCATCCGACGCACCGAGCCGGATTTCTTCCGGAACCGTTTCTGGGGCGACGGGATGATCCGGGTGACGGGACGGGAGATGAACGGAGTCGAAGCCTCGCCCTGCTTCAAAGGCGGAAATTTTTCCTGCATTTCCTGTCACGAGATGCATCCGGCGAAGACGACACCAGTCGCGCTCCAGACTTGGGCGCGGAGCGACCAGCTCGCGCCAAAGATGGAATCTGACCAGGCCTGTTTGCAGTGCCACAAGGAGATGGGCAACCGCCTGACGAGCCATACGCATCACGAATCCGATTCCTCCGGGAGCCGTTGCTACAACTGCCACATGCCGCACACCACCTTCGGTCTCCTGCACGCCATGCGCAGCCATCAGGTTTCCTCCCCGAGCGTGCGCGAGAGCCTCGACTACGGCCGGCCTAACGCCTGTAACCTCTGTCACCTCGATCAAACGTTGGGCTGGACGGCCGAGAAGCTCCGCGCCTGGTATCAGCAGCCGGTGCCGGAGCTTTCCGATGAGGACAAAAACATTTCGGCGGCCGTGCAGTGGCTCGTGAAAGGCGACGCTGGTCAGCGCGCCTTGCTCGCCTGGGGAATGGGCTGGGAGCCGGCCCAGAAAATCTCCGGGCGCGACTGGCTTTATCCGTTTCTGATTTACAGCCTGTTTGATCCTTATGCCGCCGTTCGCTTCGATGCCTGGAAATCGTTACAGACCCTGCCCGGCTTTTCCGAATTTCAGTTTACCTACACGGCCGATGCCGAGGAGCTGGCTGCAGCCGTGAAACGCGGCTACGAAAAGTGGTGGAACGAACATCGTCCGGTCGATCCGTCCTTCGATCCCAAAACCGTGCTCGATCCTGAAGGGCACTTTCAGCAGGACGTCTTCCAGCGCCTCCGCCGCGAGCGCGATAACAAGCCAATCGTGCTCGCGGAATAATTCCAGCTTACAAGAGCCGCAGAAATCTGCCACGCTATGCTCGCGTTTCGGCTCCGGCGCAATTGCCAGACTTGCGTAGCACGATGACGAGCTCGGCGCCGTTGCGCGCAATCATTTCCAGCTCGAAGGGGAAACCGAAATCGCGCTGCACGTTTTGCAAAAGCTCGATGATCTCGCGCGTTGTCCAGACGTGAAAATGGACATTGGTGCGCTGGGCAAAGAAGTGTCGCGCTTCCGCCGCCGCGGTTTCGGATTGATCGGGGCGCCGGGTCGTTTTTTCTTCGAAGTGTTGCAGGTCGGAGGACTCTGGCCCATCCCGATAATCGCGCGCGATATGCTCGTAAGAGGTGACCGGACGGGAAGCGTCGAAAGTCTGTCGCTTGTCGGGCACGGCGAGGAAAACGGTGCCGCCCGGCTTGAGCACCCGGAGCATGTTTTCAAGCGCGCCGATCGGGTTGCGGCAATGTTCGAGCACATGGCTGGCAATGACGAAGTCGCAGCTCGCGTCGAGGATTGTGCCGAGGGTTTCGCTGTCGTCGATCAGATCGACCGGGACGAAGGTTTCGCCGGCCAGCTCGGGATGAAGCTTGCGCGCTTCGTTCGTCGGGAGGCGATCGAGATATCGCACCCGGGCGCGGTGGTAGACGTGGAGCGGTTGGTGGAGCGCGCCGATTTCGATCCCGCTCCCCTTGATGAAACGATAGGCGGCAAAAGCGCGAACCTTTTTCGCGATCTCCTCCCACGGCGTCTCTTCAGGGGCGCCTTTCCGGCGCAATTTGTGGAGCGGGTTCTTCATTTTTTGCCTCAAGTCGAGCGCAGGAATTTCGGACGACGAATGTGGTCGCGCAAAATCAGGCGACAATGTCGGGGAAAGATTCGGTCGCAGCGCAATCTGTGCAATCGGCGAAATCTGTGGATATCTTCGCCGATCCACCGCCTGCCTTTGTTTGCATGAACGACTCGAACCGACACCTCCGTTTTGGCTGGTGGGCTCTGGCGATTTACGTCTGCCTCGGCATCGGACTCGAGATGATGCATGGGTTCAAGATCGGGTGGTATCTCGATGTCGGAAACGAGGTGCGGCGCCTCATGTTCACTCTCGGTCATTTTCACGGCACGATGCTTTCGCTGGTCAACATCGCTGCCGGCCTCACGATTCGCGGCGTCGAAGGCTTTCGCATCAACCGCTCCGTTTCCTTTGCCCTCATCTGGGCGGCGATTCTTCTTCCCGGCGGCTTTTTGTTAGGCGGATTTGTAACCTACGACGGCGATCCGGGGAGTGGCGTGTGGCTGGTTCCGATCGGCGCGTTGTTTATGCTTTATGGCGTGATCGGATTTGCCTTTTCGTTAAGCAACTCTCCCCAAACCCCGCGGCGTCCGAAGCAGCACAAGTGATGCGGCGATCTCCCCACCGCTCGCTGGTTATAAGCCGAAGCAGTAGAACTTTTTATCCCAGGCCCCGACATAAACGCGGCCGTTAACAACCATCGGCGCAGCGTAAATGGCGCCGCCAATGGTCGACCCGCTCGACCAAAGGGGCGTGCCGTCGTTCGCCTTGAAAGCCAGGAGCTGGTTGCCAACGCCGTCACCGTAATAGACTACGCCGCCCGCCACCGTCGGAGGTGAGACGGAACTAAAGTTAGGACCAATCTTTTTTTGCCACGCGACCTGCAACTGGCAATTTGCGTCGACCGAGAAAGCGACCATGCCATGTTTGGTGCTCTCGGAGTTCGAGTCCGACGAGTTACCGATGTAGAGGAGATGAGTCAGGTCCGACCAGGCGGGGATCCCATTGAACTGATAATCGCTCACGCTGGCGACTTGCAGACGCTGAATCGGCCCGGCGGAAACGTTGCCGCGCTCATAAACGACCAGGACCCCGGTCTTGTTTTTCGCCGCGACCAGCGGCGCGCAGCCTGGCGGCTGGTAAAGGATTGGGGTCGCGCCGAAGTCGACATCGCCTCCGGTCAGGCCGGGATAGTTAGCGCCCAGCACCCGGAGGGCTGAGGACAGCTCGACCACGTCTTCGCAGTACCTAAAATACTCCGGGTTAGTGAGCGCATTGCCCGTCGCGGTGAAGATATCGCCCGTCGTGGGATCGACCGAGACTCCGCCCGGTCCCCAGATTCCGCCGCCACTGACCTGACGGCCGGCAGGATAGAAGCTGCGCGACCGCCGCCGGACGATGTCGATTGCCACCACGCCGCCGTGATAAGGGGTGAAGTCGCAATAGCTCGCGATTTCGGCATAGGCGAAACCGTTGGCGAGGGTGACTGCCCCGTAAGTGTGTTCGTGGGCTGGATCGGTTGTCACGGCCACGGGCCAACCCGCCAGTGTGTCCCCGGTCGAGAGATCGAGGGCATACATGTTGCCGTCGCCGCCCACGACAAACATGCGGTTATTGGCCTGGTCGATGGCGGGCGAGCCACTCGTTCCGAAAATCGCGTCCGGAATATCGTGGCAATTCGTCTGTTGCGAGCCGAGATTGCGCTGCCAAACCAAGGCCCCAGTGCTGGCATCGAGCGCGTAGAGATCGCCATGCTCGGACCCCATGTAAACAAGGTCCTCGGGCGAGCCGTTCACCATCACTCCCTGGGCCAGGACCGGCTGCATGATGGTGACCGCCCCGAGGTCGAAACTCCACAACTGATGCAGACCACCGGCGGTAGCTGGTGTGAGAACGGTCTCGAATGGGTTCTCACCAGTTCGCTGAAGGTTGAAGCCATAAGTCAGCCAGTCAGTCGCGCGGGCTGAGAGAGCACTTTGCGTCAGCACGACGCCGGCGCAGAGCAGAGCTTTAACGCAATGTCGTTTCAAGCTCTGCGATACGATCAGAACGACCCCGTAAAGTCAAGGCTGACTCACTGCCAACCTGCTGGTTTTGGACGGCTTCGCCGGCCCGGAAAACACACTCGACTTCTACGGCCGGATCGAAGAATTCTTTGCGAAACGTCTCGGCGGTCGGTCCGAGCGGTCGAAGACGATCGAAGGGCGACGTCGGAAGTTCGATAAGCTACGGTGGTTTCACATCCTCTTATGAAGCGCTTCTATCTCGTCGTTTTTCTGCTCGCGTTCTGTTCCGTCAGGGCGGGGCTGCCGCCGCTGATTCCCCGCGAGGTAATGTTTGGAAATCCCGAGCGTTCGCACCCGGAAATTTCGCCGGATGGCGCACAGCTCGCCTGGCTGGCGCCGGACAAGAATGGAGTGGTCAACGTCTGGACCGGCGCGCTCGACGGCTCCGACGCGCGCCCGGTGACAAACGAAAAGCACCGGCCGATTCAATGGTGCAGCTGGGCCGGCGACGCTAAGCACATTCTCTACCTGCAGGACAATGCGGGCGACGAAATCGACCACCTCTGGTCAGTTGACCTAACGAGCGGGAATGTGCGCGACCTGACTCCCTTCCGCGGGGTGCGGGCGCAAAACATCCTCACCGACCTGCAGCATCCGCGCTTTGTCCTCGCGGCGCTCAACCTCCGCGACCGGCAGGCCTTCGACATGTATCGGATCGATCTCGAGACCGGCGCGATCGCGCTCGAGGCGACCAACCCGGGCGACGTCCTCACCTGGACGATCGACGATGATTTCGTCATCCGCGCCGCAACGGCCTTCGATGGAAAAAGCGGCGCATCGATTATCCGGGTGCGCGACGCGGCCGACAAACCGTGGCGCGACCTGGTGGTGATACCCTTCGAGCGCGCGCTCTTTAACGGCGAAGTCGTGGGCGGATCGCTAATCGCCGGATTCGCTCCCGACGGGAAAAGCCTGATCATTCACTCGGCCTTGCAATCCGACAAAGGCCGGCTCGTGCGGGTGGATTTGCAGAGCGGGAAAGAACTCGGTGTCGTCGCACAGGACCCGAACTCGGACGTCGCGGAGAGCAAGGACGGGAACGAGCCGAGCGTGCTGCGCGATCCGCGGACGGGCGCGATCCAGGCGGTGGAGTTTTATCAAACCACGAGCCACTGGGTTTTTCTCGACCCGAAGATGGAGGCCGATTTCGCCCGGATCGAAAAAGGAATCCATGGACTGGTTGATCTCATCAGTCGCGATCGGGCGAACGAGAAGTGGGTCATCGCTTCGCGGCGAAGCGATGCGCCGGCGACCTATTATCTTTTCGACCGCAGGACAAAAAAGCTGACGAAACTTTACGAGGAGCATCCGGCGCTCGCCCGTTTCACGCTGGCGGAAAAGAAACCGCTCATCCTCAAATCCCGCGATGGACTTGACCTGGTGAGTTACCTGACGATGCCACCGGGGGTGGAAGCGAAGCAGTTGCCGCTTGTGCTTCTGATTCACGGTGGCCCCTGGTTTCGCGATTACGCCGAGTTCGATCCCGAGGTGCAGCTTCTGGCCAACCGCGGTTATGCCGTGTTGCAGGTGAATTATCGCGGCTCGACGGGCTTGGGCCTGAAGTTTTTCAATGCTGGGACTAACGAGTGGGGCCGCGGGACGCAGCGCGACCTTTACGATGCGACGCAATGGGCGATCGACCAGGGAATCGCCGATCCGAAACGGGTCGCGGCCATGGGTTGGTCGGGCGGCGGGTTCGCCACTTTGCTTTCTCTGGAACAGCGACCGGACCTTTTTGCCTGCGGGGTCGATGGGGTCGGGCCGGCGGAGCTGGCGACCTTGTATCGCTCGTTCCCGAGTTACTGGTCGAACATCACCAGCCGCTGGCGGCGTCGCGGCGGCGATTTCGATCACGACGCGAAACTAAACCGGGAAGTGTCGCCGCTTTATCATGTCGACCAGATTCAGGACCCGCTCCTGATCGGGCAGGGGCAGAACGATCCGCGGGTCACGATTGCGAATGTCGACGGGATGGTGGCGGCCCTGCGGAAGGCGAAACGCGAAGTCACCTATGTGGTTTATCCCGACGAAGGCCACGGCTTCGCGCGTCCCGAGAACCAGATCGATTTCTACGGCCGGGTGGAGGAATTCCTGGCCAAACATCTCGGCGGCCGGTCGGAACCATGGAAAAAAATCGAGGGGGCAACGGCCGAGTTGCGTTAGGAAGAACGATAGACTCGTCGGGATGATCGATTGGAATTGGGCGGAAAGCGGGCGGCAAGTGGGACAATTACTCGCGTCCTTTGTCCTCAGCCTGCCGATTGCTTTCAATCGCGAGCGCTCCGACCGCATCATGGGGATTCGCACTTTTCCGCTCGTGGCGATGGCGAGCTGCGGCTTCATGCTTTTGGGCCAACAGGCCTTCCCCGGCAGCGCCGAGGCTCAGGCGCGCGTCCTCCAGGGGCTCATCACCGGGATCGGCTTTATCGGCGCGGGCGCGATCCTGAAACAGGATGGCCACGTCAAGGGATCAGCGACGGCGGCGGCGATTTGGAATACGGGTGCGCTCGGGGCGGCGGTGGCGCTCGGCCGTTATGAGATCGGCGTGCTCCTGAGCTTGGCCGATTACCTCATTCTGCGGTATCTGGCGAAGCTGAAGAAGGATGGGTAGAACCATGACGCGGCGACACAATTTCGTTTTCCTCTTGTTCATGAGCGGGAGCGCCCTGGCGGCTGATCCCGCTCTGGTTGCTGATAAGGCTAAATCCTGGCGCCAGGGACATGAGCGCGAGATCCTCCAGGAGTTTTCGGACTTGCTCGCGATCCCGAACCTGGCGAGCGACGCGCCCAACATCCAGCGCAACGCCGACCGCATCCGGGCGATGCTGGAAAAGCGCGGCCTAACGACTCAACTGCTGACCTTGGCAGGCGCGCCGCCGATTGTGGTGGGCGACCTCAGAGTGTCGGGAGCGCAAAAGACGATCGCCTTCTATGCGCATTACGATGGGCAACCAGTCGACCCGGCGAAGTGGAAAAGCGACCCGTGGAAGCCGGTCATGCGGGATGACGCCGACCGCGATGTGGATTGGCAAAAGGCCAAAAGGATCGAACCGGAATGGCGCCTTTACGCGCGTGCGGCGGGCGACGACAAGGCGCCGATCATCGGGATGCTGGCGGCGCTCGACGCCTTGCAGGCGAACGCAATCAAGCCGGCGGTGAACTTGCGCTTTGTTTTTGAAGGCGAAGAGGAAGCGGGCTCGCCGCATCTCGCGCACTACCTCGAGAAATATCCAAAGAATCTGCGGCCAGATGCCTGGGTGCTGTGCGATGGACCGGTCCACCAAAGCCGGCGGATGGAACTGTTTTTCGGCGCGCGAGGCACGGTCGATCTCGAGCTGACAGTCTATGGACCGGTCAAGGGTCTGCACGACGGGCATTACGGAAACTGGGTGCCGAATCCAGTCGTTAGGCTGACGCATCTCATCGATTCGATGCGGGATGAGAACGGAGAGATTCTAATCAAGGGTTTTTACGACGAAGTGAAACCGCCGAGCGCGGCGGAGAAGGCAGCAGTGGCGAAGATCCCGGACGTGGAAGCGGAGCTGCGGCGTGAGTTTGGGATCGGGAGTACGGAAGGCGAGGGGAGGCACCTGAACGAGCTGCTCCTGCGCCCGGCCCTGAACGTGCGCGGAATCGAAGCGGGGCACGTGGGCGAAAAGGCTTCCAACACCATTCAGCCCGAAGCGCGCGCCTCGATCGATTTCCGGCTTGTGCCTAACGAGACGCCGGAGTCGGTCAAGCCGCTGGTCGAGCGGCATCTCGAGGCGCAGGGATACACGGTCGTGCACGAAACGCCGGATGCTGCGACCCGGTTGCAGCATCCGAAGATCGTGAAGGTCGAGTGGGGTGCAGGTTATCCGCCGGCCCGGACTTCGCTCGATCTGCCGCTCTCGCGCGAGATCGCCGGAATCATGACGGCGGCCGGACACAACCCGGTGCGGCTGCCGACCGTCGGCGGTAGCATCCCGATGTACCTCTTCCAGCAGCCCGACGACACGCCCGTGATCGGGCTGCCGATTGCCAACCACGACGATAATCAGCACTCCAACGACGAGAATCTGCGGCTCCAGAATCTCTGGGACGGGATTGAAGTTTACGCGGCGCTGTTTGCTGGACTCGGGGAGCTGGTTGGCAAGGAGCCCGCTCATAAAGTTGCGGGGAGAACAGTGCGCGTGTTGCCGGCCAAGGGAGGAAGCGTCCCCAAAGAAGCTGTCCGGAACGTACCTTTGCCGTAACACAGCCGTCCCGGCTGTCAGTCTTGCGGGCGTCTCGCCTGCAGCTTGGCCTTTGCGCGGGCGGGACGCCCGCAGGACGAGACAGCCGGGACGGCTGTGTTACGGCGAAAGCACTTTCCCGCACAGTTTCTAGGCAAACGCAGGTTTCCGAAATCTTACGGGTTCCGTTCTGGGCCGAAAGCTGCGCATTACCTAGATGTCGAGGATGGCGGCGCTTCCCCGTGCGCTTTCGGTTCGGCTGGTTGCTCGAGTCCGCGCCGTTTCAGGAGTGGCTCGATCCAGGGGTCGCGGCCGGTGAAATCGTGGAAGAGTTTCATCGCGTCCTGGCTGCCGCCACGGGACAGAAGGGTTTCGCGGAAGTGGTCGCCATTCTCGCGCTTTAACCCGCCGTGTTCCTTGAACCATTCGACGCTGTCGGCGTCGAGTTCTTCGCTCCAGATGTAGCTGTAGTAGCCGGCGCTGTAGCCGCCGGCAAAGGCATGCGAGAAATAGGTCGTGCGATAGCGCGGTGGGACCGGATCGAAGTCGACGCCCGCTTTCTTGAGCGCGCCGGCTTCGAAGGAAATGACGTCGCCAGGCACCTCGGCGGGCTTCAGTTGGTGCCACGCCTGGTCGAGAAGAGCAGCGGCCAGATACTCGGTCGTCTTGAAGCCCTGGTCGAATTTTTCCTCCGCTTCGATCACTTTATCGAGCAGCTCTTTCGGCATCGGTTTGCCCGTCTGGTAATGCTTCGCGTAATGCTGCAGCACTTCCGGCCACACGGCCCACATCTCGTTTACCTGCGAGGGATACTCGACGAAATCGCGCGGCACACTCGTGCCGCTGAAGCGCGGGTATTTGACGCTAGAAAACATGCCGTGCAAGGCGTGACCGAACTCGTGGAACATGGTCCGCACTTCGTCGTAGGTGAGGAGGGTCGGCTGGCCCGCTTCCGGTTTCGGAATGTTGAGATGGTTCGCCACCACCGGTTTCATGCCTAACAATTCGCTCTGCCGGACGTAGGCATTCATCCAGGCGCCGCCGCGTTTGGAGGGCCGGGCGTAGTAGTCAGCCATGAAAATGGCGAGCGGTTTGCCGTCCTTGTCGAAAACGTCGAAGACCCGCACGTCCGGCTGATAAACCGGCAGGTCGTGGCGTTCTTTGAAGGTGATGCCGTAAAGCCGGGTCGCGGCATAAAAGACGCCGTCGAGCAGGACATGGTTGAGTTCGAAGTAGGGTTTAATCTCCGACTCGTCGAAGGCGAAGCGCGCCTGGCGCACTTTTTCGGAATAATAAGCCCAATCCCAGGAAGCGAGTTGGAAGCCGCCTTTCTCCTCGTCGATTAGCTTCTGCATGTCGGCCGCCTCCTTGCGCGCGTTCGCGACCGCGGGCGGCGCGAGCTGGCCGAGGAGTTTGTTGACCGTGGCGACGTTCTTGGCCGTCTGATCCTCGAGCTGGTAGGCGGCGTGACTCGCGTAACCGAGCAGCGCGGCGCGCTCGCCGCGCAACTTCACCGTTCGTAAAACCACCCTGCGATTATCCCACTCGCCACCGTGACTGTTGCGGGCCAGCGACACCTTCATGATGCGCTCGCGCAAGGCGCGATTTTTCAGGCCGGTGAGGGCCGGCTGCTGGGTCGTGTTTTGGAGTGGGAAAACCCATTGGCCTTCCTTCCCTTCCTCCTTCGCGGCGGCGGCGGCGGCCGCCATCTCGTTAGGTGAAAGCCCGGCCAGATCCTCCTTCTTATCGACCACGATCGACTCAGCGTTTTTCTCTTTCAGGACGTTCTGGGAAAATTGGGTCTGCAACTCCGCCAGTTCGGAGTTCATTTTCTTCAGCTTCGTCTTGTCGGCCTCGGAGAGTTTCGCGCCCGCCCGCACAAAATCCTTGTAGTAACGTTCGACGAGCCATTTCGATTCCTCGTCGAGACCGAGTTTATCGCGCTCGTTGTAAAGGGTCTCGACCCGTTTGAAGAGCGGGCCGTCGAGGTAAATCGCATCCCGGCGGGCGGACAGTTTCGGCGCCAGCTCACTCTCGATTTTTTGCAGTTGGGGATTCGTGTTGGCGCCCGAAAGATTGGAAAAAATTCGATCGACCCGGTCGAGCAGCTCGCCGGTCTTCTCGAGGGCGACGATTGTGTTCTCAAAAGTTGGCGGCTCGCCATTGGAGGCGATAGGCGCGATTTCCCGCAATTGCTCGGCCATGCCCTGTTCGTAGGCGGGGGCGAAATGTTCGTCCCTGATCTTGTCGAAAGGCGGGTAGCGGAAATCGAGCGAACTTTCCTTGAGCAATGGATTTTCGGTCATGGGTGCGGCGCCGGGCGAGGACGAGGGCGCGGGAGACTCTTCCGCTGCCTGGCCGAAGCTGACAAGCAGGAGGAGGAACGCGGCGGCCGCAAGGGTTGAGGCGCGGAGTGGAAACGGGCAAATGCCGGAGTTTGGCGCAATAATCATGGTTCGTTAGGCTAAAATGACGCGGCCCGGTCGGACAAAGCGGGAGCTGTTATCTGAATCGGGTTTTGCCTGTGAAAAGGTTTTGTTTGAACGAGTCGGTCCCGCGCTTTCCGAGTCTGCTGCAGAGATGTCGCTGGCACTTTGCCTCGAAACTGCTTAAAAAGGAATGAGGGAATCGAAGGGAAAGAATGAAATACCAGACCCAGATCGGATTTATTTTTCGCCGCCGGATTTTTTCCTGGCTCATCGCGTTCACAATCCTCGCGCGCCTGAGCAGCAGCGAGTCCCACGGCGCGACCTTCGCGGTCGACGTCTCGGCCCCCAATGGTCAGCGGCAATTTTCGCCTTCCTCGATCTCCATTCAGGTGGGAGACACGGTGACCTGGACCTGGAAAGCCGGCGGCCACAGCGTCACTTCCGGCGCGGCCGGGTCGCCTAACGGTTTGTTCGATTCAGGAGTCAAAACCTCGGGCGCCACTTTTTCCCATACTTTTACCGCGGCAGGCTCATTTGGTTATTTCTGTGTGCCGCACGGCCTCTGCTGCGGGATGACCGGCACGGTCAACGTCTCAGACCCAACCGTGCCGGCGCAGCCCCTGAACATTTCGACGCGCCTGGATGTGCGAACGGACGACCAGGTGGCGATCGCAGGTTTTATCATCGACGGTACGGAGCCGAAGCGCGTTCTCTTGCGCGGCATCGGGCCCTCCCTTTCCGACGCCCACATTCTCAATCCCCTGGCCGATCCATTCCTCGAACTGCGCGGAAGCGATCAATCGCTCATTACGACGAATGATAACTGGAACAACCCCCCCCAACCGGATGTCGACGCGACTGGACTCGCGCCGGCGAACGACCTCGAGTCAGCCATCCTGATCACGCTCGATCCCGGCAGCTACACCGCGATCCTGCGCGGGAACGCCGGAGGCATCGGGGTCGGTCTGATCGACGCTTTCGATTTGGACCCGACCGCCGACTCGACCTTTGCCAACATCAGCACGCGCGGTTTTGTCGAGACGGCGGACAAGGTCATGATTGGCGGTTTCATCCTGGGCGGCGGCGGCGGCAGCGCGACCATCGTGGTCCGCGCGATTGGTCCTTCGCTCGCGCAATTCGGGGTGAACGATGTGTTGGCTGATCCGACCCTGGAGGTGCGTGATAAGGACGGCAATGTGATCAAGTTCGACGACAACTGGAAAGATAGTCAGCAGTTGGAGATCGAAGCCGCCGGCAAGGAGCCGGAGAATGAGCTGGAGTCAGCCATTCTTTTAACGCTCCTGCCTGGCTCCTACACCGCGATCGTCGCGGGCAAGGACGGGACAACGGGCGTTGCCCTCGTCGAAGTGTATCGCATTCCAGACCCCGGCGCGGCCTCCAGATAAGTCGCCCCTGGGGGCACCCCCCTCCGGTCGAGTCCCCCCGGAAAAAGGGCCGTTTTGTGCCCCAATTTCGTTTTAGAAGGTGCCGGGCTGCGCCCGGGCAATCAGACCATGGGCATTTCCCTTCAACCCAAACATCTCAACCGCTATCGCCAGATCGCCTGGATTTTCATGAAGTATGGCCGGTCCGATCTGGTCAAGGAGACCGGGCTTTCGGAGGCGCTCGCGGCCGAGCAACGCGTCGCTCCGGCGGAAGCCGCCAAGGCTAACGAGCTGGCCGGCGACCTCGAAAAGCTCGGGCCGACTTTCGTCAAGCTCGGGCAGTTGCTCTCCAGTCGCGTCGAACTCCTGCCCGCGGCCTATCTCGAAGCGCTCGCCCGCCTCCAGGACAAGGTGGAAGCGTTTGGTTTCGCCGAGGTCGAGAAAATCGTCAGCTCCGAGCTGGGCGTGCGAATCTCGAAAGCGTTCGCAACTTTCGAAGATCAGCCGATGGCCGCGGCGTCGTTAGGCCAGGTCCATCGTGCCACCCTCCGCGATGGGCGCCCGGTCGCGGTCAAGGTGCAGCGGCCCGGGATTCGCGGGCAGATGGTGGAGGATCTGGAGGCGATCGAAGACATCGCGGAATTTTTCGACAAGCACACCGAGCTCGGCCAGCGCTACGAGTTTTGCCAGATGCTGGAGCAGTTTCGCCGCAGCGTCTTGCGGGAACTGGATTACCGGCTGGAAGCGACCAACCTCACGACCATTCGCGAGCAGCTACGCGGTTTCGCGCACATCATCGTCCCGGCGCCGATCGCCGATTATTCCACCTCGCGCGTTCTCACGATGGAGTTCGTGCCCGGGAAAAAGATCACCGAGCTGAGCCCACTCGCGCAGATGGATTTCGATGGCGCGACCCTCGCCGAGGAACTTTTCCGCGCTTATCTCGAGCAGATTTTGGTGCACGGTTTTTTCCATGCCGATCCGCATCCGGGCAATGTCTTCATCACGCCCGATTACCGGATTGCGCTACTCGATCTGGGAATGGTCGGGCGCATTCTGCCGAAGTTGCAGGAGGATTTGATGCAGCTCCTGCTTGCGATCGCGGAAGGTCACGGCGACGAAGCGGCCAACATCGCGATCAAGATCGGCGAGCAGAAAGAAAACTTTCAGAGCAAGGAATTCGTTCGCCGCATCGGCGAAATCGTGGCCCAGCAAAAGACGGCCACGGTGGAGGAAATGCAGGTCGGCCGGCTCGTGCTCGAGGTCACGCAAACCTCGGCTGAGAGCGGTATTCGTGTGCCGCCGGAACTGACGATGCTGGGGAAAACGTTGCTCAATCTCGACCAGGTCGGACGCGCCCTCGCGCCGGAGTTTGATCCGAACGCCTCCATCCGGCGCAACGCCGCCCAGATCATGCAGCAGCGGCTCGTGCGCAGCATTTCGCCCGGGAATCTCTTCAGCGGTGTGCTCGAATTGAAGGATCTGATCCAGCGTTTGCCGGCGCGGCTGAACAAGCTTTTCGACGCCATGGCGAACAACGAATTCAAGGTCCAAGTCGACGCGATTGACGAGCAGACCTTGATCGAAGGATTCCAGAAGGTCGCGAACCGGATCACGGTCGGGCTGATTCTCGCCGCGCTCATCGTAGGAGCGGCGCTGCTCATGCGAGTCGAGACCAGCTTCCGCATCTGGGGTTATCCCGGGCTGGCCATCATTCTCTTCCTGCTCGCGGCGGGCGGGGGCGTCACTTTGCTGGTCAACATTCTTTTCTACGACAAGTCGGGGCGCGACTAAAAGCTGTGGACGTTTCGCTCTGCGAAGTGCGAGTCCGGGTCAGGTGGCGGCTTTGCACTCGCGTTTCGCAGAGCGAAACCTCTACAACTTCCGCATGCCGCTCCGTTTCGTTCTCATTCTCTCGTTTTTCTTCGTCCACTTGTCGTTAGGCGAAGATCCCAGACGCCTCCTTAAGCCGGAAGATTTCGCCGCCATTCGCGATGTCGATGAACCGGATCTTTCACCCGACGGCCAGCGCCTCGTCTATGTCGTCGGCACGGTCGACCTGCAAAAGGACAAACAATCGAAGAATCTCTGGGTGGCCCAAGGTGACGGATCGGAAAATCGCGCCCTGACTTTTGGGGAAAACAAGCAGACCCATCCGGGCTGGAGTCCGGACGGCAAATGGATCGCCTTTCTCTCCAGTCGCGGTGACGAACACGAGACCGACCAGCTCTGGATTCTCGCCAGTAGCGGCGGCGAAGCCGAGCAATTGACCCACGAAAAAGGGAGCGTGGAGGACTTCGCCTGGGCGCCCGACTCGCACCAACTCGTCCTCGTCGTGCACGACCCCGATCCGCGCGAGCCGGAGAAAAAAGAGAAGGAGAAGAAAACCGTCCCGCCGATCGTGATCGATCGCTTCCAGTTCAAAAAAGACATGGCCGGTTACCTGACGAATCGCTGGTCGCACCTCAAGTTGCTCGATCGCGCTTCGCACAACCTCGCGAGCCTAACGAGCGGCGAACACGACGACCTCCTGCCGGCGTGGGCGCCGGACGGAAAACAAATCGCCTTCGTCTCCAAGCGCGGGCGCGATGCCGACCGGACGGAAAACTGGGACATTTACCTGATCGAGCCGAAGGCCGGCGCAAAAGAACGCCAACTGACCACCACCCCGGAAGCCGACGCCCATCCCGAGTGGGAAAGCCCTCCGGCCTGGAGCCCGGACAGCAAAATGATCGCCTACCTTCACGGCGGCGATCCAAAGAAGATCGAGTATGCGACCCACTCGCTCGCGATCGTTCCCGCGGCCGGCGGTGTCGCCGAAATCTTGACTGCCAACGTCGATCGCAACCTGGCGAAACCAGTATGGGCGCGCGACGGCAAATCAATCTTCGCGATCCTGGAAGATGACGGCGCCGAGACGCTCATTCGCCTCTCTGTAGCCGGGGGCGTTGAACCCGGCCCGACGGAGTCTCGCCCCACCAAAAGTGTTGGATCTCTGATCCCCGTCGTGGGTGGGCGCCGCAACGTTCGCGCCTACGACATTTGCTCAGACGGTAAAGTGGTCGTCTGCGCGAGCACGCCCGATCGCCCCTATGAGATTCTCCTCGCGGCCGGCGACGGATTGCGCTCCTTGACGAAGCAGAACGACGCCTTTCTCTCCGGGATCGAGCTGGGCAAGGTCGAGGAGACTAAATTCAAAAGCTCTGACGGAACGGAAGTGCATGGCTTCCTCGTCCATGCGCCTAACGAAAAGCCGGGAATGAAGTCGCCCGCCTTCCTCCGTCCGCACGGCGGCCCGCAGTCGCAGTACGCGAACGAATTCGATTTCGAGAAGCAGCTCTTCGCCGCGGAAGGTTACCTCGTGGTGATGCCGAATCCGCGCGGCTCGACCGGGCGCGGAACCGGGTACGCGATGGGGATCTTTGCCGGCTGGGGCGGGGTCGATGTGCAGGACGATCTCGCGGCGGTCGACGACGCCGTGGCCCGCGGACTGACCGATCCGGAGCGCCTCGTCGTCGGTGGCTGGAGCTACGGCGGGATGTCGACCAATTACCTCATCGCCAGCACGACCCGTTTCAAAGCGGCGGTGAGCGGCGCGTCGATTTCCAACGTTCTCGCCGGCTATGGCACCGACCAGTACATCCGCGATTACGAGTACGAGCTGGGCCCGCCCTGGGAGCATCCCGAGGTCTGGGCGAAAATTTCCTACCCTTTTCTCCACGCCGACAAAATCAAGACGCCGACCTTGTTTCTTTGCGGGGAGAGCGATTTCAACGTCCCGCTCCTCAACAGCGAGCAGATGTTCCAGGCTTTGAAATCGTTAGGCGTGCCGACCGGGCTGGTTATTTACCCGGACCAATTCCATGGCCTGAAAAAGCCGAGCTACATCCTCGATCGCTACCGACGCTATCTCGCTTGGTTCGCCAAATATCTCCCGCCTCAGAAATAGCGCGCACCTGAGAAGGCTATTCGGTAGGGCGAGACTCCGTTGAGCCATGGTGGCGGCCCCCCGAAGGCTCGACAGAGTCTCGCCCTACCAATCGGTCGCTAGACTAGGGCGGCGGGGCCGGTAGCTGCGTGTAGCGCACCCGATAGCGAACTGCTTTTTCTTCCCCGGGCTTTAGTCCGATCACGAACTCGATCGTGTGCGCGTTCTTTTTCACAAAGGGGTCGGAATGCTCCACCATCTCCCAGCTTTGCCAGCGGTTGAGATGTTCGACGACGTGAATCTCGACCGGTTCCCGCTTGTGATTGCGCAACTCGATTTCGAACGCTTCCTCCATCGTCCGCTGCCCCCGGTCGATCGCAAAATCGCTCTGGCGCCGTTCCGCCGCGAGATCGAAGGCGACTCCGGTAAATATGCGCAGGCTCTCGTCTTGGGTCACGACGCCGTGCTGATTTTCGCCCGTGAACTGCAACTGGCCGTCGCCGTCCCGTTGATAAAAACGCCAGCGCCCCGCCGGGAGCGGCACCCCGAGATGATTCGCGGCGCTGTTCTCGAATTCGTAGATGATGCCGATCTTGCTCGATGAATCCGTTCCCCAGCCCGGATCGATCATCGGCCCGCCCTGATCGGGAATGGGCTCCGGCGTTTCGTAGCCGGTCACATCGTATTGATAGGTGCGTCGCGCCTTGACGCCTTCCGCCCTCACGAATTCGATCTGCTTCGCTACCGCGTCCCGCAGCGTTACCGGCCTCGGCAAAGTGTAGAGGTGATAATCGGCGAAGCTCTTCTCCTCCGGGCCAGTCTCGGCCGCCGTTGCCATGGCGCGCGGCGCCGGGGCGTAGGCGGTATCCGCTGGTCCGGTTTTGAGCTTGTTCACGTCGCCTGCCACGAGCTTGATTTGTGCGTCGGTGAAATCCTTGCCGCTCTGGTTGTTGATCGTGATCAGACCCGCGATCTGCAACGGCCCGCTGTTCTCCGGACTAACGACGTTATACTCTGCACCCCAATCGATGCCCTCGCTCAAATAGGCAATCTCGGCCTCAAATTTCGCCGCCTGAGGCGCGCGAATCTTCCAGCTCAGCTCCGGCTTGAGGATCGATTCGTCGGCCAGCTTTGGAAAAAGCGGTTTGCCGGGCAGATCGAAACGCAATTTGCCGTCGACCTCGACGATCGGCGTCTCGTTTCCGCCCGCGCCATTCCGCCCGACGCCGGCGCGCACAATTCGCCCCTTCACGATCGAGTCCGCCTTCTCCGGTTGCTGAACAAGGAACTCGATCGTTTGTCCCTCAAAACGCGAAAGCATCGCGGTCTGCGAGATGGCGTCGGCCCGATAACTTTGTTCCAGGACCTGGAACCCTTCTTTCCCGTCCGGGTCGCGCAGAATGACCGAGCTCGGCTCGAGCCGGCCGGTGATGTCGGCGAAGCGGACATCATTCACGCCCTCGCGCAGATCGAGCGGGACGCTGCTGCGCACGACCGCGAAGTTTTGGTTGTAAATCGTGAGGCTGGGGGCGGCTCCGCCGGACACGGCCGAGGGCAGAAGAAAAAGCCCGAGAACAAAAACAGGTCGGTGCATATCGCCTCTTAGAACAGTTCCGCCCGAATCGCGACCCGCAACTTGTTTGGTCGACAGGCGGAAGTGACTTCACTATCACTAGAAGAAAAGCGCGCCTAACGAGCCCCCACGGGAGGGTGCGCCCGACTGATGAACGCGGAACAATATCGCCTCGCGCAGAATGATCAGCGCGCCCAACGCTGGCATCTCTGGGGCCCATACCTGAGCGAGCGGCAATGGGGCACGGTGCGGGAGGATTACAGCGCGAACGGCGACGCCTGGAATTACTTTCCCTACGAGCACGCTCCCGCCCGCGCCTATCGCTGGGGCGAGGACGGGATCGGCGGCATCTGCGATTACAAGCAGCGGCTCTGTTTCGCCTTTGCTTTCTGGAATGGGCGCGATCCCATCCTGAAGGAACGCCTCTTTGGTCTGACTGGTCCGCAGGGGAATCACGGGGAAGACGTGAAGGAGATTTTTTTCTTCGAGGACAACACCCCGACCCATTCCTACATGCGGATGACCTACCGTTATCCGCAGGCCGAATTTCCCTACCAGGAGCTCGTTAGGCAAAACGCCGCCCGCTCCAAAATGGAGCCGGAGTTCGAGATTTGGGAGACCGCGGCCCTGCACGAGAATCGCTATTTCGACATCACCCTCGAATACGCCAAGGCGGCCGTGGACGACATTCTCATCCGCGCTACGGTCACGAACCGTGGGCCGGAAGCGGCCACGCTCCATCTCCTGCCGACGCTCTGGTTTCGCAACACCTGGAGCTGGGCGGCCGACATGCCGCGCCCGAACTTGCGTGTCGGGCGCGATCATTCCGATTCGGTCGCGATCATTGAGGCCAGCCACGACGCGCTCGGCGAATACCGGCTCCTCTGCGCGGCGGCGGGTCCGCTTCTCTTCACGGAAAACGAAACGAACCTGCAACTGCTCTACGGCATTCCGAACAAATCCTATGTCAAAGATGCCTTTCACCAAGCCATCGTGAGGGGCAATTCCGCGGCGGTGAATCCGGATCGGATGGGGACGAAAGCCGCCGCGCATTACGAAATGCAGGTCGATCCCGGGCAGGGCCAGGTGGTTAGGCTGCGGTTGCAAAGGCTTGGGGTAGCCGGGGGCATTGACCTTGGCGATTCCACTCGAGGCTTTGCGCCAGACCAGCCGGGGTCAACGCCCCCGGCTACAGTCTTCGCGGACTTCGATGCGATCTTCGCCCGGCGCCGGGCGGAAGCGGACGAATTTTACCACGCGCTCGCCCCGAGTTGCCTGAGCCAGGAACACTGCGCGATTCAGCGCCAGGCGCTCGCCGGGATGCTTTGGACGAAGCAATTCTACTACTACGTTGTGGAGCAGTGGCTGGATGGCGATCCGGCCCAACCCTCTCCGCCTAACGAACGCCGGACTGGCCGCAATGTGGAGTGGCATCACCTTTACAACGAGCGCGTCATGTCGATGCCGGATAGCTGGGAATATCCCTGGTACGCGGCCTGGGATCTAGCTTTTCATTGCATCCCGCTCGCGCTCGTCGATCCGAAATTCGCCAAGAGCCAGCTCGATATCATTCTGCGCGAATGGTACCTGCACCCGAACGGCCAGATCCCGGCCTACGAATGGAATTTCGGCGATGTCAATCCGCCGGTCATCGGCTGGGCGGCGTGGCGGGTTTACAAGATCGAGCAGCGCGCCACCGGGAAAGGTGATCGCGCTTTTCTGGAAACGGTTTTCCACAAGTTGCTCATCAACTTCACCTGGTGGGTGAACCGGAAAGATTCCGGCGGTCGCAATATCTTCGAAGGCGGCTTCCTCGGGCTCGACAACATCGGCGTCTTCGACCGGAGCGCGTCCTTTCCTGACGGCAGCCGGCTCGAGCAGAGCGACGGCACGAGCTGGATGGGGATGTTTTGCCTCACGATGATGCGGACCGCGCTCGAGCTGGCGCGCGAGAACCCGGTCTATGAAAATATCGCGACCAAGTTTTTCGAGCATTTCCTCGGGATCGCGGCCGCGATGAACAACGCCGGCGGGCGCGGGATCGGGCTCTGGGATGATGCGGACGAATTTTTCTACGACGTTCTCCACACTCCGGGAAACCGCTTTCTGCCGCTCCGCGTTCGTTCGTTAGTCGGGCTCATGCCGATGCTGGCGGTGGAAGTGCTGGAGCCGGCGTTGCTCGAGGCCATGCCGGGATTTCGCGAGCGCCTCGAATGGTATCTGCAGAACCGGCCCGACCTCGCCGGCCTCATTTCACATTGGGAAGTCCCGGGGAGCGGCAATCGACGGCTGATCGCGCTCACCCGCGGGCATCGAATGAAATGCCTGCTGCGCCGGATGCTCGACCCGGGCGAATTCCTGAGCGACTACGGGGTGCGCTCGATGAGCAAGTTTCATGAGAAAAATCCCTACATCCTCGAGGTGCGCGGGGAGCAGAAAGTGGTCGACTACGAACCGGCGGAATCGCGAACCGGCATCTTCGGCGGGAACTCAAACTGGCGCGGTCCGGTCTGGTTCCCGATCAACTATCTCCTCATCGAATCGCTGCAAAAGTTTCACCATTATTATGGCGACGATTTCAAAGTGGAATGCCCGACCGGCTCGGGGCAGTTCGCGACTTTGAACCAGATCGCGAACGAGCTATCCAATCGGCTGATCCGACTTTTCCTGCGCGACGGACGCGGGAACCGGCCCTTTGCCTGCGCCTCCGGCGATTCGTTAGGCGGGCCTGGCGATCGCGAGCGATATCTTTTTCACGAGTTTTTCCACGGCGACAGCGGCGCGGGCCTGGGGGCGAGTCACCAGACCGGTTGGACCGGGTTGGTGGCAAAACTGATCCAACAACAGGGGAGGCGCGGGACGCTGGCCCGGCCGGATCCGTTCACGGATTTGTAAGCGCAGGCTGAAAGCGGGGATGGAGACGCTTCGCTCTACGAAGCGCGCGATCGACGTTGCTGATTGTGACGGCGCGAGACTTCCCTAGGATCTCGGCATGAGCCAACTCCAGCCCCGTCGCGCGATCGACGAGTTAAAGGAACTGCGCATCCTGACCGGTGACGAGAACGGCGCGCAACGCGTCGCCTTTACGTCAACCTGGGCAAAGGCGCGCAGTTGGCTGGAAGAAAAAGCCCGGGCGCTGGGCGCGGATACAGAGCGTGACGAAGCCGGCAATCTCTGGATGACGCTGCGCGGCGCCTCGGAGAAAGCGCTTCTCATCGGCGGCCATATCGATTCCGTGCCTAACGGTGGCTGGCTCGACGGTTCCCTCAATACTCTCGCCGGCCTGGAAATTCTGCGCCGAATCTCGGCCCAGTACGATGGCAAGCCGCCGGTCACCGTACGCCTTGTCGATTGGGCCGACGAAGAAGGGGCGCGCTTTGGGAAAAGCCTTTTTGGTTCCTCCGCCTGCTCCGGCAATCTGGACCTGAATGAAGCCCGCGGACTGACGGATAAGGATGGAATCACTCTGCCGGAGGCGCTGCGGGAGCAGGCGATTGATTTTGAGCAGGTCGGGAAATCCAATCGGCAGCTCGCGAAGGCCGCGGCTTATCTCGAACTTCATATCGAGCAGGGACCGGTGCTACTCGATCTTGGTCTCCCCTTAGGCGCCGTTCTGGGGACTTTCGGCGTGGAACGGCATGCGATCACTTTCCACGGACAGGCGGCCCATTCCGGAAGCACGCCGATGAACCGGCGCAAAGACGCTTTTCTGGCCGCGGCGAAAATGAGCCCGGAAATTTATCGTATCACCGACCGGCACGGCGGGGTCTGCACAATCGGTTCCTGCCTGACGAAACCGGGAATCGTGACGAGCGTGGTCGAGGAATGCCGGATCGCGCTCGATCAGCGTCACCTCGATGCGGCCGCGCTGGCCGCGATGCTGCGCGAAGCGCGGGAGGCGAGCGAGCGTTTCGCGAAAGAGGGCGACGTGAGCGTGTCGTGGGAGCGGCTCTGGCAGATCGAGCCGATACGGTTCAACGAGCAGCTGATCGATTTTTGTGACGAAGCGATTCGGGAGATGGCGGCCAAGTCTCATCGGCTGCCCTCCGGGCCGCTGCACGACGCCGCGGAAGTGGCGCGCGCCGGTGTGCCGACGGTCATGATGTTCGTCCAGAGTCTGCACGGGATCAGCCACAACAAGATCGAGGATACGAAAGAGGAGCATCTCGAGTTGGCGGTGCGCGCCTTCGATCGGTTGGCGTCGAGAGCGATGGAGTGGATCGCAAGGGCGAGGTAGCCGGCGCTACCTTGCACCGACCGGCTCGGGTGCGGGAGCTCCATGGCGTTGCAGGTCGGCTTCGTGATGGGTGTGCGCGCTGCGCAGGAACGGCACCCGATCGAGCACCCGCTCCTGGAACCATTCGAGCGCAAGGTAGATGACCGGCGTGATGTAGAGGGTGATGAGTTGCGAGACGACAAGTCCGCCGACGATCACGAGGCCAAGCGGACGGCGCGATGAACCTTCGGCACCGACGCCGAGTGCGATCGGGACCGCGCCCATGAGGGCCGCGAGCGTGGTCATGATGATGGGCCGGAAACGTTCTATGCTCGCCTCATGAATAGCCTCGCGACGATCGTAGCCTTCGTCGAGCCGATGAAGCGCGAAGTCGACAATCATGATGCCGTTCTTTTTTACGATCCCCATAAGAAGGAAGAGCCCGATGACCGAATAGAGCGAGAGGGTGGAATTAAAAAGCCAGAGCGTCATCAACCCACCGACCACCGCCGGAAACAAAGTCGAGAGGACGGTCACGGGATGAACATAGCTTTCGTAAAGAATTCCCAGGATCACATACATGACGAAAACCGCAGCGATGACGAGGAAAGGCAACGCGCTGAAGAGCTGCTCGAGAACGAGTCCTTCACCCTGCAGGTCGCCCTGGACAGTGGGAGGTAGCACCTCGGCGGCGGTCTTGTTGATGTAGTTAATCACATCGCCGAGAGCGACGCCCGGCTTCGTATCGAAGCCGAAGGTAACGCTGGTGAACTGGTTGGTGTGGTTTACCGACTGCAGGCCAAGTGCCTCCTTCGTTGTGGTAACCGCTTGCAACGGGATCAGCTTGTTCGTGCCAGTGTCCGGCTTGACGTAGATCTGGCGCAGGTCGGTCGGGCTCGAGCGGTCTTTGTTGGCGGCTTCAACGATCACCTGATATTGGTCGTCGGCTTCCTTGATGAGATAGACGTAGTTCTGCGAATAGGCGGAGCGGAGGAGGCTTTCGATCGATGTGGTCGAGACTCCGTAAAGGCCGGCGCGTCCGCGCTCGATGTTGATGTCGAGGTTGGGTGTGTTGCGGAAAAGATCGGACCGCGGCGGATTGGCGAAACCGGGATAATCTTTGAGCTTCGCCTCCAGCTTGTCCGCCGCGGCGTAGACTTCTTCCGGGTCGATCCCGCTCAGGACATAGGTGTAGCGTCCGAACGAGCTGCCGGTCGCGCCGATATCGATCCGCAGGACCGGTTGAGGCTGCAAGGTGGGGAAAATGCCCGGGATCTCGCTCGTGGCTTTGCGCAGTTCGGTCGTGACGGTCTCGATGTCTTCGCGCTGCGCCCGATCCTTGAGAAAAAGAACAGTAAACACACCCGTCGATAATCCGGCCCGGCCGGCGACGGTGAAGTATTTATCGACTGCAGGGTTTGCCTGTAGAATGGGATCGAGCTTGTCCTGGAGCCGCCGCTGTTGGTCGGGCGAGGCACCTTCCTGGACAAGGAAGAAGCCGCGGATGACCCCGCTGTCGCCGGTGGGCAATAGGGTAAAAGGAAGTTGCTTGAAGAAAAACCAGACGCCGAAAACGCAGGCGAGGATGATCGGCGCTGCGAGCCAGCCATGATCGAGAAACATGTCGAGGGTGCGCCCATAGAAGTTGCGGATGGGGATGAAAAAGCTGTTCACGAAACGCTGCGTCCAGGTTTCGCGGTGGCCGGCGCCGCGCTCGGCGAGAATGCGCGAACACATCAGCGGTGTGAGCGTAAGAGAGACGAGACCGGACGCAAGAATCGTAATGATGATGGTGATGGCGAATTCGCGGAAGATCCGGCCTAACAATCCCGGCATAAAGGCAAGCGGAATGAAGACCGCCGCCAGCGAAAGGGTCATCGAGAGGATGGTGAACGAGATTTCGCCCGCGCTGTTGAGCGTGGCCCGGTAGATCGATTCGCCGGCTTCCGCCCGCCTGACAACGTTTTCGAGAAAAACGATCGCGTCATCGACAAGGAACCCGATGGCGAGAGTCATCGCCATGAGAGTGAGATTGTTGATCGAGTAACCAAGCGCCCACATCGCGACAAACGTGATGAGGAATGAGATCGGGAGCGCGACCATAGGGATAAGGGTGTCGGAAGCGCGGCCGAGGAACACATAGATCACGCCAATGACGAGGATGAACGCGATAAGGAGAGTTTCCTTCACGTCGTTAAGCGAATTCACGATCGACTGCGAACGATCGAACGTCGGCAAAAGACGAATCGAGCCAGGCAGTTCCTTTTGCAGTTGCGGCACAAGCGCTTGAACCGACCGGGCGACTGCGACGGCGTTTGCGCCGGCCTGCCTTGAGACGGCAAATACCACCACGGACGCGGGCGTCCGGAAGCCGCGAGCGTAGAAATGGCGTGACGTGCGCTCGTCCTGCACTCCGTCGATCACCGTGGCGACATCGCGCAGGTAAACTTTCCCGCCCTTCGGGTCCTGCTTCACGATCAGCTCGCGGTAGCCCTCGGCGTCGGTGATCTGGCCGTTCGGCCGCAGAATGATCGAGTTGTTGCGTCCATCGAACTGGCCGGCGCCAGAATAGGCGGTGCCGGATCGGATGGCGTTGGCGAGATCATCGAAGGTCATGTCCCGCGTGACGAGCGCACCGGGATCGACCTTAATGCGGATGGCAGCCTGAACGCCGTAGATGTTCACCTGCGAGACGCCGGGAAGGATATTGATGCGCTGCGAAACCTCGGTCGTGGCATAGCGGTACAACTCGCCGTCACTTAAGGTGTCGCTGGTCAGCGCGATGTACATCACCGGCTGGTCGTTCGGGTTTGTCTTGGTAAAGCTGGGGGGGCTCGGCAGGTCGCCGGGCAATTTGCCAGTCGCGGCTTGAATGGCCGATTGCACGTCGGTCGCGGCCGCGTCGACGCTCTTGGAAAGATCGAACTGGAGAGTGATGCTGGTGTTGCCCTGCGTGTTCGCACTGGTGCTCAGGTTCAGGCCGGGAATTTGCGTGAACTGCTTCTCGAGCGGGGTGGCGATCGTGTTCGCCATCGTCTCTGGATTCGCCCCCGGGTAGGAAACTTTGACCTGGATTACGGGATAATCGACCGCTGGCAGGTCGTTCACTGCCAATTCGTTGTAGGTAAGGATGCCGAAGACAACGATCGACGCGGTCAACAGCATGGTCATGACCGGCCGTGCGATGAAGGGCCGCGACAACCCAGAGGAGAACTGCACGAGCTTTTTCGCCGCCGTTCGCTCGGCCTTTGCGTGCGTTTCCCCGGATGAAATGCCGCGCTCGGCACTTATTGATTCGCCGTCCGCGCCATCGCGAGCTTCGTCTTGGTTATCGTTGTTCGAGATGGCCATCAGGGCACCGCGGTCGCCTGGTTAGAGAGGGGCTGCTGCGCCGGGTTTGTGCTGGACTTGATGGCAACCTTGGTGCCCGGTGCAAGCTGCAGCTGGCCAGCGGTAACAACCGTTTCACCTGGCTTGAGACCTTTCGTCACGACGAGGAGTTCGCCATCCTGGCGTTGACCCGGCGTGACCTGTCGCAGGTCGAGTGTCTGGTCGGGTTTGACCACGAAAACATAAGGACCGTTTTGACCCATCTGCACCGCATCGTTAGGCACGAGCATCGCATTTTTCAAAATGTCGAGAACAAGGCGCACGTTGACGAACTCGGAAGGCCAGAGCAGCCGGTCGGGATTCGGGGTAACGCCGCGCGCCTGCACGGTACCGGTTCCAGGAGTGACAGTGTTGGCAATGAAATAGAGAGTGCCGGAGCGCGGCGGAACATTGCTGTTCGGCGGTTGCGTCAGCACCTTGACGTTCGGTCCGCCGAGATATTTTCGCACCTGTGGCATGTCCGGCTCCGCGACGGTGAAATCGGTGTAGATCGGGTCGAGATTGTCGATTGTGACCAGAACGGCGCTGGTCGCGCCCGCCGAGACGGTATTGCCGACATCAACCTGTCGGAGCCCGATACGGCCTTCGATTGGCGACCGAATCTGAGTAAAATCGAGATTTACCTGCGCGGCATCGACTACCGCCTGGGCTTTCATCGCGGTGGCTTTTGCTGTGTCCCAGTCTTGCTTGGCGGTGACCTGCTTGGCTCTCAGTTCCTCCTGTCGCTTCAGGTTCGCTTCCGCTAGCATGAGGTCGGCTTTGGCCGAATCGAGTACCGCCTGGTAGGGGCGGGGATCGATTGTGAAGAGCAGGTCGCCCTTTTTCACATCCTGACCATCCTTGAAATGGCGAGCAATAATCTGCCCACTGACCTGCGCCTGGACCTGCACGGTTTCGAAAGCGGCGCAGGTGCCGATTTCGTCGAGATACAGGGGGACATCTCTTGTGATCACCTTCGCGACCGCAACCGGACGGGGCGGGGGAGGAGGTGTCGCCTTGTGACCGCTGGTCACAAAGCGGATGAGAAGAAGGAGGCCGACAATGCCAAGAATGCCGCCGCCAAGATAGACGCTCTTGCGACCAAACCGCTGCTCGAGTCCGTTAACGGCTTCCCTGGTCGCAAGACCCACTTTTTGTGCGGCAATCATTGATGACGCTTTCCGTTCCTGTTCTTGCGATGGACGCCGTTCGAATCACTTGCGTTCGAAACGCCGGCGGCGCGATTTCGAATCTCCGTCAGCACTCGCAGACAAATCTGCAGGTCGCGAGGTGAGACCGTTTCAATGAGTTCGTGACGCAGGTCGCGCGCGGTCCTTTGAATTTCTTCCAGCAGCGCGCTCGACTTCGGCTGAAGATGGACGGTCTTGCAACGGCGATCGTGGACCGCGCTTTCCCGTTTGATCCAGCGAGCCTGTTCGAGTTTGCCTAACAATCGCGCGAGGGTCGGTTCTTCGATCCCGAGGCGTTGCGCGAGGTCGCACTGGGTGAGATGGCCGCGCGAGAGATGGGCGAGAGTGCGCCATTTCGCCTGGCTCAACCCGAGGGGGCGCAAGCGCTGGTCGAGCTTGTTGCGCCAAATCCGGCCGGTTTCCTGGACGAGTTGTCCAACAGTTTCGGGATCGATCTCGGTCATCGTTAGCATGCTAACGAATCCCAGGCCGCACGTTTGTCAATCCAGCGGCGGTGATGCCTCCCCCACCCGAAGCAGAATCACCCGGCGCCCGCGGTAATCCTTGATCCGCAGGATCGGCCCGGCCTTTTGCGGCGCCCAGCGGTCTGATTGCTCCGCTTTCTTTTCATCCGCCGGCTGCACCAGAATGTAACGCGCCGCGCGCGGCAGGTCGCTCATCTCACTCGCGTAAACGATCCGCCGGTGGAGATAGAAGAGAAAAGGCTGATAATCGGGATCGACCGCGTAAAGAGGTTCGCCCGGCGGAATGGCCGCTTCGAGCCGGGCGGCAATCGGGCGGATTTTCTCCCGCCGTTGCAGGACGGGGATGAGCATGAGGGAATAGAAAAGCATTGCGAGAGTGATGAGGGCCACCGTCCAGGTGATGACTTTGCGCAACGGCTTCGGCCAGAGGAGGGCGTGTTCGCGAATGAAGATGGCAAGGAGCCAAATGGCGGGCGCAAGCAGCGGCATGCTGTAGCGAGGGAGGGCGCCCGGCATCAGGTTAACGACGAGGAACGGGATGCCCACGCCGACTGACAGAGCGCGGCAGAGCTTGCGATCGTCTTCCTTCTCGAGAAGAGCGAAACGGGCGAACGGCAGGAACGCGGCCCAGGGGAGCAGGTAAGCGATCCCGCGCGGGATGTTGAGCAGCCAATCGCCGAACTTGAAATGGTCGCCGCTCACCCGGCCGGAAAATTGTCTCGACCAGACGCTCGCGACGCGGCCCGCTTCGGTCGATTCCAGATACGGAATGGCCCAGGCGCCGAAAATTCCGACCATCAGGATGATTCCGAAGAGATGCGGGAAGCTCCAGAGCCGCTTCAGTTCGCCCCCTTGCCAGAGAACGGCGATCGCGACCGCGTAAAAGAAGAGAAGCAGCAGCGGCCCCTTGGCGAGAAGACCGAGCCCGAGGAAAATCCCGGCCGCCGTCCAGGCGAGCCAGGGTCGTTCCTTCCACCAGCTGAGCCAGCAAATGAAGGCGAGGGCGGCGAGTGAGACGTAGAGCGCTTCGATCTCGATCATCCGCCCTTTCTCGAGCAGGCCGAAATTCGTCAGCCACATGAGGGCGGCGACGAGCGAGCCATTGCGCCCGAGGGTGCGGTCGGCGATTGCGAGAAAAGCGAGAGCGACGAAGAGGACGCAGAGGACTGATGGGAGACGCGCCGCCCATTCGTTGCGGACGCCGAGGAGCTGGAAGGAGCCCGCGACCAGCCAGTTGATTAAAGGCGGCTTGCGCAGATATGGCTCGCTTCCGACCTGCGGCACAAGGTAGTTGCCGGTCGCGAGCATTGTGACGGCGGGGAGGACCCGGCGTCCCTCCTCGCTTTTGAGCTCGAGCGACCCGAGCCGCGGCAGATAAATCGCCGCCCAGATCAGGATGACCAATGGAAACGCTTTGGCCCTCGACATCGCGCGACGACTGTAGCTGGGGTCGGTGACCCCGGCCAACCGTTCATCGCCTGGTGTCCACCCTTTAGGGCGTTTTCAGGCTTTAGGAGCATGCGCCCTTTCCCGCACGCTGAAGTGTGGACACCGAACCATTTCGTTAGGGCAGAGCGGAACTTGACGAATCGCCGCAGCAAAAGTATCGTCTGCGCCTAGTCCGTTGTGGATTGGAGTGGGAGCCGGTGTCCCACTCTTTTTTGTCTGCGGACCATGATTTTATGAACGCCGAATTTATTGCCATGCTCGATTACCTGGAGCGGGAACGCGGAATCAAACGCGAAATCCTGATCGAGGCGGTCTCGAACGCCCTCCTTTCGGCGTCGAAAAAAAGCGTCGGCGCCTCGCGCGATCTCCACATCGATATCGACCCGAAAACGGGCGAAATCCGCGCCCTCGCCAATCTCCTCGTGGCCGAGAAGGTGACCAACCCGCAGGACGAAATTTCCCTCGACAAGGCGCGCAAGATCAAGCCCGACGCGCAGGTCGGCGAAGCCGTCGAGGTGGAAGTGACCCCGAAGAATTTCGGCCGGATCGCTGCCCAGACGGCGAAGCAGGCGATGATGCAGCGCATCCGTCAGGTCGAGAAGGAAATGATCTACGAGGAGTTTAAGGATCGCGCGGGCGAGATTGTGAGCGGCACCGTGCGGCGCTTCGATCGTTCCGACGTCATTCTCGATCTCGGGAAATTTGAAGCGATCATGCCGCAGCGGGAACGCGTCGTAGTCGAGGATTACAACGTCGGCGACCGGCTCCGCGCTTATGTCGTGGCGGTCGAGAACGGCGCCCGTGGCCCTGAGATCATCATTTCGCGCAGCCATCCCAATTTCGTTCGGCGCCTTTTCGAGCTCGAAGTGAGCGAAATCGCCGACGGCACGGTCGAGATTCGTGGCATTGCGCGCGAAGCCGGGTATCGGACCAAGATCGCCGTCTTCAGCGACAACCCCAAAGTCGATCCGGTCGGCGCCTGCGTCGGAATGCGCGGTTCGCGGGTGAAGAACATCGTGCGCGAACTGAACAACGAAAAAGTCGACATCATCCGCTGGAGCTCCGACCCGAAGGAATTTGTCCTCGAAGCGCTCAAGCCGGCGAAGGTGAAAAACCTCGTTTTCGATATCGAGAAAAAGAGCGCCACCATTTCGGTCGATGAAGATCAACTCTCGCTCGCGATCGGCAAGAAAGGCCAGAACGCGCGTCTGACGAGCCGGCTGACCGGCTGGGAAATCAACATCGAGAAGGAAGCGCCGAGCACGACGGCGGTGGAACAAAAAGTCGCCCACGCCGCCCAGACCCTCTCGACTGCGCTGCCCATCACCGAGGAGCAGGCGATGACCCTGGTGAAAATGGGCTTTACGAATCTGGAAGGATTGCACGACGCTGAGATGCAGGACCTCGTTGATATTCTCGGGGTGGAGGAAGAGAAGGCGCGCGAGATTTTCGAGGCCGTGCATCGTGAACCGGTTTCTCCCTGACAATGGCCTCGCCTGAGCGCTCACGGCCATGAGCAAATTTTTAAGGAACTTTAATGCCAGCGAAATCGACGACGACCAAATCCAAGGCGGAGAAAACGCCTGCCCGCAAGACGGCCAAACCCGCCGCTTCTGCCAAGTCGCCGTCTACTCGTGCGCGTAGTGCGGCCAAGCCTGCCAAGAGTTCCCAGTCCGAGGCGGGCAACGAGGTGACGATTGTAGAAGAATCGGATGGGCAGACCGTCACGGCGCCCAGGACCAAACAAGCCGAGCCGACCGCTCCGGCTTCTCCCGCCCCGACGAGGTCCGCTTTTGCTCCCATCACGGCGAAGAAGCCGCCGGCCAAGCCGGCGGCCCCGGTTGCGCCCGAGCCACCGCCTCCAAAACCGACCACGGAAAGCGTTTCTCTGATCGATCCCCACGTCCCGAAACCAAAGCGCGCCCCTTCCGACGAGGCGGTCAAGCGCACGATTCTCCCGCCGATCTCGCGCATCCGCGCCACGCCGACTGCGCCCGAACCAACTCGTGAAGAGACGCCGGCGCCAATTCCGGCGCCACCCACCGAAGAAGCTGGTGAAGTCGAAACCGAGACGGAGGACGGCCGCAAGATCATCCACATCAAGCCGCCGATCATCGTCAAAGATCTTGCTGCGCAGCTTGGGCTGAAAAATTTCCAGCTCATCAAAGAGCTGATGGATGACTACAACATTTTTGCGAATCCAAACCTGACCGTCGAGCCTGAGGTCGCGACCAGGATTTGCGAAAAACACGGCTTCGTTTTCGAGATGGAGCGCCGCGAAAAAGGCGCGGGAGTGCACAAGGTCGTCGAGGCGGTGGTCGCACCGCCGCCGCCGGTGATCGAGAAGGAAGAAGAACTCAAGCTCCGCGCCCCGATCATCACGTTTATGGGGCACGTCGACCACGGCAAGACCTCGCTCATGGACGCGATCCGCAAGACGCGCGTCGCGGCGGGGGAAGCAGGCGGCATCACCCAGCACATCGGCGCTTACACAGTCGATTACAAAGGGACGAAGATCACTTTCCTCGACACCCCCGGTCACGCCGCCTTCACCGCGATGCGGGCGCGAGGCGCGAACGTGACCGACATCGTCGTGCTGGTGGTGGCGGCGGATGACGGGCTCATGCCGCAAACAATCGAAGCGATCAACCACGCCAAGGCCGCGCCCCATGTGAAAATCATGGTCGCGATCAACAAGATCGATCTGCCTTCGGCGAACATCGACCGGGTCAAGCAACAGCTTCAGGAACACGATCTCACGCCGGAAGATTGGGGCGGCGAAACAATCGTGGTGCCGGTTTCGGCGACGAAGGGCACCGGGATTGAAGAGTTGCTCGAGAACATGGTCGTGCAGGCCGAGGTGATGGAACTGAAGGCCTCGCCCACCGCCATCCCGCGCGGGACCGTGATCGAAGCGCAGGTCGAAGCCGGTCGCGGACCGACCGCGACCGTCATTGTGCAAATGGGGACGCTCAAAGTTGGCGAGCCGTTTATCTGCGGCGACTACGGCGGCAAAGTGAAGTCGCTCGTCGACGACCAGGGCAAACCGATCAAGTCGGCCGGTCCCTCGACGCCGGTCAAAGTTCTCGGGTTTACCGGGTTGCCTAACGCCGGGGACGAATTCCTCGTCATGGAATCGGAGAAATCCACGAAGGTCCTGAGCGAAGAACGACTGGCGGAGAAGCGGAAGGAAAAGCTGAGCATGCCGCAGCGCGCCACCCTTGAGAGCCTGCTCGAAGCGGCCGATGGCAAGAAGGTCCTCCGCCTCGTTCTGAAGTGCGACGCCCAGGGTTCGCTCGAAGCGCTCGCCGCGTCGTTAGGCCAAATCCAGAGCAAGAAGATCGACCTCGAGATGATCCACTCCGGGGTCGGCCCGATTTCTGAATCCGACATCCTGCTCGCCAGCGCCTCGAACGCGGTCGTGGTTGGTTTCAACGTCAAGGTCGAAAGCAACGCCGTCGGGGCGGCGAAACGCGAAGGCGTTCAGGTTAAACTTTACAGCATCATTTACGAGCTGATCGATCAGATCAAAGAAGCAATGGCCGGGCTGCTCGACCCCGAACATCGCGAGACCGTCATCGGCCATGCCGAAGTGAAACAGGTCTTCCAATTGAGCCGCGGGATTGTGGCCGGCTGTCTCGTCACCGATGGCCGTATCAGCCGCACCGCCCGGGCCCGCGTCCTGCGCCGGCGCCAACCGGTCTACGACGGTGGCCTCTCGACCCTGCGCCGTTTCCAGGATGACGTGAAAGAGGTGCGCGTCGGGCTCGAGTGCGGCATCAAGCTGGGCGACTTCAGCGAATACCAGGTCGGCGACGTCATCGAGTGCTACCAGCTCGAACAGGTCGCACAGAAATTGTAACGCGAGCTTCCAGCTTGCGAGTTTGATCCATGCAAGCGGGAAGCTTGCGCTACCATGAAACATCGACTTCTGCGCGTTAACGAACTTTTGAAACGGGAGCTCAGCTCGCTCCTCGTCCGCGAAATGACTTTTGAAGACCTGCTTGTCACCGTGCACCAGGTCGATGTCACGCCTGATCTCAAATCGGCTCACGTCTACATCAGCGTCCTCGGCTCGGCTGGCCGCAACGAAGTCATCCCGAAGCTGGAAGCCAACCGCGCCGCGCTCCAGGCCGACCTTTCGAAGCACGTCGTCCTGAAGTACACGCCCCATCTTATTTTCCATCTCGACGATTCGATCGAGCGCGGCTCCCGCGTCCTGGAAATCCTGCAGGAAATCGAACCTCCACCCAGAGCCGAAACCGAATGAACGCGAGCACCGTCGAAGCACCGAAAATCAGCCTAACGAACTCGACTTTCGCGGAGATCGCGCAAGTCCTGCGCCTTTACGAGACTTTTCTCGTCCTCAGCCATGTCCGTCCCGATGGCGACGCCCTCGGGAGCGAAATCGCAATGAGCCTGGCCCTGCAAAAGCTCGGCAAAAAAGTAAAGGTTTGGAACGAGGAGGGATTGTTGGAGAAGTTCTCTTTCCTCCCGGGTGGCGAACTGGTCTCGTTCCCGCCTAACGAACCGGAGGATTTTGACGTCGTCCTCGCGCTCGATACCGCCACCCGGCAGCGACTGGGCGATAACTGCCTCGCGGCTGTCGGGAGTGTTAAGATTTGGATCAACATCGATCATCACCCGAGCAACCCGCGTTACGGCGATCTGGTGCATATCGATCCGATCGCGCCCGCCACCGGCCAGATTCTTTTCGAGCTGCTCCAGAGCCAGGATTTGCCGCTCGACGAACCGATCGCGGAGAATCTCTTTGCCGCCATTTCGACTGACACCGGTTCATTCCAATATCCCAACACGACCGCGCGCACTTTCGAGATCGCGGCCGACGTCCTGCGCTGCGGCATTAAGGTCGGCGAGTTGAGCCAGAAACTTTACGAAAGCTATCCGCGCCGTCGCATTGAGCTTCTCCGCGTCCTGCTCGACCGGATGCGCTTCGATGCCGAGGGCAAGGTCGCGAGCTTCAGTCTTCCACTCGCGACCGCCAACGGGCTCGGGGTTATTCCAGAGGATAACGAGGGGCTGATCGATCACCTCCGTGCCATCCAGGGCGTGATCATCGCGATCTTTTTCGAAGAACTCGAGGACGGGAAGGTTCGCGTCAGCATGCGCTCAAAAGACGAGCGGGCGGACGTCTGTGCGATCTGCCTTAGTTTCAAGGGCGGCGGACACAAGCTGGCGGCGGGTGCCCGGGTGCCCGGTGCGCTGGATGACGTGGCGGAGAAAGTGATCGCGGCGGCGGTGAGTTCGGTTGAAGCGCTGAAGAGTTGAAGCGTTAAAGCGGTCATGATCTCTCGCGCCTCCTCGCTGCGACGCTTTAACGCTTTAACGCTTTAACCAACCCATGTCCCTCACCGCTACACCCGACGGAGTCCTGCTGGTCGACAAGGCGGCCGGCATGACCTCGCACGACGTCGTCGCGCTCGTCCGGCAGCAGCTCCAGATCAAAAAGGTCGGGCATTGCGGAACGCTCGACCCGATTGCAACCGGGCTCCTCATCCTCACCCTTGGCCGCGGGACCAAGATCCAGGACCTGCTCATGAGCGAGGACAAGGAATACGCCGGCACCTTGTCGTTAGGCAAAACCACCGACACCCAGGACCGCGCCGGGCGGGTGATCGAGGAACGGGCAGTGCCGGAGTTGACGGAGGAAAATGTGCGCGCCGCTTTCGACACATACCGCGGCGATTTTTATCAGATGCCGCCGATGGTCTCGGCCATCAAGCAGGGCGGAGTGCCGCTCTACAAGCTGGCGCGGCAGGGGAAAACGGTCGAGCGCAAGCCGCGCCTGGTGCACGTCTATCGCTACAGCATCGACCGGATCGCGGCGCCCGAGATCGATTTCACGGTTCTCTGCAGCAAAGGATTTTACGTCCGCACCTATGCCCACGACATCGGCGAGACGCTTGGCTGCGGAGGCCATCTCCAGGAATTGCGGCGCACGCGCTCGGGGCGCTTCGACCTCGCCCGGGCCGTGACCGTCGATCAGATCAGGAACTCGCCGCCGGTCGATATTCTCGAAAAAATCCTGACTCTGCCCGAGGTCTCCCGGATGCGCGGCGCCTGAGAAGCGAAACGTTCATGCGCGTCCTGCGATCGATTCCGGAACTGGCTCAGGTGCCCGGGCCGGTTTTTCTCGCCATCGGTGTTTTCGATGGCGTCCATCGCGGACATCAGGCCGTGATCTCGACCGCCACCCGGGATGCGAAGGAAGCCGGCGGGACCGCAGTCGTCGTCACCTTCGATCCGCATCCGGCGAAAATCCTGCGACCGGACAAGACCCCGCGACTTCTGACCGCGACGCCGCACAAGGTCGCACTCATTCGCGCGCTCGGAGTCTCGCATCTGCTCGTGCTGACCTTCGATCGCGATCTGGCCGCGACCGCTCCGGACGATTTCGTGAGGCAACTGGTCGCGGCGGCGAATCCGCTGCACGAGGTCTGCGTTGGCCAGGAATGGTCGTTTGGGAAAAATCGTGCCGGCAACCTTGCCCTCCTGAAGGAACTTGGCGCCCAACTCGATTTTAACGTGGTCGGAGTGGAGCCGGTCACCTCGAAGGGCGAAATCATCAGCAGCACGGCGATTCGCCGGGCGGTGGAAACGGGCGATTTCGAAACGGCAGCCCGCATGCTGGGGCGCGACTACACGATTCTCGGGACGGTCGAGGAGGGGAAGCATCTCGGGAAGAGTCTCGGATTTCCGACCGCGAACCTGAGCGCCCACAGCGAGCAGTTCCCGCCTAACGGCGTCTATGCGGCGGAGGGATCGCTCGACGGGCAAACGTTGCGCGGGGTGGTGAACCTCGGCGTGCGCCCGACGATTGCGGGCGGGTCGCCGCAACGAGTGCTCGAGTTTCACATTTTTGATCTCGATCGCGATCTCTACGGGAAAGAGATCGAGATGCGTTTCCTGCGCTATCTGCGACCGGAGCAAAAATTCGAGAATTTGGGAGCGCTCCGCGAACAGATCGGCCGCGATGTCGCGAAGGCCCGGGAAGTTTTTGCGACGAACTAAAACGACGGCTAGCGCTTCTCGATTTGCTCTTCAATCCCGGCGGGACTACGCCCCCGAACGCCGCGGATTCCCCGCGCCGCTCTTTCGCTCCACTTCCGCGGATTCGCGTTTCAAGCGCGTTGCCTAACGTTGTTCGCGCATATTTGACCAGGCGGCGCCGGCTGCCACCGCGGTCATGACAAGCGTGCAGCAGATCGCCACCAGCGCGATGATGCCAATCGGCATGGAGACGAGCCGGTAGGCCTCGACGACGAAAAAGCGGCCGCCATCGGAAAGGAAGTAGGCGATGATGCTGGCCAGGATCGTGACGCCGATCAGGATGGCGGCGCGGTAGGAGCGCGGGGCGGGAGCGGCGGGCAGCTTCTGCACGACCCGGGCGGTGAAACCGGCGTCATCGATGTAAGGCATCTCCTCGCGCAGGCTCCGCTCGAGCCAATCTTCCTGGAATTGTTCGTCCATCGTCAGTTTGGTCCCCAGCCTGCCAGCATTTTCTTCAATTTCTCGCGTCCGCGCAAGACGTTCGTTTTCACGGTGCCGAGCGGAATCTCCAAGACCCGGGCCGCTTCATCGTGCGAGAGGCCATTTTGGCAACAAAGCAGAATGGCCGAACGCTCGTGTAATGGGAGCAGTTGCAATGCCTGCATGAGATCGTGTTTCAGGGCCGGGTCGACGGTCTGCGGATCCTGCTCGGCCTCGAGCTGGGATTCGTCGATCCCGACCAGCTCCTTTCGTTTGCGAGCTTCTTCGCGGAAACAGTTATAGGCGATGCGATAAAGCCACGTGGAAAATTTGGCCTCGCCGCGAAAGCTGCGAATGTTTTTGTAAGCGCGCAGGAAAGTTTCCTGGGCCAGATCGTCTGCCAGGGCGAGGTCGCTTCGCGTGAGCTGGCGGAGCAGACCTCGGACCGGGGACTGATGATTGCGGACCAACTCGGCGAAGGCATGATGATCGTCCTCAAGTAAAACGCGCGCGACGAGATCGGCATCATTGAGCGGCACTCCAGGAGTTTACACCTTGGGGGAAGTATCTTCGCGGCGCACGTCCAACCGCCAGACGAGGAGGTAGCCGAGACCGATGAGGAACGGGATGATGCCGAGGCTCCAAACGCCGCCTTCCCAATCGTTGACGGCGCCGAAGAAGACCATCAGGCCGGCGCCGATCATGAGAAGCACGATGCCGCGCCGCAGATCGGAGCGCTGCCGGATGACCGGTGGCGGGTTGAGGAGCGCCTCGGGCACCGGCTGGCCTTTCTCGACCATCATCCGCACCGTCTTATGCATGGCGCGGCTCTTCGAAAAGCTGAAGTAGAGGATGGTGCCCACGATCGCCACCGGGAGCCCGAAGATCGTCAGAAAAACAATCAGGACGATCGGGAGCGCGATCCAGGGAACATCATCTGAATTATGCCCGGAATGTCCGCCGTCGAAATCGACCGTGAAATGCTTGCGGATTTTTCGCTCGATCGCGCGGTCGAAGTCTTCCTCCGTGTCGGGGCTGGCGGAGGGAGCGACCGCTGGAGCTATGGTCGTGACCGGTGCGGCTGTGGCTGTCACGACGGGAGTCACCGCGGTGGAAGTGACGGGCGGCGTGGCGACTGGGACGGTGGGAGCCGGTGCGGTTGCAGCGGGCGCCGGAGCTGTTTGAGTGGCGCCGGGCGGCGGCGTCGGATCCTGACCGTGTGCCGTGCAAACCAGAGCGACAACGAAGCAAAGGTAGGTGAAGACTTTGATCTTGAAGAGGGTTATTTTCATAATTGTTCTTTTGCTGTGAGATGCGGCTCAGGGGGCGGTTGGATTCAGCTTTTTGCTCGCGGCGGTAATCGTCGCGTGGGCGCCGGCTACGATTCTCGCCAGCTTCGGGACGACAACCGGATAGAGCGCTGCGAGATGGATCGCCACTCGGCGAAGACTTCAGGACCGCCTCTTAGGCAGAAGAGGAAAGCGCCCGAGCTCGATCACTGCCCGGCGATGAGCGTGACCGATTGCGGGTGGAACTCGATGCGAGAGAGTCGGGCGACCGACTTGCGCTCCCGGTCGAGAGTGCTCCAGGCTTTGCCGAGGAAGAGATCGGCCACCTTCATGATCGAGGGATGAATCGGCATCCGCCCGATGTGACCTCCGAGGTTTTGCGGGAGAATTTTGCCATTGACCAACCGGACGCGATAGGAGGCTCCGGCATACATCGAAAAAGCGAAGATTCGACGTTGCACTTCGATCCCGCAGGCGTCTTCCCGGAAGCGCGCGAGGATGCGCCGAAGCGGGAAATACCCCTCAGCGGCATGACTGCTCTTGCTCGCCACAATGGAGGCGAGATAGTGGTTCACCTGCTCTTCGCTGTAAACCAGGGTGACGGGCTGCTGGCTGGAGGTGGCGTTGATCAACTCCATGTTGATCAGCGGGGCGAGCTCGAAGCTCTTCGTCTCCGGCGGGAGGTCGATCGGCGGCAGAATCATGAGCACGAGCAAGGCGGTCCCAAGGGCCCAGAGCAAAACCTTGCCAAACTTGAGCGCCACCGCTTTACTCCGACCCCGGCGCGGATCGAACATCTTCTTGAGATGTTTTTGGGTCTGCGCCTCCGATTCCCCGGCGTCGGCTTTTTCCGTGACCAGACTGCTGCGATCGAGGCGCGCGCCACAGTTGTGGCAGTAAATTCGTTCCGGCTCGTTCTGGTGTTGACAATCCGGACAAATCAGCTTGCTCACGCGCTCTTGTCCTTCCCGGTTTTCGCGGGCGTCGCGGCAGGGGCGGGTTTGCTTTCCGGTTTGGCCGCCGCGCCTTTTTCAGCGCCTTTTTCGCTGCCGGAGCCGGACTCTTTTTTGGCAGCGTCCTTATACGATTCGCTCCGGTAATCAGTGATGTAAAAACCGGAGCCTTTGAAAATGAGGCCGGCGCCAGTGCCGAGCAGGCGCTTGACCTTACCCTTGCCCCACTTCGCCTGCCGGCAAAGTTCCTTCGGGCAAATCCGATACGGCTCGTCCCGCATCGATTGAAAGGCATCGAAATTTTGCCCGCATTTCTGACACGAATATTCGTAGGTCGGCATGGTGTGATTGCGCGAACGGCGGCAGTCTCAGCAAGTTTAAGCAAAATTCAAGCCGCACCCTGGGGCGGGCATGCGACCAGCTATCTTGACTTTCCCAACGCCGCTACTTTAGTTGCGCTTCCCTTCGTGAAATCGTCGCACATTTTTTTCACCTTCCCGCGTCTCCTGCTCGGTGTGGCTGCCGGCGCCCTCGCCTTTCTCGCGGGCTGCGGCGAGGACGATCCGCGTCTCGTCTATGGCCAGACTCAGTACCTGGGTGGGGTCTACGGCGATCAGCCGGTAGCGGCGACCGCGCCTAACGACAACGTCTCCTATTGGGACGGCGACGGCGTTCCGGGGAAACCATCGATCAAGATCAGTCTCGGGGAACAGCGCGCCTATTTTTACAAGGGCGGGCAGTTGGTCGGGATTTCGCAATTGTCGACCGGCCGCGAAGGTCTCGACACACCGGCCGGAAACTACAAAATTGTCCAGAAAGACCTCGACCATTCCTCCAGCCGCTACGGCGATTACGTCGATCAATATGACAACGTCGTCGTGCCCAACATCGACAACGAGAAGGATTCAAAACCGCCCGGAACCAAGTATAAAGGCGCGCCCATGCCCTACTTCATGCGCATTGTCGGCGGGGTCGGGATGCACGCCGGTTATCTACCCGGTTATCCCGCTTCGCACGGTTGCATCCGGATGCCGGAGTTCATGGCGGAGAATTTTTTCAATAACGTCGAAGTCGGCACACCCGTTACGGTCACGCCCTGAGTGATTGGATGGACGACCGCCGCGTCGTCCTGAATCTTGCGGAGGACGGAACGACCCCCGCCCCTCCAGGCTCCGTCACCCAAGGGTTGCCCGTCGTCGCGCAGGCGTTAAACTCCTGCTCCCCGCGACATGATCATCATCACTCAACCGAGCGTGACCGAGGCGCAGATCGACCACATTGTGGCGCGGATCGAGGAGTTCGGCCTGCGCTCCCAGGTCATGCGGGGTGAATCTCGCGTCGTCATCGGCGTCATCGGCTCCGAGGATCTGATTCGGGAAAAGCCAATCGCTGCCATTCCGGGAGTGGAGTCGGTCGTCCCGGTCATGAAGCCCTATAAACTCGTCACCCAGGAAAATGGCGCGCTTCCGCCGCCGGTTTCGATTGGGGCGGTGAAAATCGGGAGCGGTCAGCGGGTGGTTCTCATCTCCGGGCCCTGCTCGGTCGAAAGTCGCGAACAGGTTCTCACGATCGCCCGGGCGGTGAAAAATGCCGGTGCCCGCGTCCTGCGCGGCGGTGCCTTTAAGCCGCGCACTTCCCCCTACAGCTTCCAGGGTTTGCGCGAAGACGGGTTGCGATTACTGGCGGAAGCGCGGGCCGAAACCGGGTTGCCGATCATCACCGAAATCATGGACACGCGCGACCTCGCGCTGATCGAAAAATACGCCGACTGCCTTCAGATCGGCTCGCGCAATATGCAGAATTTTGCCCTCCTTAAGGAAGTCGGCCGAAGCCGGTTGCCGGTCATGCTCAAGCGCGGCTTCAGCGCCACGATCAACGACCTGCTCCTGAGCGCGGAATACATTTTGAGCGAAGGAAACCCGCACGTCCTGCTCTGCGAACGCGGGATTCGCACCTTCGAGACGATGACGCGAAACACGCTCGATCTGAACGCCGTCCCAATCCTGAAAGCGAAGACGAAGCTGCCGGTAGTAGTGGATCCGACCCACGGCATCGGCCTGCGCGAGTACATTCCGCAGATGGCGCTCGCGGCCGTGGCGGCGGGGGCCGACGCGGTCATGATCGAAGTGCACGACGCACCCGAGCACGCCCGAAGCGATGGCGAACAGGCTTTGCGTCCCGAAATCTTTTCCGATCTCGTCAGACGAATCCGGGCCGTAGCCGAAGCGGTTGGGCGCGAACTCTGAGTACGCAGTCCGCCTTCGCGGCGATTGAATAAATGCGTGGATAAATCGAGCGGCGCCGAGCTTTTGAAGATCGTCGCGGCGGCCGAGCCGATCGTGAGCCGGCTCGAGGCGCTCAAGAAGGGCGAGCGTCCGGTTGCCTTCTCGCATGTCATCGAGTCGGCGCGGTCGTTTCTCGTTGCCGTCATTGCCCGGGAAGTCCCGCAAACGCTCTGGGTCGTCTGCCCAAGTGTCCGCACGCAGGAGCTGCTGCACGAGAGTCTCATCAACTGGCTGCCGGAGGCGCTCTTTCTCCCGGAAGCGGAATTTCTCGCGGTCGAAAACATTCTGCCCGATCAGGAAATTGCGGCGGAACGCCTCGCCCTTCTGAGCCGGGTGGAGACGAGCAAAAAGCGGCATGTCATTGTCGCGACTCGCGCGAGTCTCGATCAGCCGGCGCCGAAACGAGGCGCGTTGCGCTCGGCCGCGCTGCTCCTGCGGCGCGGAACGGCGCACGGGCTCGAGCAGGTTGTGCAGTCGTTAGGCGAGGCGGGCTACGAGCGGGTCGCGCAGGTCACGACCCGTGGGCAAATCGCGGTTCGGGGCGGGATTCTCGATGTCTATTCCTGGCAGGCGGCAGCGCCGATTCGGGCGGAATTTTTCGGGGACGAGATCGAATCGCTGCGCGAGTTCGATCTCGATACCCAGACTTCGACCCGCAATCTCAACGAGGTCGAGCTGTTGTTAGGCGCGGCCGAGGATCAGAGCGGAAAGGTGGGCGATTACGTTGCCGCGAATCATCTCCGGATTGGGATCGAGGACGAGGAGGAGGACGAGAACGAGATTCGGATCAGTGAAGGGTGGATCGAGAATCAGGATGCGGTCGAAGATTTCGCCGGGGCGTTTATTGATTGCGAGATCGGTCAGTTCGATAGCGGCGAGTTCATCATCGCGGAGGCGAAACGGCAGCAGTTTTTTTCCCGACTGACGAGCTGGCGCGAGAGCGGGGCGCGGATCGCGATTTATTTCCAAACCGAAGGCGAGATCGAGCGTTTCCGCGAGATCATGACGGAAGCGAAGGTCTCGTTAGGCGGGATCGATCTGCTCGAAGGCACGCTCGCGCGCGGCTTTTGTTTTCCCGAGAAGAATCTGGTCGTGCTCGCGGCCGCGGAACTTTTCGGCCGCGCGCCGACTCATGGCCGGCGGCGCCTCAAACGGACGGCGAAGTTCGGGACGCAACGCGCCCAAATCGATTTCAGCGATCTCAACGAGGGCGAATTGGTCGTTCATCTCGAGCACGGGATCGGCCGTTTTCTTGGTCTGAAAAAAATGGGCGGGCCGGAGAGCAGCGAAGTGCTGGCGATCGAATTCGCCGAGGAAGCGAAACTTTTCGTTCCGCTCGAGCAGGCCTTCATGGTCTCGCGTTACGTCGGAGTCGGGAAAAAATCGCCGCCGCTCAGTTTGCTTGCCGATTCCAAATGGACGCGGGCGAAGCGGAACGCCGCGGCTTCGATTTTCGATTACGCGGGCAAAATGCTCGCCCTCCAGGCGGAGCGCGAGACGCAGCGCGGCCATGCCTTCGGAGCCGATACGAAATGGCAGCTCGAGTTTGAGCACTCTTTCCCATTTCGCGAGACGCCCGATCAATTAAAAGCGATTGCCGACACGAAACGCGACATGGAAGAGCCGCGCTCGATGGATCGCCTCATCTGCGGCGATGTCGGCTACGGCAAAACCGAAGTCGCGATTCGCGCCGGCTTCAAGGCCGTGATGGAAGGAAAACAAGTCGCGGTCCTGACGCCGACCACGGTCCTGGCGCAGCAGCATTTCGAGACCTTTCGGCAGCGGATGCTCGATTACCCGGTGCGGATTGAAATGCTGAGCCGATTCCGTTCCCAGGCCGAGCAGCGCAAGGTGCTAAAGGAATTGCGTGAGGGCGGCGTCGATGTCGTGATCGGTACCCATCGCCTCATCTCCGGGGATGTCGTCTTCAAGGATCTCGGCCTGGTCGTGATCGACGAGGAGCAGCGCTTCGGCGTCCTGCACAAAGAGAAATTCAAGGAGCTCTTCAAGCTCGTCGACGTCCTCACCCTCTCCGCTACTCCGATTCCGCGCACGCTTTACCTGTCGTTAGTCGGCGTCAAAGACATGTCGACGATCGAGACGCCTCCGCTCAACCGCCTCCCGGTCGAGACCGTGATCTGCGGCTACGACGAGCGCATCATCCGGGACGCGATCAATCGCGAGTTGGAGCGGCAGGGCCAGGTTTATTTCCTGCACAACCGGGTGCAATCGATCGAGAAAATGCGCAACCGAATCGCCGAACTCTGTCCCGAAGCGAGGGTCGAGTTTGGCCACGGGCAGATGGACGCGGACGAACTCGAATCGGTTATGCAGCGTTTCGTTGCGGGAAAAATCGACGTCCTGGTCTGCACCACGATCATCGAGAGCGGACTCGATATTCCGAATGCCAACACCATCATCATCGATCGGGCCGATCGTTTTGGGCTTGCCGACCTTTATCAGTTGCGCGGCCGGGTCGGCAGGGCCGAGCACAAGGCCTATGCCTATCTCCTCCTCCCGCGCGAGCTCATGACGGTGGGCGCGGCGCGCAGACGAATCAACGCGATCCGGCAATACAGCTCGTTAGGCGCGGGTTTTCGGATCGCGATGCGCGACCTAGAGATTCGCGGCGCCGGCTCGATCCTCGGCACCGCCCAGAGCGGGCACATCATGGCGGTCGGGTTCGATCTTTACTGCCAGCTTTTGAAACAGGCGGTCGCCCAACTCAAAGGCGAAAAGCTCCGGCCCCGGCTCGAAGTGGAAACGCGCCTCGATTTCCTCGCCACGAACGAGGGCGAATACCTGGCCGCTGGCCCAGAGAAACTGGTCCCGGCCTTTATCCCGACCGCCTACATCAGCGACCCCGCTCTCCGCATCCAGGCTTATCGCCACCTCGCCGAGGTCACGACCACCGAGCAGCTCCAGCGCCTCCGGCGCGACTGGCGCGACCGCTTCGGGAAGTGGCCGGCGGCGGTTGACAATTTGCTCCTTCTCAGCGAAATCAAGCTTTCCGCCGCCCGGGCTCGCGTCAGTCGGGTCGAGGTGCGCGAGGGCAAATTAATGCTCACGCGGCGAGGCGACTTTATCCTTGTCGGCGGAAAATTTCCTCGTTTAAGTTCCGTTAAGATTGATCTCAATCTCCCTGAGGTACTGCAATGGCTAAAGCAACTGTGAAATCCATCTGGCATTTTCCGCTGGCGGCGCTCCTCGCGTTCTCCTGCCTCGGAGTGGCGGCGACCGCGTCGCCCACCCGCGGGGCGGAATCGGTCAATGGCATCGCCGCGATTGTGAACGACAAGGTCATCACCTACTCCGAGGTGCGGGAAGTGGTTGAACCGCGCGAGCGTCTCCTCCGCGCGCAGTATTCGGGCGATGAGCTGGTGAAAAAAATCACCGAACTGCGCAAAGGCGCCCTCCAGGATTTGATCGATCGCCAGCTCATTATCCAGGCGTTCGACAAGGAAAAGCTCGTCATCCCGCCGCATTTTATCGACGAGCGAGTCGAAACGGTGATCAAGGAAAACTTCGGCGGCGATCGAGCGGCCTTCATCAAAACGATGGAAGCGCAGAAATACACGATGTCGAAGTTCCGCGATCTCGAACGTCAGAAGATCATCGTGCAGGCGATGCGGGCCAAGAACGTGAAGACGAACCTGATCATTCCACCCGGCAAAGTGGAGGAATATTATCGCCAGCATCGCGAACTTTTCTCGAGCAAGCCGCAGGTGAAACTGCGCATGATAATGATCCCGGGCCAGGGCGGTTCGGCCCAGCAATCGATGGCGGAAGAGATTCGAGCCAAGCTCATCACGGGGGCCGATTTCGACAAAATGGCGCAGATGTATTCGGAAGACAGCACGCGCGATCTGGGGGGCGATTGGGGCTGGGTCGATGAGAAAACGCTCTCGCCGGAACTGTCGCAGGTGGCCTTCAGTTTGAAACCGGGCGCGATCAGTCAGCTGGTCGAGCTGGGAGGGAACTTTTACATCCTGAAGGTGGAAGCGCGACAGGGGGGCGATTTGAAACCGCTGACCAAGGAATTGCGGGCCGAGATCGAAGGGCGGTTGCGCCAGGAACAGGCGCAAGAGTTGCAGGACCACTGGCTCGCAAGCCTGCGCTCGAAGGCCTACATCAAGACGTTCTGAATCCTGCGGCGCGCTCTGCGTCTTCTGGACGCCTCGCTCTGCGAGGCGCGGGTCTGTGTCTTCGCCGCGAGAGCAACTCTCGCGTTTGGCACAGCGGAAACGTCCACAAAATTTGCCACGCGCAGCGCTCTTGCTGAGATTGCGCACTTATGCGCAAGCGCATCGGCATCACGCTGGGCGATCCCGCCGGGATCGGACCGGAGATCGTGCGGGCGGCACTTGACTCCGGCAAATTGCCGGAAGCCGACTACCGCCTTCTCGGCAAGGCGGATGACTACTCGTTAGGCAAGCCCACTCCTGCTGGCGCGCGTTTCGCGCGGGCGACGCTGGAAGAAGCGGCCAGTCTCGCCCTTGCCGGCGAAGTGGATGCCGTCGTGACGGGCCCGATTCACAAAGCCAAAATGTACGAAATCGGTTTCGAATTTCCCGGCCAGACCGAGTTCTTCGCCGCGCGCTCTGGGGTAAAGAATTTCGCCATGATGCTCACCGGGCCCGGCCTGACCGTCGCGCTCGTCACGACACACATCCCACTTGCGAGCGTGGCGAAAAACCTGCGGGCCTCCGAGATCGTGCGCGTCGGGCTGTTGCTGCATGATTTCCTCGCCCGGCGCGGTCACGCCTCGCCGCGAATCGCGGTCGCAGGGTTGAACCCCCATGCCGGCGAGAGCGGCGCCCTCGGTCGCGAAGAAATCGAAATCATCACCCCCGCGATCGAGCGACTGAACCACTCGTCACTCGTCACCCGTCACTCGCCACGTCCCTTCTCCGGCCCCCATTCGCCCGACACCGTGTTCCATCACGCGGTCGAAGGTGAATTCGACGCCGTGCTTTGCATGTATCACGATCAGGGCTTGATCGCGCTCAAGCTCCACGCTTTCCATGAGGGCGTGAACGTCGCTCTTGGTCTGCCGTTCCCCCGCACCAGCCCGGATCACGGGACCGCTTTCGCGATCGCCGGGAAGGGAATCGCGCGCCCGGACAGCATGACCGCCGCCATCCGTCTCGCCGTGGAACTAGCGGAGGCGCGCGCCAAATGAACCCGCGCATTTCGCCGCTGCATCTCGCGCTCCTCTTCGCCGTCGCGCTCGTCTTCGCCTGGTCCGCCTGGCGGCCCTACGATCGGCTCACCTGGTGGCTCGAGGTCGCGCCCGCGATTATCGGGGCGGCCCTGCTCATTTTAACCTACTCCACTTTTCGTTTTACGACCCTGGTCTATACCCTCATCGCCCTCCACATCGTGCTTCTCTGCGTCGGCGGTCACTACACCTATGCGCGAGTCCCGCTCTTCAACTGGATCCAGCCCATCTTCGGCTGGCACCGAAATCATTTCGATCGTCTCGGGCATCTCATGCAGGGCTTTGTCCCGGCCCTCATCGCGCGCGAGCTTTTCGTTAGGCTGCGGATCGTGCCGGCGGGCGGCTGGCGCTTCGTCATCGTGATTCTGATCTGCGTCGGAATCAGCGGTCTCTATGAGTTGCTGGAATGGGGCACGGCCGTGGCAGGCGGCGCGGCCTCGGACGCGTTTCTCGGGACGCAGGGCGATGTCTGGGATACCCAGAAAGACATTTTCATGGCGCTGATCGGGGCGATCTGCGGGCTCGTCCTCTTGAGCCGCTGGCAGGATCGGCAAATGCGGCACCTGCCGAGCCGGTGGTGAAAGAGGCAATGCAGGCGCAAAAATACCTGACCGTTTTCAATCTTGGGATCCAGAACACCTTCGTCTATCGCTGGAATTATCTCCTGCGCGCGGTCTTTGGCCTGATCCCGCTTGTCGGCACGATTTTTCTTTGGCGCGCCATTTTTAAGGAGAGTGGCGGCGGCATGCGAGGCTACGACTATGGGTCGATGATTTACTACTACCTGCTTACGATCCTGGTCAGCAACCTCGTCACGCCGACGGAGGACGAATGGCAGATCGCAGCCGACATTCGCGAAGGCCAGATCAATTCGTTTCTGACCAAGCCAATGAGTTATCTCGCTTATCGCTTCTGCATTTTCCTCAGCGGCCGGCTCGTCTACACCGCGGTCACGATTCTGCCGATCGCGGCCATCTTCATTTACTTCCGACGCTTCATCGTTTTGCCTACCGATATCCTGACCTGGCTGGCGGCGATCATTTCTCTGCTCATGTCGGCCCTTATCCAGTTTTTTCTAACCTACGCCCTTTCCATGATGGCTTTCTGGATTCTGGAGATCTCGACCATCGTCTTCATCGTTTACAGCTTCGAATATTTCCTGGGTGGCCAGATGTTCCCGCTCGATATCATGCCCCCGGCGATCCAGGCGGTAATGAAATGGCTGCCGTTTTATTACGAGCTCTTTTGTCCGATCGCGATTTTTCAAGGCCGCCTCCGAGGCCCGGAAATGTGGAGCGCGCTCGCGATCCAAGCGGCCTGGATGCTGGCGATGTGGGCCGCGGCCCGGCTGATGTGGAATCGCGGCCTTGGGTATTACCAGGCGGTCGGCGGATAAATCTTTTGCGTTGCGCGCCGGGCCATGACTTCCCAGATTCGCCAAACCGTGGATGTGAAACGCTACCTCACTGCCCGCCAAAAGGAGGTCGATCGGGCGCTTGATCGCTATTTGCCGAAGGCCTCGACGAAGCCGGCAACGATTCACAAGGCGATGCGCTATTCGCTTTTCGCCGGGGGGAAACGATTGCGGCCCATCCTTTGCCTGGCGGCCGGGCAAGCCTGCGGCGGCCTCACGAAAAGTGCGCTGCCGCTGGCTTGCGCGGTCGAGTGTATTCACACCTACTCGCTCATTCACGACGATCTCCCGAGCATGGACAACGACGATTTCCGGCGCGGGCGGCCGACCTGTCACAAGATCTTCGGCGATGGCATCGCAGTCCTGACGGGTGATGCCCTGCTCACGATCGCCTTTGAAATCGCGGCGCAGGCCGAGACCTGGCCGCGCTATGACATGCGCGCGATCCTGCGCGAGATCGCGCTCGCGGCCGGAAGCCGGAAGCTCATTGCCGGCCAAGTCGCCGATCTGGAAGGCGAGGGGAAACCAATCAACCGCGCGCAACTGCGCTGCATCCACGAAAACAAGACCGCCGCCCTCCTCACCACCTCGATCCGGCTCGGGGTGATGAGCGCGAATGCGACCCCGACCCAGTTGAGTGCCGTGACCGATTTCGGTTATGCGCTTGGGCTCGCTTTCCAGGTGATCGACGACATTCTCGATGTCACCCAGACGAGCGAAAAGCTGGGGAAGAGTGCAGGGAAAGATGTCGCCGCCCGCAAGGCCACCTATCCCTCGGTCCTGGGCCTGGAGAAATCGCGCGCGGAAGCGGGGTGTCTGACGCGGCAGGCGCACGACGCCTTGAAGCCGTTAGGCAAAAAGGCCGAGACGCTGCGCGCGCTCGCGAATTATCTCCTCGAGCGCGAATACTGACCTCCGGGACCGTCCTCACGCGAGCGCGAGGTTGGGATCGATCTCGGTCGTGAGCGGAGTGGAGGCGCCGCGCTCGAGGTGGAGGCTGGCGGCGAAGGCGATCATGGCGGCGTTGTCGGTGCAAAGCTCCGGGGCGGGGAAACGGAGCTGCAAGCCGGTCGCCTTGCAGCCTAACGACATTTGGGCGCGCAGATCCCGATTGCGGCTCACGCCGCCACTCACCGTCACGAGATCGCGTTGGGTGCTGGCTGCGGCGGCAATCGTTTTCGCGACCAAAACATCCACCACCGCACGCTGGAAGGAGGCGCACAGGTCGCGGCACAGCTTCTCGCCATTCTGAGCGCAGTCGAAGGATGGCGGGCCTTCACGGGAAGCGCGGATTAGAAGATGCGGCTTCTCGGTTGTTCCACGGGATCCCTCGACTTCGCCTTCGGCTCCGCTCGGGATGACGGATTCCCTGGGCTCGCCTGATCTGACGAGCTTCGGCAGGAGATAGCGGACCGCGGTCTTCAGGCCGCTGAAACTGAAATTCCCATCACCGGAGTGCAGCATGCTGCGGGGGAGATCGAAGCGCGCGGCATCGCCACCCTCGGCACAACGCTCGATTTCGGGGCCGCCGGGATAGGCGAGCCCGAACATCTTGGCCACTTTGTCGAAAGCTTCGCCGGCTGCATCGTCGAGGGTGCGCCCGACGATCCGATAATCACCGACTCCCTTCACCTCGACAAGGAGAGTATGGCCGCCGCTCACAATCAGGGAAACGTTAGGCTTGATCTCGTCTTCGCTTCCGAAAAAGGGCGAGAGCAGATGGCCTTCGAGATGGTTGATGGCGAGATACGGCTTGGCGAAGCCAAGGGCCAGCCCCTTGGCGAGGGAGGCGCCGATCAGGAGCGAGCTGGCAAGGCCGGGCCCGCTGGTGGCGGCGAAGGCATCGACCTCGCCTAACGAGATGCCGGCCTGGGCGATCGCATGCTCGAGCAGGGCAGGGGCGTGCTGGAGATGGTGGCGGGAAGCTACCTCCGGCACGACGCCGCCGTAAGGCTGGTGCGCGGCGACCTGGGAAGCGACTTCACTCGCCAGCAGCTCGCGCCCGCGCAGGATGGCGATCGCGGTCTCGTCGCAGGAGGTCTCCAGCGCGAGGAGGGTCATGGCTGTGGATGGGACGAATAGGACGAATAGGACGAATGGGACGAATAGGACCTATGGGTCATATGGGTCGTATTCGTCCTATTTCGCCTGCCGCTATTTTTTTACCGGATTGCCTTTCGGCGCCGCTTGCTGGGCGTAAATCATGACGCCTTTGAGGGCGTCGATGCCACGCATTAGTTGCAGGTCCTTGGTCTTAATGAGGCTGATCGCTTCCGGGGGCGGGATCTTGTCGTTGCTGCGCATCGCGGCGACGGCTCGATCCTGCTCGGGCGTGAGCGGAACGAGGATGTTTGGCACCACCCCGTTGCCCTGGATCACGGTCTTGCTCGGGGTGTAATATTTCGCGGTCGTGAACCGCAGGGCGGAGCCGTCCGGCATTTGCATGACGTTTTGCACCGAGCCTTTGCCGAAGGTAGTCTCGCCGACCACGATCGCGCGATGCAAATCCTTCAGCGCTCCAGCGACAATCTCGGAACCGCTCGCACTTCCTTCATTGACCAGAACGACGAGCGGAAATCGCGGCCGTTCCTTCAGCCCGGCGGGAGTCGAGTAATCGTGCTTTTGCGAATCCGCCCGGCCCTGAGTCGAGACCACTTTGGTGTTGGGCGGGAGAAATTGCCCGAGCACATCGACCGCGCTGTTGAGCAGGCCGCCGGGATTATTGCGCAGGTCGAGGACGAGCGCCTGCATGCCCTGTTTCTGCAAACCATCCAGCGTCTTGGCGAACTCCTCCGCGGTCGGTTCGTTGAACTGCACGATCCGCACATAGCCGACCTTGAATGGCCCCGTCAGCTCGGGATCGAGAAGGCGCGCGCCTTTCACGCTTTCCACTTTGATCTCCGTGCGCTCGAGAGGGTAGTCCTTGATCTCCCTCGTCGAGGGACGCAGGATCGTTAGAGTGATTTTTTGTCCGGGTTCTCCGCGCAGGACCTCGATCGCGTCCTGCAAACCGAGCTTTTCGGTCGAGAGGCCGTTGATTTTCAAAATCTGATCGCCCGCCAGAATGCCAGCCTGGGCGGCGGGCGTATCCTCCATCGGGGTGATGACGGTGAGGATTCCGTCCTTGACCGCGACCTCGACGCCGAGGCCGTTAAAGCGGCTGCGGGTATCGTCCTGCATGTCCTTGAAATCGCCCGGGTCCATGAAGGAACTGTGCGGGTCGAGCGAGGAGAGCATTCCTTTCATCGCCGCGTAAATCAGATCGTGATAGCTGACCTTCTCGCCGTCGACGTAATCCTGCCGGATGAGCTCGACCGCTTTGGCGAAGGTCGCGATCTCGGAGTAACCGGTGTCCTCGTTCTGATCAGTCGTGGCCGGCTCCGGATCGGCGGCGCGGAGGGGGCCGCCAAAGAGGAAAATCCCGGCGACGGCGAGCAGACCGGCGATCTGGAACGGCGGACGACGCTTCATAATTTTCATGCTTGGACGCAAACGAGTCGATTGTCGTTCATTCTCGGGATTTTGCCAATCGGCCGGCATGACAGGCGTGCTTTTTCCTCTAGAGTGCGCGGATGAAATCGACCGGCCGGCTTCTGCTCACCCTCGCGATTTCGTTAGGCGGATTCCTCCCCGGCGCGGCCCCCGCAGCCGAAACGCCCGCGCCCGACGCGGCTTTCGAGAAGCTGGCGCTCGATTTCGTGGCCGGCTACCTCGCCGCCCGGCCGCTCCGGGGGGTAGCGCTGGGATTTCACCAATACGACGGCAAGATCGGCGACTACAGCCGGCTGGCGATTGACGCCGAAGTCGAACGCTTAAAACGGTTCCAGGGTGAATTCCGAAAGCTTGCGGGCGGCAAGCTGAGCAGTCAGGCCGAGCTCGATCGCCGCCTCCTCCTGAGCGCGATCGCGAGCGAGCTCTTCCAAATCGAGGAGATGGGAATTTTTGACCGTAACCCGATGATTTATGCGCGCGCGCTCGACCTCAGCATCTACGTCAAACGGGATTTCAAGCCGCTCGAGGACCGGGCGCGCGACATCGTCACGATCGAAGACCAGGCGAGCAACATCATGACGGCGGGGAAGACCAATCTCAGCGCGGTGCTGCCGAAACCGTATGTCGAGCTGGGGATCCAAATCGCGAATGGCTCGGCCGATTTCCTCGAGAAAGACCTTTCCGCGGCCCTGCAAGAGGTGAAGGACGAGCCGCTCATGGCCGCTTTTCGGGATGCGAATAAAAAGGCGGCCGCCGCGCTACGCGATTACGCGGGTTGGTTAACGAAGGAGAAGTTGCCAAAGGCGACTGCGGATTTCGCGATCGGCACGGCCAGGTATCAGAAAATGCTGACTGGCACCGAACTGGTCAATCTTACGCCGGACAAGATTCTCGCTCTCGGCCTGCAGCGCTTAAAGGAAGAGCAGGATATTTTCGCCGCTGCCGCCAGGATCATCGACCCGAGGAAAAAGCCGATCGACGGTTTCAAGCAAATCCAGAACGAGCATCCGAAGCCGGGCGAGCTGATCCCGGAGGTGGCGAAGGATCTGGATCAGATCCGGCAATTTGTCCTCGATCATCACATCGTCGGCATTCCCTCCGACGTGCGGGCGACGGTCACGGCGACGCCGCAATTCAATCGCGCGACCAGTTTTGCCTCGATGGATACCCCCGGGCCGTTCGAGAAAAAGGCGACCCAGGCCTATTACTACGTTACGCCGACGGAGGCGAACTGGAGCGAGAAACAGAAGAACGAATGGCTTACCTCGTTCAATTTTTACACCGCTGATGTGATCTCGATTCATGAAGCGTATCCCGGGCATTACGTGCAGTTCCTGCACCTCAACGCTTCGAACGCGACGCAGGTGGAGAAAATTTTCAGCAGCTACGCTTTTGTCGAAGGTTGGGCCCATTACGCGGAGAAGATGATGCTCGACGAAGGTTTCGGGGGGGCACCCAACCCGACCCCGGGACAAAAGGTGCGGGCGGCGAAATATCGCATGGCGCAGGCCGACGAAGCGCTCCTCCGGCTTTGTCGTCTTTGTGTCTCGATCAAGATGCATACCGAGGGGATGTCGGTCGCGGAGGCGGCCCGGTTTTTCCAGGAGAACTGCTATTACGAAGAGAAGCCCGCGATGGCGGAAGCGATGCGCGGCACTTTCGACCCCCGCTATCTCAATTACACGTTAGGCAAATGGGAAATCCTGAAACTGCGCGACGATTACAGGACGCAGGAAGGAGCGAATTTTTCGCTTGAGAAATTCCACAACGAAATTCTGAACCATGGCGCCCCGCCGGTTCGGCTCCTGCGCGAGATCCTGCTCAAGGATCAAGCGAAGTGGGACGCGGTCCTGTAGACGTTTCGCTGCGCGCGAAAGGCGGGCTTGCGGAGCGTTTGGAAGAAGCATTTTCTCAGGGCCGGAATCACCTCGCGTTTCGCAGAGCGAACCTTCCACAAGCGGTCTAGCCGCCGTGTGAAGCGCCGTTTTGCTCGGGCTGCGGGGCGGTTTCGCGGGTGCCGTTTTCCCCGGCATCCAACAGCTCCGGCGCCTGCAGATCGCGCGCGATCTGTTCCACCTGCGGCAGATTTTCAATCTCCATCCCGAGCGGAGCGGCGCCGAGTTCCCTGAACTTCCGCGCCGTCACCAGGACGCGGGTTTCGATATTGCCGGCCGCCCGGTTATACGCGTCCACCGCGCTGTTCAGACCCTTGCCGACGGCCCCGAAGTGCGCCGCCAGAACGGCGAAGCGCTTATACAGCTCTCCCCCAAGCTGACTGATCTCGCGCGCGTTGTGCGCCAGTCTCTCCTGCCGCCAGCCGTAACAAACCGCGCGCAGGAGCGCGATCAGCGTCGTCGGAGTGGCGAGGATGATTTTCTTGTCCGCCCCGAACTCGATCAGCATCGGATCGCGTTCCAGCGCGGCGCTGAAAAACATTTCGCCCGGCAAAAAGAGAATAACGAAATCGGGCGCGCTCTGGAACTGCTCCCAATAGGCCTTGCGCGAAAGCTTCTCGATGTGCGAACGCACCTGCTCGGCGTGTTGATCGAGCCGGTGGGCGCGCGCTTCGTCGTCGCCCGCCTCCAGCGCTTCGAGGTAGGCGTTGAGCGAGGCCTTAGCGTCGACCACAATCGTTTTTCCCGCCGGCAAATGCACGATCATGTCCGGCCGCAGTCGGCCCTCCTCGGTCTGGATGGTCGTTTGCTCGACGAAATCGCAATGGTCCACCATCCCCGCCAGCTCTACGACGCGGCGCAGTTGGATTTCTCCCCAGCGCCCGCGCACGACCGGCGAGCGCAGGGCGCGCACCAGGTTGCTCGTCTCGGAGCGCAGATAATTTTGCGACTCGGCCAGGGACCGCACCTGGGTGGTGAGCGATTCGTAGGCGCCGGAACGGACTTTTTCCAGCTCGTTGATTTTGGCATCGACTTTCTCGAGTGATTCGCGCACCGGCTGGACGAGAGCATCGATCGCCTGCTGCCGTTTCTCCAGATCGCCCCGCGCGCCTTCCTGGGTTCGTTCCAAAGTCGACTTGGCCAATTCCAGAAACGAGGTGTTGTTGTGGCGCAGAGCCTCCGCTGAGAGCGCCTTAAAAGTATCGGAAAATCGCGTCTGGGCCTGATCGAGGAGGGCGAGCTTTTCGGCCGTTGCCTTGCGTTCCTCGGCCAATTTCGTTTCGAGACGTGCCTGGTCTGCGCGCAGGTTCTGCAGCTCGCGGGTGATGCGTTCCCGTTCGCCTTCCAACTGCGGAATCCGTGTGTTTTTTTCCTGGGCAATGGCGAGGCTGTTGGAGAGCGCGGCGATTTGGGCGTTGAGGCCCGATTCGCATTCCCTGACAGCGAGATCCTGCCGATGCCGCAGGAGGAGCCAGTTGATCCACATCCCGAGGAGGAAAGAGACCACGCCCGTCAGAACGAGATAGATCGTCGGCAGGAATGGGGCGAGCCAGTTCAGAACATCCTTCATGGTCACAATACGGGGAGAATTTAGCACAGGCAGTCAAATCCTGCGCCAGGCACACCCGGGCGAGTAGCGCCTTTCAACGTGAGCGGTTTCGATATTACCAGCGCAGACGGAAGCCACCATACGCCGCGCGCCCGAGCGCCGGAAAACCGAAGACCTCGGCGTAGTGCTCATTCGTTAGGTTATCGACCCGGCCGAAGACGCTGAAGTGCGAGTTCACCTCGTATTCGGCGGCGAAATTCGCGACCGAATAATCTTCAATGTCAAAATTCGGGCCGCCGAAGTTCAGCTCTTCGCGCGCGTTGACGAATTTTGCCTCCGCCGTCGTGCGCAGCTTCCTGCACCAAAGATACGAGGCGGAAACGTAAACTTCATGCCGCGGGCGGCGTGGCAGGCGTGCGCCCGGCAGTTGCGTGATGTCAGCGGCGGAAGTTTTCTCCGCCTCCAGGTAGGTGTAGCTGGCGGAGAAAACCAGGTCAGTGATTGGCCGCAACTCCACTTCTGCTTCCACTCCCTGCGTGCGTGCTGCACCGAGATTGAGCGTGTCGAAGAGGCCATTGAAGCCGATCAGGTTCGTCAGATCGTTGTGGAAATAAGTCGCCGCGATTCTGGCTCGCCCGCCCCAGAGACGCTGCTCCACCCCGATTTCCCAACCCAGATCCTTTTCCGGCTCGAGCCCGAAATTGTTCCCGAAGATCTTGTCCTGGCTGCTCGGCGGGCTGAACCCGGTCGCGACGCTGGCGTGCACGATCGTGTCGGTCGGCGCGAGGCGATAACTGCCGGCGAAACGGTAGGTCCAGATGCCGCCGAACTGGTTGAAATGATCGTAGCGCCCGCCCGCCACGAGGTTCAATTCCGGCAGGGGATGCGCACTCGCTTCGAGGAAGACCGCCCGCTCATCCGTGAAATCGCTGATGAAAGTCGGTTGCGGGCCGAAGAGCTGCGAAACAAACGGCCGCTCCTGCCCGGAATCGACCTGGCTGAAAAAGAAACCGGAAGTGAGGGTGAGCCATTTTGTCGGCCGGAAATTGTTCTGATAATCGATTGTCAGGCGGGTGAAGAGCGCGCGCGTCGGGCCGACGAAGCCGTCCTCGTTCGGATCGTTCACCTGCCGCTCCTCGTCGTAGGCCACGATTAGCTTGTGTTCCCACTCGTCGGATGGTTTCCAGTCGATATGCGGCGCGATCAGCCAGCGTTCGGTCAGGAAGTTATCGACCGCTTTGGGATCGAAAATCGTGTTCGGGTTGCCGGTGTCGGCCAGGGAATAGGTGAAAAGGCTGCTGACCCTCCATTGGTCGTTAGGCGACCAGCCGAGGTTGCCGATGAAGGTCGAGAGCCGGTATTGGTTGTTCGGCCGGGCGTTATCGGTGTCGAGGCGGCTCGCCCCTAACGAATAATCGATCGGCCCGAATTTTCCGGAAGCGGCCACCGATTCACGGAAGGTTTCGTAGCTGCCACCTTCAAAACTCGCGCTCGCTTCCGGAGTCTCGCCGCCTTGTTTGGTGAAAATCTGGATCACACCGGCGAGGGCGCGCGGTCCATAAACCGTGCTCTGGGGTCCGCGTACGACCTCGATCCGGTCGATGTTATCGATCGTGAGGTCGGCGAAGTTGAAGAGGCCGGCGAGCCCCTGGTTGATCGGGACCCCATCGAGCAGCACCTGGGTGTGCTCACTCCGCAGGCCGCGGGTGAAGACGGACGTGAGCTGTCCCGCCGTGCCGCTCTGCACGACCGAGACACCTGGCACTGCGCGCAGGGCGTCGGCCACCCGCTCGATCTGCCGGTTCTCGAAATCTTCGGCCGTGATCACGCTCACACTCGCCGGCGCCTCCTCTTCCGGAATCGGCAGGCGGGTGGCGCTGATGACCAGCTCGCTCGTCTCCGGCGGGCTGACCACATCCTGGGCGTGTATCATCCCTAACGAGGCCCCAAAGAGGAGAAGGGCCAGGCGCCAGAGCTCCGGGGAACGCGGGCGCCCCGCCCGCTCTTTGCGGCGCCTCGCCGCAAAGCTTCGATCGAACACACCCCGGAAACGGAAACCCGGGTTTTTCCTAAAATCCTCGCCTGCAAAAGTTCGCGATGGCGAGGCGCCATCGCCAGCGTGCGAGGCGCACGCGCTCCCCGGAATGCGCGGCACCGCCGCCCAGTTCCTCAATAACAACATGACAAGGTACCTCCACTTCTTGAGAGGCGGACTCGTCGCGCGGCGCGCGGCTTTGCCACGACTCTCATTCTTCTTTTTGCGAAGAAGTTTTTTCGCGCCGCGAGTGCAGAGGTTCGGCGGTCACAGACCGCCGCTACATTCACGGTACGAATGAGGTGGAGCGGACGAATATTCTGGCTCCTGGCATAACCTTCTTCCCGCCTTCACCCCCGACTGCTTTTTCGGGGATTGGCTCAGGGGAAGTCGTATCCAGTTACAGCAGCGCAACTGCTCCCGGTTCACACGGGATTTCTCGCGCTCGCTCCACAGTTTCCAAACTCGCAAAGAACTAAGTTGAGAAGTAGCGGCTTGTCCTCGGCTCCGCAAGACTGATTTCGCAGTTATCCATCGTGCCGGGCTACGTAGCGCCGGCCGAGGGCGGCGATTGAGCCATCGGCCGCGAGCGTTTTTTCCTGCTCAGCGAAAGCTTGAAGAAGGGCATCGGGGTTCGCAGACGTAGCAACCGCATCGGCGATGTAGCGAAAATAGAACGGCGCGTTCTCTCTCCTGAGGCGGCCGAAGACCTTCTCGAGTTGCGCATCGATCTCGACCGATCTGTGCAAGTCGTGTCCGTGATCTTGCCGCCATGGTTTCACCATCTCAGTTTTTGAGAGCGCCATCTCCAGAAATTCATCGCTCGCAATCAGGGCTCCCGTGGCTTCGAGCAAGCGGACCGTGCTCGCAAACCAACGCAACGTTTTCTCATCGGCAGACTCATGGGCGAAATCTTCTACGATGACGCTTCCACCCTGCGCCAGGCTGTCCGCAACATGCCTGAGAGCGCCCTCGAGCGGATAAATGTGATGAAGCGAGTGCGCGAACAAAACCGCATCGAACTGGCCTTCATCAAAATTAGGCCAGGTCGCAATCCGCGCATCGACCCCGAGCTGTCGCGCAGCGGCGACCGACTCGGGCTTTGTATCGATTGCTACTACGGAATACCCGTCCTTCGACAGGAGAGCCGCCAGCTCGCCCGTGCCACAGCCAACCTCGAGAATGCGGCGGCATTTGGCGGGAAGGAAGCGCTTGATGAACTCATAAGTATAGCGGGTTGCGAACGGCATTCTTGCGTCGGTTAAGTAACGGGTTGCGCTTCCGCGTCCAAGATTTAATTGTCAGCCTCTCAGTCGAAGCCTCATGAAAACGGAATCTGCAAGCTACCTGGTCACCGGCGGCGCCGGCTTCATTGGCTCGAATCTCACCCTTGCGCTGCAGGAGAAGCTTCCCGATGCGCGCCTGACGGTGATCGACGATTTTCGCTCCGGCGATTTTAAAAATTTACTCGGTTACCGCGGCGATTTCGTGGCGGCCGATCTCGCCGCACTTGATTGGCGGGCGCAGTTTGGTGAGGAAAGGTTCGACGGCATTTTCCACCTCGCCTCCATCACCGACACGACCCTGCACGACCAGTTCCCGCAGGTGCACGACAACGTCGAGAGCTTTCGCCGCCTCCTCCGCTTCGCGCAGCCCACTCGCACCCGCGTCGTCTACGCTTCCTCCGGCGCGATCTACGGCGCGACCAGCGGGGTTAACCGCGAGGCTGACGCGCCTGCGCCTGCGAACATCTATGCGTTCTCCAAAGTGATCATGGACAACCTCGCGCGGCGCGCCGCGGCCGACGATCCGGACTGGAAAATCGTGGGCCTGCGTTATTTCAACGTTTACGGTCCGCGCGAGGCGCACAAAGGAATGCCGGCGAGCATGATTTTGCATCTCTCGCGCCAGATGAAAGAAGGAAAGCGGCCGCGCATTTTCAAATACGGTGAGCAGAAGCGGGATTTCGTTTACGTAAAGGACATCGTGCAGGGAACGCTCCGTGCGCTCGAAGCCAGGGAGAGCGGTATCTACAACCTCGGCTCGGGCCAGGCGCGCTCCTTCAACGAGCTCGTCACGATCCTGAACCAGACGTTAGGCACGAATTTTGAGCCGGAGTATTTCGATAATCCGCACGCGCATTATCAGAACCATACCGAGGCCGACCTGACGAATGTGCGGAAATCGTTAGGCTATGAACCGAAGTTCCCGCTCGAAGGAGGCGTGGCTGATTACCTGCGCTGGTTGTATCCCGCCTGACCAACGTCGCCCAAGCAATGAAAGCCAAACGACGCTCAAAAAGCCCGGAAGAGATCAATGCGGCCCTCGCCGCAAAAAAAGGTCCGGTTTCGAAATTCATCGCGCAGAATTATCGGCACTTTAACGCCGCCGCTTTGCTCGACGCCGCGAAGGGCTACGAGACCCACCTCGCCGCCGGCGGCAGGATGTTAATGACGCTCGCCGGCGCGATGTCGACCGCCGAGCTCGGCATTTCGCTGGCGGAAATGATCCGTCGCGACAAGGTGCACCTGATCGTCTGCACCGGGGCGAACCTCGAGGAGGATATTTTCAATCTCGTCGCGCACGACCACTACGAACGGGTGCCGCACTACCGGGAGCTCACGCCACGAGACGAGAACCAATTGCTCTCCCGGCACATGAATCGTGTGACCGACACCTGCATCCCAGAGATGGAAGCGATGCGGCGGATCGAGAAGGCAGTACTCGAAGAGTGGATTGCGGCCGACCGCGCCGGAGAGCACCATTTCCCGCATGAATTTATCTACAAGATTCTTCGCAGCGGTCGGCTGAAGAAGAGTTATCAGATCGACCCGAAGCATTCCTGGATGGTGGCGGCCTGCGAAAAAAATCTGCCCATCGTCGTGCCGGGCTGGGAAGATGCGACGCTCGGTAACATGTATGCGGCGGCGGTCATGCGCGGTGACGTGAAGAAGGTGCACACCGTGCGCACCGGCATCGAATACATGACCTGGTTGGCGGAGTACTACACGAAAAACGCGAAGAAGCTGCGCAACCGTGAAGGCTCAATCGGCTTTTTCCAGATTGGTGGCGGCATTGCCGGCGATTTCCCGATCTGCGTCGTCCCGATGCTGCACCAGGATCTCGAGCGGACCGGAGTGCCGCTCTGGGGTTATTTCTGTCAAATCAGCGATTCGACGACAAGCTACGGCAGCTACTCGGGCGCCGTGCCGAACGAGAAAATCACCTGGGGCAAGCTGGCGGCCTCGACTCCGAAGTTCGTGGTCGAAAGCGACGCCACGATTTGCGCGCCATTGATCTTCGCCTGGGTCCTCGGGCAGTAAGTCGTTAGGGCAGACGCATCGTTTGCCAACGGATTACCCTTCCCAGAAAAACTTCGTCGGACGTTCCATCTCGCTCGAGAGGCTGCGGTGCACGGGACAACCCAGCGCCGTTTTTTCCAGGAGCTCCCGCTGCGGATGATTCTCAGGCAGCGGGATGTGCACCTCAGTCGTTAGGCGTCCAATCCGACGCGGATCGTTCGCCATTTCCTTTCCGACCTGGACGGTCATTCCTTTCAACTCGATCTGATGCCGCTCGGCCACGATCGCCATCGTCGTCGCGATGCAGGTGCCGAGTGCCGTCGCAACCAGATCGGTGGGTGAAAACGCTTCGCCTTTGCCCTGATTATCGGTCGGCGCGTCGGTCGCGAGCTGCGAGCCGGAGGGGCCATGGGTGGCGTTGCAATGCAGATCGCCGGTGTATTCAACAGAGATACTGACCATGGTGGAGTATCAGGCGTCGAGCGAAGAGGCGCAATCGCCCGATCAACCCTGCCCAAGCCAAATAAGCCCCGCGATCACGACTAGGAAATACGGAACGAGCGTCGCCGCGCCCGGGTAATCCTTTGCCATCCGTTGCCCGAAAAAGAGGGCGAGCAACGCCAACCCGGAGAGGACGGCGCCATAAAACGCGATCGTCGAATCGTGTCGGAGGAGAACGAGCAGACAACCGATCGCACTCAGCGCGCCCGCCGCCAGTTCCATGAGGGTGATGACGCTGAGCAGCGACGCGACGATTGCGGCGAGCGGACTTTTCGCGAAATGCCCCGTTAGCCATTCCAGGTTCGCGCGGCGGTCGACGACCTTATCGATCCCTGACTGGAGAAAAAGAATGGCAAAGAAGGCCGAGATCAACGCCTGGAGGACGAAGACCGCGCCGCTGGAAGAATGGAGAATGGACATGCACGGATTTTAAACGGCGCGTCAATCTTCCTCTCCCGCTTTCGCTTGAGCGAGGCGATGGGAGTGGGCCGCGTCAGAGAGCGGCAGCAGCTCCGGCCCCAGAGATCTGCCTGCGGGTTACATCGGCGGCAGGTCGCCAAGCGTGCTCCCCCGAGAACGACCGCAGGCCCGCCAGGCTGCCTGAGAGGTATTGCGTTCCGCTTTTCTGATGTTGGCGACACTCTTCGGGAACATGGCGTGCGGAAGATCGCAGATGCTATCACCCGTGTATTGCCAAAGATGCCAGCGGTCCCACGGCGCAGGAGCGCGAGGAGGAGAACTATGCTCTTGCGCGGCCGGGGCGGCTGGACATTATTGCACTCCGCCAAACCGGCGCTGCGGGTGTAGCTCAGTGGTAGAGCACCTCCTTGCCAAGGAGGACGTCGCGAGTTCGAGTCTCGTCACCCGCTCCAGCGCGCAGTCCCCGCGATTGTAGCGGCGCTCTGTGAGCGCCGAACCTGGCAGCTCCCACGACGCACTGTCTCGGCGGTCATAGACCGCCGCGACAGCGTTGGCGCTCGCCTACAACTCGTAGGTCGTAATCTCCAGTGGCAGATCGTTCAGATCGCGAAAGTAGATCGAGTGCGCGATCTCGTGGTCTTCGAAGTGAAACGCGAGCCCGCGTTTTTTTAGCTCCTCCTGCGCCCTGACGAATCCGGCGCGGTCGGTTCGGAAGGCGAGATGCAGCATCGGGCCGCGGTGGCCAGCGTTGTCTTTATCCGGGAAAAAGGCGATGGCGGTCGAGCCGGTTCCGAGAAAAGCCGGCACGCCGTTCCACGCCTCCGCATGCAATCGCTCCAAGCCGAGCACCTCGCGATACCAGGCGATGGTCCGCTCCAAATCCGGCACGGCGATCGCGACGTGGTCGATCCCTTCGAGTTTCATGATGCGAAAAAGATTGTCCTCGCGCTTGATGCCGTCAAAGATTGCCGCTCGTGCCGGTTCCGCCTCCAGATCGTCGGCAGTTTCTCCGCCTCCTCGGCGGCGCCGCCACCGCTCTCCTCGCGCCGCCCTGGCTGCGCGCGGCGGAAGGCCTCTCCGCTGATCTCGTTAGGCTGTCGATCCTGCACACGACCGATCTGCACGGCCATATCCTGCCAACGGTCGATTACAAGGGCCGCCCCGACCTCGGCGGTCTGGCCCGGTGCGCCACGCAAATTGCGCGCTGGCGGCGCGAAAATCCCAGCTCGCTTCTGATCGACATCGGCGACGTCTATCAGGGAACGCAGTTTGCGCTGAGCGATCAGGGCCAGATGATGATCGATCTCTTTAACCTCCTGCGCTACGACGCCTGGATCGTCGGCAATCACGAGTTCGACTGGGGGATGGAGCCGTTCGAGCGCGCCGTCGGGCGGTCCCAGATGCCTATTCTGGCCGCCAACACCGCCCTGGCCGGGAAAGCGGCGGGAGACTTCGACGAACGCGGCCATCCCTTCGCCCGCATCCAGCCCTTTATCCTGAAGGAGGTCGGGGGGATCAAAATTGCGATTGTCGGTCTCACGACACCCGGGATGCCGTTTTGGTTTCTGCCCCGGTTCACGGAGGGAATGGAATTCCAGGACCCGGTGGAGGCCGCGCGCCGCGCCGCCCGCCAGGCCCGCTCGTTAGGCGCAGACGCGATCGTCCTCGCCGGCCACATGGGCTTGAAAGACCGGACGGGCGGCGACGATTTCGCCAATCGCGCCATCGCGCTCACCGCGGAATTTCCGGGAGCGGCCGTTTTCATTGCCGGACACACGCATCAGCCGATCGAAAGCCGCCTGACGAATGGTGTGATCCTGACGCAGGCCGATCATTTCGGAATCCACGTCGGCCGGGTCGACCTGCTTTTCGATCGCCACTCGAAAAAGCTTCTCCACCAGGAAGCGCGCATCTCCCTGATGGACGACGGGATCTGCTTCGATCCCGTCGTCCTCAGCCGCGCGGAGCCGCAACTTGACGAGGCGGCCGCAATTCTGGCCGAACCAATCGGCGAGCTGGCGGAGACGCTCAGCGCGTGGGCACCCGCGGGCGAACCGAGCCCGATCGCATCGCTCATCGCGGCCGCCGTCGCCGAGGCGCTGGGGGAACACGGGCTGACGATTGATGGCGTTTTCCATGGCTTGTTTGATGAGCGCGCTTTCCGGAAGGGTCGGAAAACAATCGGCGACATCTGGACCGTTCTTCCTTATGAAAACTTTCTCATCACCGCCGAGTTCGACCCGCTCGCGCTCAAAGTGATGATGGAAGAAACATTCGAAAGCCGCGAGCGCCGCAGTCTGGCCGGGTTTCGATTTAGCCTCGTCGGCGAGGGCCGCCACCGCCGCCTAACGAATCTGCGTCTGGCCGACGGCCGCCCGCTCGACCCGGCGTGCCCTTATCGCATCGCCATGAACACGTTTGATGCGAGCAGCGGCGGACATCGCTTCATGAAACTGCGCCAAATGTTGGCCCGGCCGGAAGCGCGATTGAGTTTCCATCCGGTGCAAACGCGCGAGGCGCTTATCGCCTATTTTCGCCGGCACGAAGTGATAAATCGCGGGCTGTTCGCGCCCCGCTTCTCGAAAGCGGCCTGAACAAAAACCCTCCCAAAGCTCCTCACCCGCCGCTGGCATTTTGTCTTTACCTGCGATCGAAGATTGTCTTCCGGCGGCGCCATATTTTGACTCGGACAAAGAAGGGATGGTCGGACTTGGGGGCGAGCCACGTTCTTTTGCGCTCGGCTCACGCCCGGCCATTTGCGTTCGACTGCGAAAGGAAGGTGTATATCGCGGATGAAACCGAGAAATCCTCTTTTCCCGCAGGGGCAACGAGCGACGCTTTTTTGTCTCGCGCTCATCTCTTCGTTAGTCGGCGGTATTTGCCTGCCCGCGGTCGCGGCGGATGATGCGGCGGAACGCGCGCGCGCAAATCTAACCCGTTTTCAGGCTTTGCGGAAGGAAAGGCCTAACGACGGTGTTCTCATTTTCTACGAAGCGATTATTCGCCTCGCCCTGGGGGAACGCGACGCCGCCTTCGCCCTTCTGCACCGCTTGGAGGGGCGCAAGCTCGGGCTGATCCCGGCACGCGGTGTCGGCTTCGATGAGGTCTGGAGCGACCCGCAATTCGCCGCCATTCGCAAAAGCTGACCGCCGAGGAACCACGCACACCCGACTCGCCGCTGGCTTTCCGGCTCCGTGACCCAAAGCTGATCCCTGAAGGAATTGCCTACGATGCAAAAGGCGATCGCTTCTACATCGGGAGCACCGCCCAACGGAAAATTGTGGTGACCGATGGGAAAGGGGAGACGCGCGATTTTTCCATGCCTAACGATAAGCTGGACGACATTCTCGGACTGGCAGTCGATGCCGCCGGCGCCCGCCTCTATGCCGTGAGCACGAACGGCTTCGAGGAGAGCGCGAAGAAGGAGCGCCGTAACGCCGTTGTCGGCTATGATCTGAGAAGAGGCCACCTTCTCGATCGCTTCGCGGCGCCGGAGGCGCTTCAGCTTAACGACCTCGGCGATTGCGCCGGATGGCACGCTCTACGCGACCGATTCCGCCGGCGGTATCCTTTTTCGCAAGAAGCCGGCGGAAAAAACACTCACCCGCTTCGGTGAAAAAGGGGCCTTGCGCGGGGCGAACGGAATCGCCCTCGCGCCCGATGGCACCTTATACGTCACCCTCTCGACCGGGATCGCGCGGGTCGAGCCGGCAAGCGGCGAGCCGACGCGGTTGCCACAACCGGAGACGGTCGTGACTGGCAGGATCGACGGTCTTTACTGGCACGAGGGCGATTTGTTAGGCATCCAGAACAGCACCAACCCGGGCCGCGTCATTCGAATTGCGTGGCCAACAAAGGCACGCGTATCGCCGGGGTGACGGTGTTGCAGTCGCATCATCATCCCGCATTCGCCGAGCCGACCACAGGCGCGATCGGCCGTGGAACGTTAAACGTGATCGGCAACTCCTACGTCGGCCATTATCAGCCGGACGGGACGATCCAAGAACTCGGCGAACTCAAGGGAGCGGCGATTGTTGCGGTCCCCTTGCGGCACTAGGAATTTCCAAGCGTCGCGGGTCCGGCGCTGTTTTCGGGGAGTCTCACCTCAAGCGCGCTGATGGGGCTGAGGATTGAATCCGCCTGATGGCACAACTGCGGTTAGGAGATTTGGAAGCTGATGGCCTGTTTGCGCCGGCGGACGCAGCATACAGTCGAAGCGCTGGTCACGCCGCTGTGTATGGACCGTCTCCACAAATCATGGTGGACGCGAGCGGGTGTCGGTAGACTTTACGAGTCGGATTTTGGCAAAAAAGGTTGTTCTTTTTGCATAAAGAAGAGCCGCAAAAATCGATGCAGCCAAAGCTCTCCTCAAAGTCGATGACTGTGAGATTCATGCGCGTATCAGACCAAAATCAGCCAATAGCAGGCTTTTGTGGCACAGCGTTGCCGGTGCAATCATGCGGCGCCTCGTGCGTCCCGAGAATAGATCGAGTTTTTCTCAAAGCGGTTATTCTCGATTCCTTTTTTATCAAAACTGAGCGGGCCCAAGCGATGACCGTCGACATACCTTACAGGATCGCAAAGTTCATACGCGGAGCTCGTAACTGCATCCCCTTCCGGCGCGGAATCTTATAACACAACAGCTATATTTGGCATGATTTCTGCTTCCAGCATAATGCGTAAAAGGAGGCAGATTTTCAGTGTCTCTCGGGAAAATCCACAACAAAAAGAAAGGAAAAAAGAAAATGAAGTTATCAAGGCTGATCACAGGAGGTCTGGCGGCAGTGCTCGCCATGTCGGCGTTCACTATCCAGCAGGCGCAGGGGGCAATGATCAACGGCGCGATCACGTTCGCGGGCGGAGCGGTCTACGACACGATGTCGCTGGCGACGGCTACCCGGGTCGACGCCTTTAGCGTCGTTACCGTCCAGAGCCGAGACGGAGATTTCTCGGGCTTCGTCAATGTGGGCGATTCTGTGACAATGGCGATGCCTTGGATTTTCACCCCCTCAACTCCAACCCCGGGGCTCTGGAGCGTAGGCGGTTTCACCTATGATTTGAGCTCATCAAATGTCGTGCTCCAGAATGCGGATTTCCTTGTCATCGAGGGGACGGGCACGATCATGGGGAATGGATTTGATCCAACTGAGGGCACTTGGAGTTTCACCTCGCAGTCCCCTGATGCGAACGGGATCTTCAGCTTTTCGGCGAGCGGTGATTTCCAAGGAGTACCGGACGGTGGCATCACTGCGGCGCTCCTTGGAGTTGGTTTGGTTGGGATCGAACTTCTTCGTCGAAAGTTCTCCGCCGCCACCTAGAATGTAGCGAGCCCTATAATGGAATCGCCGGGCGAGATTTTTTGCCCGGCGATTTCCATTCCCGGGTTCAGTAGGGGAAGGTAGGATGGAAACGTCGCGAATTCTTAGATTTCTTTCGCCTCGATACGGCTGGCAGATCCCCGACGGGAGATTTTAAGGAACATGATTAAGAAACCTCTCGCTAAAATCCTTCTTTGCGCCTTTTTTCTCGGCGCGCTCGCGAACTCCATAGCTGCGCAAACGGTCTATGAGCCCTACACATTCTCCACTTTTGCAGGAACCGCGGGGGTGGTCGGGAGCGCCGATGGAATAGGCGCAGTAGCACAATTTGCCTCTCCCTCCGGCCTGGCGGCAGACGCTGCGAACAACCTTTACCTTGCCGATACCGGAAATAACACGATTCGGAAAATCACACCCGCGGCCGTCGTAACCACCTTTGCCGGTTCCGCGGGGATGGCAGGCAGCGCGGACGGGACGGGAAGTGCCGCGCGTTTTAATTCTCCCATCGGTTTGGCCATAGATAGCGCCGGCAACATCTACGTCGGCGACGCCGATAATAACACGATCCGCAAGATCACACCGGCTGGGGTGGTGACGACGTTGGCCGGACTCGCCGGAGTGACGGGAAGCGCCGATGGCACTGGGAGCGCGGCCCGTTTCAGTGGCCCGCGAGGTGTCGGAGTCGACCCTGCCGGCAACGTCTATGTCGCCGACACCTTTAACAACACGATTCGGAAAGTGACACCGGCCGGAGTGGTGACGACAATTGCGGGGCTGGCGGGTGTTATCGGCAGTGCAGACGGAATCGGGAGCGCCGCCCGCTTCAATCGCCCGCGAGATGTCTCGGTGGACGCGAACTCAAATGTCTTCGTCGCCGACACGGCGAACAACACCATTCGCAAAATCAGCCCAGCCGGGCTGGTGACGACGGTGGCTGGTCTGGCGGGAGTGAGCGGGAGCGCAGACGGATCTGTTTTTGCCGCGCGGTTCTTTGGGTCGATCGGGCTCATGGTCAGCAATGCGCGAAACATTTTCGTCGCCGATACCGTCAACGACACGGTTCGAAAAATCACTTCCACCGGGGTGATAACGACCCTGGGCGGGGTACCGGTCGTCGCTGGGAGCGCCGATGGCACCGGGTCAGTGGCGCGATTTCGTTCGCCCCAAGGCGTCGCCTTGAACAGCGCCGGTAATTTGTTTATTAGCGATACGGGCAACAACACGATCCGGTTCGGTCAACCGGCTGTCACTCCAACCCCGTCGCCATCGCCGTCACCCTCCGCCTCGCCGTCGCCCTCGGTCTCGCCGTCGCCCTCGGTCTCCCCGTCACCCTCCGCCTCGCCCTCGCCGACCCCCGGCCCGACTGCGGCTCAACTCGTCAACATTTCCACTCGCCTGCGGGTCGAAACCGATCAGAACGTGATGATCGGCGGTTTCATCATCAACGGCAACGCTTCCAAAAGCGTTATTATTCGTGCAATCGGGCCTTCACTCGGTGTTCTCGGGGTGCCGGATGTGCTCGCTGACCCAGTGCTGGAATTGCGGGACGACAAAGGCTCGGTCATCACGACGAACGACGACTGGAAGAGCGATCAACAGGCCGAGATCGAAGGCACCATGCTTGAGCCTGGCAATGATCTCGAGTCGGCCATCCTCATCACCCTGGATCCTGGACAGTACACCGCCATCGTGAGCGGGAAGAATCGAACCAGCGGAGTCGGTTTGGTCGACGTTTACGATCTCGATCCGGCGGGCGACTCGGTTCTGGGAAACATCAGCACGCGCGGCCTTGTCGAAGGGGGCGACAACGTCATGATCGGAGGATTTATTCTCGGGCAGGGGAGCGAGGACGAGCAGGTATTGATTCGGGCTTCGGGCCCGTCGCTCACTCCCCTTGGCGTCGTGGGCGCATTGGCGGATCCGACCCTCGAGCTCCGGAACGCCCAGGGTGATCTGACGGGCTCGAATGACGATTGGAAATCGCTGCAACAAAGTGAAATTGAAGCGACCGACCTCGCTCCCGGCGAAGACGCCGAATCTGCTCTCCTTATCACTTTGCCGCCTGGAAACTACACCGCCATCGTTGCCGGGAAGAATGGTTCCACCGGTGTGGCGCTGATCGAGGTTTACGGCCTTTAAGGGCGTCAGCCCGGCGGAAGTTATGTCCGCCAGATTTCTCCCGGAGGAAT
>DATBDG010000042.1:0-46935 GCA_036270055.1 Chthoniobacterales bacterium
TTGAAATATCCAATCGACGCGCCGGGGGCTTCGACAACGCTTCTAAGCGGAATCAATGACAAAAAAATTGGATCGTTGGCACCTACGTTGATGAGACGGGATATCACGGCTTGCTGTTTATCCCGCCGCAGACATTTGTGACCTTCGACTACGGCGGAAATACGTTTCTGAATTGAATCAATCGCGCCGGAACTATCTGTGGTAGCTACAATGACCACCGATTGAACCAGGCGCATGGGTTATCGCAGTGGCCACACGCAGCGCGGGAAACGAGGCCGAGCGCTGGTAGGAACAACGCTTGTTGAGAGCGGCATCCTGCTGCTAATCAGCGTTGCCCGCAGCCCAGTCGGCGCAGTGACTCTGGATTTTTGCCGACGAAGGGACGGCTTCCGCACGTCCTGGACGCGCGAACGCACCTTTCTACGGCGTGAAGGTTGGCCGACGCAGGCCGAAGGCCTGCCTTCGGCTGAAAGTCCTCCACTCGAAAATGAACCGGCTTATTCCGCCGGCTCGGCCGCGAGCACGTCGTCGATCGCGTCGGCGAAATCGTCGACGCCCGACATGGGGACGATGATGACGTTGCGATGGCCTTGACTGTCTTCCGTGATGCGGAGGAATCGGCCACGGCCATTCTCGCGCAGATCGATCGAAAAAAGTTTCCGTTCGATCTGCAACTCTCTTGATTCGATGATGCTGTCCATTTTTTTGCCGGGGCGGATGATAGGCCGGTGCCCAACGAAATGGGAAGCAAAATCTTTGCAATTTCATGACGCCCCGGTGACGCCTTGGGAACAACCTCCTTGCGGCGCCCTTACCTGAGCCGTCGGCTGTGCAAATCGCGGACACCCCATCTACCGCCGTCGGCGGCGCGAAGTCGGCGCCGGCTGGGCGGTGCGGCGACCTTCCTCGACAATTGCAAAATCGGCCTGGCGTTTGAAAACATCAATCCGCGCCACCACCACCTTGAGGACGTCGCCGACGGCGAGAACGCGTTTCGATTGTCGCCCGATGAGCCGCCGCCGGGTGCCATCGAAAATGTAAAAGTCGTCCTGCAAGGACGAGACGTGGACGAGTCCGGTGAGAAGCACCTCGGGCAGTTCGATGAGGAGCCCGTAGTTGCGCACCTCGATCACGACCGCGCGGAAAACCTGCGGGTTCTTTTCCGTCAACTGAAGCTGGAGGAACTCGAGCTTCTTCATTTTCCCTGACTCGATTTCGGCCTCGGCGGCAACACGTTCCGTGGCGGAGATATGCTCGGCGATGCCAGCCAGTTCCGCCGCGCTCCGGCGCCCGCTGCGTTTGGCGTCGCGGTCGGCGAGGGTCCGATGAACGACCAGATCGGCGTAGCGCCGGATCGGGCTCGTGAAATGGGTGTAGTTGTTTTTCGAGAGGCCGTAGTGTCCGAGCGGCTGGGTCGCGTAACGGGCGCGCTTTAGACTTTTGAGCAGACCGATCTTGAGGGCCTGTTCTTCCGGTTTGCCTGCGAAGGAGGCGAGGAGCCGTTGTAACTCCTTGCGGTGAGTCAGGTCGCCGGCCTGGAAGCCGTAGCTGATGACGAATTCCCGATACTCGCTCAGCTTGTCGGGATCGGGATCTTCATGCACCCGATAGATCGCCGGGACGAGCCGGTTCTTCAGCTCGCTCGCGACCGCTTCGTTGGCCGCGAGCATGAATTCCTCGATCAGCTGATGCGATTCGTCGTTCTCGATCCGCTCGAGCCGGAGCGGACGGCCGGACTGTTTGTCGACCACGACTTTGACTTCGGGAAAATCGAGATCGAGCGAGCCATGGGCGAAACGGCGCCGGCGAAGGATCGAAGCCAAATCCCAGGCGGTATGGAGGCGATGGGAGAGCTCGTCGTGCGGCGGCTTTTGCATGATCGCGTAAGCCTCCCTGTAGGTCAGGCGCGAGGCGCTTTGAATCGTGGTGCGAGCGAAACGCGCGCTCCGGGCGGCTCCGTTTTTCGCAAAACGGATGAAGACCGAATGCGTCAGCCTAACGACATTGGGATTAAGGCTGCAAACGCCGTTGCTCAACCGCTCGGGCAACATCGGGATGACGCGATCGACGAGGTAAACGCTGTTCCCGCGCTTCAGCGCTTCGCGATCGAGCGCGCTGCCGGGTGTGACGTAGGCGGAGACGTCCGCGATGTGGACCCCGAGCTCCCATTCGCCACCCGGCAGCCGCTCGACATTGATCGCGTCGTCGAAATCACGCGCGTCGTCCGGATCGATCGTGACGATGAACTTGTTTCGCAGATCTTCGCGCTCCCGGTAACGATCGGGATCAACCGTGTCGGGAATCTGATTCGCCTCCGCGAGGACGGCCTCGGGAAATTCGAGCGGAAGATTGTACTTCCGAATGATCGACAGCATGTCGACCCCGGGATCGGAGGCGCGACCGAGGAGCTCGACGATTTCGCCCTCGGGATTGACGTGACGCGATTCCCACGGCTCGAGCCGGACGACCACCTTGTCGTTAGGCTGCGGCGGACGCGGCGCGGCTGGGAGCGGCCGCGGTTGGACGTAGACGTTGTGCACCATTCGCGGATCGTCCGGCACGACATAAAAGAAATTCCGCGTCTGCTGGAGCGTCCCGACGATTGTGTCGTGGGCGCGTTCCAAAATGCGAATGACACGGCCTTCAGGGCGACTGCTGCCCCCACGAGCCCGGGCGTAATCGGCGTCGCGCGTGATCCGAGCCACGACGCGGTCGCCGTTCATCGCTGTGCCGGTATTTTCGGCCGAGATGAAGATGTCGCCTTCATCGGAGCCTTCGCGGGCGAGGAATCCAAAGCCGGCCTGGTGGATCTGGATCTTGCCGGTCACGAGGTCGGCTTCGGAGGGAAGGATGTAGCGGTTCTTGCGGATGCGCGCGATCTCGCCGGCGCGCTCCAGTTCGCGTAGCGCCTGTTTCAGGTCGGTTCGGTTCTCGCTCTTGAAGCCGAGGGCGCGAGCCATTTCCTTCTTATCGAGCGGACGGTATTTTGGAGCGCGGAGGAGAGCGAGGATTCGTTGCTTGGTGTCGGCGTCGCGTTTCATGTCGCAGAGCGATGATCGAAGAAAGCCGGCCGATTGAAAGTGGTTTGTGGATGCCCGCCGCTGAGAGGTGCGAGACTAAATTTCAAGACGGCGCCGATACCCGCGCTTCGCCGAGCGAAGCGTCTAGATGGGCGGCGCCTGTCGAATAAAGCGCCGGCTGTGATAGTCTGAAACGTGATGCATCGGACGCACTGGAAGATCGGCGAAAAACTCATCGACCTGACGGAGCGGGCCCTGCTCATGGGCGTCCTGAATCTGACCCCGGACTCCTTCTCGGATGGGGGCGAATTTTTGGCGACCGAGGCGGCGGTCAAACATGCCCTCGAGATGGCGCAAAACGGCGCCGACGTCATCGATATCGGTGGCGAATCAACCCGTCCCGGGGCGAAACCGATCCCGCCTAACGAGGAAATGGAGCGCGTCCTTCCCGTGATCGAGCGGCTCGCCGGCGCCGGCGAATTTCTTCTCTCGATCGACACCTCCACGGCCAGCGTGGCCCGGGCCGCACTCGCGGCGGGGGCACATATCATCAACGACGTGACCGGCGGGCGGAACGATCCGGCGATGTTTGCGCTCGCCGCAGAAACGGGCGCTGGGTTGATCATCATGCACATGCAGGGCACGCCGGAAACGATGCAGCTCAATCCTTCCTACGACGATGTCGTGTGCGAGGTGGCGGATTTTTTTCGACAGCAATTAGCCGAAGCGGTACGCTCGGGCGTTGATCCCATGTGCATTGCGTTCGATCCGGGAATCGGATTCGGCAAAACGGTCGCGCACAATCTGGAGTTGCTCGCCAATCTCCCGCGGCTGCGAGTGGAAGATCGACCCCTCGTGGTCGGCGTTTCGCGCAAATCCTTTCTCGGAAAGATCGCTGGGCTCCCGCCCGACCGAACGAGCGCCACGATCGGGCTCACTTCGTTCCTGCGCGAGCGCGGGGCACAGGTTCTGCGCGTGCACGATGTGGCCGCAAATGCCTCCGCCCTGCGAACGACCGAAGCCGTTTTAGCCGCCGCCCGATGACCTTCCACGATATCGCCCATCTATTTTTCGATAAATGGCGCAGTGCCGTCGAGATCCTGCTCCTGAGTGTGGTGATCTATTACGGCTATCTCTACTTTCGCGGAACGCGCGGGGCCAAGGTGCTGACCGGAATGGCAATCGTCTTCCTCACCCTGACCCTCATCTCGCAATTGTTGAACCTGGTCGTGATCAGTTTCATCATCCGCAGCTTCTCCGTTTTCCTCGCCGTCGCGCTTGTGGTGATTTTCCAACCGGAACTGCGCCGTGCCCTGGCCGAGCTGGGCGGCCATCCGATCTTTTCCCTCACGAGCGAGAAACGCGAAACCGTTCACGATCTGGCCGAGGTCGTGACGCAGCTCTCGAACAAACAATTCGGCGCCCTGATCGCGATCGAGCGCGACACGTCGATTAGGGTTTACGAAGAAACCGGGGTGATCTTAGACGCGGCTTTTTCAACCGAACTGCTCCTCACGCTCTTCCACCCGAAATCCGCCCTGCACGATGGCGGGGTGATCGTGCGCAACGGCCGGATCGCGGCCGCCGCCTGCATTTTCCCGGTCAGCCAGCGCGAGACCCTCGACCGCAGCCTTGGGCTGCGGCATCGCGCCGCGCTCGGGATCACGGAGGAATCGGACGCTGTGGCGGTCGTCGTTTCCGAGGAGACGGGAGCGATTTCGATCTGTTACCGGCGCCGGATCGAGCGCAATTTTACGCCCGAGAGCTTCCGGCAACGGCTGGGCGAAGTTCTCCTCCATCGTTATCATGAAGAAGCTGATCCTGAACAACTGGCGCGCGAAACTGACCTCCCTCCTGCTCGCGACCGCGCTCTGGTACCTCATCAAGAAGAACGTAGCAACGACACCCTCGCCGTCTGATTGGAACGAGCGGCCGCCAGCGGCCGAAGTTCGTTAGGCAAGCTGGTCGCGTTTTGCAACTCTGACGCGGCGAGTGAAGCGTGGGATTAGCGCAAAAAGCGCGCGAGGTTTTCGTCTTCCCAGCGACGGGCGCGGCGATAGCGCGGGAACGCCTTCTCACGCCGATAAAATTCCTCGGTGTGCACGCGACGCCGGCCGGCGCCATCGGTTTCCTCCGGGACAACCGAGTGCAGCATCTCGTGATAAAGCACGTACTCGAGAAACCAGCGCGGAACGAACGGTTGATCGAGCAAGGGATGAATCCGAATCACACGATCCTCTTCCTGGATCGATCCAAAAATGAAGTATTCTCTGGGGCGTTCCTTTCGTCGCCGGCCCCACACCACCCGGTACCCGCGGAGCCGGCCACGGAAATGGCGCTCGTTCACCCGGTTGAAAACTTGGCGCAGATCGAAGTAGCGGCCTTCGTGCTGAAGATTGAGATGGCGCTGCATCGGCAGCATCGGCCGGGCGGCTTTTCGTTTTACCTTTTTCTTCGCCATCGCATCGCCTCCAGTGGGGGAAACTTGGTTACAAGTCTAGATTGCGGGCCGATAGCTGACAAGGACGAGCGTCCGACGAATTCGGCACTATCTACGTAAGTTGTTCTCCACCAGCTTGATAAAATTATCAAAAACGACTATTTACCAGTTATTGGACTTCCACCGGCGAGCGCGCAATCTTTACCCTCCGCGGGCCGACAATTTGCTGAATCATGACCCCATTTCTCCGAAAACTGCTGGGACTGAACTGGCTCCTCTGCGCCACCATGCTGGCGCTGGCCGTTTTCGGGGTGATCGCGATTTACAGTGCCACGTACATGCGCCACGACCCGGTCGCGTCGGAATTCTGGCGCAAACAGGCAAGCTGGGTCGCGGTCGGCTTCCTCGCTTTCATGATCGCGAGCCTGGTCGATTATCGCTGGGTCAAATGGGGCGCCCTGCCGATGTATCTGGCTGGCATATTCTTCCTGATCCTGACCAGGTTCATCGGTTCGAAGGTCTACGGCGCGCGCAGTTGGCTGCATCTCGGGCCGATTAACTTCCAACCGGCCCAACTCGCGATCGTCGCCGGCATCATGGTGATCGCGCTTTTCCTGAGCCAATTCCGCCAGATGCATCCGATGCTGCGGCTCACGCTCTGCGGCGCAATCGCCGGCGCGCCCTGTCTCCTCATTCTCATGCAGCCCGACCTGGGCGAGACGATGATCTGGGGTCCCGTTGTCCTCGCGTTGTTGTTCGTGGGTGGAATTCCGTTGCGCTATCTCGTCTGCGTCGTGCTCATCGTGCTCGCGTTTATCCCGGTCGCTTACGTGGGACTGAAGCCGTATCAGCAGGAGCGCATCACCGCTTTTATAAATCCCGACATCGATCGTCAGGGCGCGGCCTGGGCGATCAACCAATCTCTGATCGCGATCGGCTCCGGCGGCTGGGCGGGCAAAGGTTTCAAGGCGCCCAATACTCAGATCGAACTCGGCTTCCTGCCCGCGACTGCGGTGCACAACGACTACATCTTTTCCGCGATTGGCGAACAGTGGGGCTTTATCGGCGGCATCGCGCTCCTGAGTGCTTTTGCGCTCCTCCTGCTCACTTGTCTATACGTCGCCTATAAATCGAGCGACATGTTTGGACTCTTGCTCGTGATTGGGATCAGCACTCTCATTTTCACCCACGTCTTCCAGAACGTCGGGATGACGATTTCCATCCTGCCGATCACGGGCGTGCCGCTGCCGCTCATCAGCTATAGCGGATCGTTTGCCCTCATGATCATGTTTGGCCTCGGGATCGTGAACAGCGTCTGGGTCCATCGCAAAGTTCCGGTGCGATAGGTCCGATCGCTCCGATTCGTCCCATCCGGGCCGTCTGGACAAACCGGTCTCAGTGGCCATATTGCCCGTCCCGATGACCATTTTGATTAATTGCCTGCTCGTCTTCGAAGCGCTCGTCGCTGTCCTCATGATGCTCGTCATCCTGATGCAGCGTCCGAAAAGTGAAGGCCTGGGCGCGGCTTTCGGCGGCGGCGTGACGGAAAACATCTTCGGCGCGCAGACGACCAACGTTCTCACCACCGCCACCACCTGGCTGGCGAGCATTTTCTTTATCGTCGTGCTGTTGCTCTCGGCGCTTTACGCCCATCGCGGGGCGCCTGACTCGGCCCTGCGACGCGAGCTGGAGAAAACATCGACACCAGCCAAAGCGGCCGCTCCTCTGCCACCGAAAGCCGCCGCCAAGAACGCCGCAGCGGACGCGAAAGCGAAAGTGAATCCGGCCGCGACCGCCGCGCCGACGGGCCCGGGCGCATCACCAGCGCCTGCCGATGCGGTGGGAGCGATCCCGGCCGCCGCCGGAACGGGCGCCGCCTCTGCCACGCCCGCGGCTTCCGCTCAGCCGACCCCCTAAATCGCATCTCTGCGGCCAAGGGCTTCCCATTCGTTAGGCGATGCTCGGTCAGTCGCTATTTAGCGGCCCCGGCAAACGCTTTCGGCCTAATGATCGCTCCGCCCTCCTCGCCTTCCAGCTCCATTTTCAGCGCGAGAAATTTGAGCAGGTCCTTCAGCGCCACGATTCCCGCGAGCCGCCCGTTTTCGGTCACGAGGAGGCGGCTCGCGCCCGTCTTGTTCATGAGCGAGAAGGCGCGAATGGCGTCGGTCTCCGGGGTCACGGTGTTCTGCTGATTACATGGGGTCGCCAGCTCGCCCACCGTCCGCATTTCCCAATCACTCCGCGCTACTTCCTTGACCTGCTTGAGAGTGATGCAGCCGAGCAACAAACCATCGTCCACCACCGGGTAAAGCTTGTAGTGATGCCGGTAAATGTAGTGCTCGACCAGATCGCGCACGGTCGCATACGACGGCACCGTCACCGGATTAGCGCGCATGAACTGCCGGACCGGTTCGCCCTGCAACATTTCGCGCAGGAGCATTTGCTGAAACGCCATCTGCGAGGCGTGCCGGATGAAAATGCCGAGCACAAACCACCAGATGCCGCCGATGATATTGCCGGTAAAAAAACTGAAAACGCCGAGGAAACCGAGGAGCCAGCCGAAGCCGCTGCCGATGGCGGAGGAAATGCGCGTCGCCCAGTGAAGATTTTTGCGCGCGCCCCAAAGGATCGAGCGCAAGACGCGGCCGCCATCGAGAGGAAAGGCGGGCACCATGTTGAAGAGGGCGAGGATGAAATTGATCCAGCCGAGATAAGCCAGCACCGCCACGACCGGCAGGCCGCCGCCGAGCATCACCGCCAGCTTCGCGAGCGCGAGAAAGGCGATTCCCGCGACCACGCTCGCGATTGGGCCCGCGATGGCCATGAGAAATTCCGATTTCGGGTTGGGCGGTTCGCGCGTCATCTCCGCCACCCCGCCGAAGATGAAAAGCGTGATCCCTTTCATCGGAATCCCGTACTGGCGGGCGACGATCGAATGCGAGAACTCGTGGAAAACGATCGAGGCGAAGAGGCCGAGCGCGCCCGCCACGCCCATCCACCAGTAGACGCCGGGGGCGAGCCCGCGCACATGCTGCGGAAAATATCCGATCGCGAGCGTCCAGGTGATGAGAAAAGCAAGAATGAGCCAGCTCAGATCGACATGGACTTGGAAGCCCATGAGCTTAAAGAGAGGAAAGCGTCTTCCGAACATGACAATGGTGGCCGAGCCCGAACAACGAGGGTCGCCCGTTTCTGATCGCATTCCACTGGAGCGTTGAGTGCGACAAATCGCTGGGCCATCGGTGGTCGGCAAAAATTTCGACGTCGCGGCGAAGAATGTGCGCAGCTGATTTGTTTGCAGACTAAAGGCAGCGGCGCGCGCGTTTCCCTGATATGAACTTTGAAGATCTTTTTCTCTTCCGCCCGCCGCTGTTTCTTGCGCCGGAACATGGTGGCGACACCGTCTCGGGCGGCGGTCATCCGGCGGACGCCCCGCTGCCGGCAAGCGAGCCGATTGACGACGCGCTTGCCCAGGATCAACGCGGCTACGGCAACACGCCGGGAGTCGGCGTACCCGGAAGCAAGACCAATCCCGCTCCGCCCTCGCAGGAAGAAATCGCGCGGCTGGGCCAAGGCTTTTGGGAAAAAGAAGGCCGCCCCGAAGGCAAAGCCGCGGAGCACTGGGCCCGGGCCGAGCAGACCTTGCGGGAGCGCGCCGGACTCGGTTGAACGACCGTCTGCCGCAATCGGCCTAATTTGCAGGCAGGCTGCGCTGGGTCCGTTTCAATGGTGTGAATTGAAAAACCGGGAGCCGCATTGAAAACTGATCTGAGCAATGCTGCCATCGCCGAGCTTCTCGCGCAGGAAGCCGAGCGGCAGGAAGGCATCCGGCAGCGCGCCTATCGAAAGGCCGCGCGGAGCGCTTTCCTCTGGCCGGAGCAGGCGGTGGATCTCCTCGCGGCGGGTCGATCGCTGACCGAACTCAAAGGCATCGGCCCCTTCATCGCGCGCACCTTGCGCACTTGGCTCGACGAACCGCCGAAAACAATTTCGCCTCCCCCATTGCGTCGTGATTTTCTCGCGCTGGCCGATGCGCGCGAGATTCTGGCGCGCCACCCCTCGTGGCCGAGGTTGTTGCGGGGCGACCTGCAGATGCACTCGCAATGGAGCGACGGCTCGGGCACGGTCCGGGAAATGGCGGACGCAGCGGCGGAACTAGGCTACGACTACATCGCGATCACCGATCATTCGAAAGGATTGAAGATCGCCGGCGGAATCGACGAAGCGGCCTTGAGCGAACAGGGCGAGGAAATCGCCGCGACCAATTCGGCCGTCCGCGCTGCTCGGGGAAACGTCACCGTCCTGCGCTCGATCGAGCTGAACCTCAGCCCTCGTGGTGAAGGCGATATGGACCCGGCTGCGCTGCGCGGTCTCGATCTCGTCCTCGGCTCGTTTCATTCCTCCCTCCGCAAAACCGAGGACCAGACGGATCGTTATCTCGCGGCGATCCGAAATCCTCATGTCCACATTCTCGGCCATCCGCGGGGGCGCATTTACAATTTCCGCCTCGGTCTCAGGGCCGACTGGACGCGCGTTTTCGGCGCCGCCGCGAAACTCGACAAAGCGGTCGAGATCGACTGTTACCCGGACCGGCAGGACCTGAATCCTAGGCTCCTGAAGGTAGCGAAAAAGGAAGGCGTCCGGATCTCGTTAGGCACAGACGCCCATCATCCGTGGCAATTCGGCTTCATCGAGCTGGGGCTGGCCGCCGCGCTCAAAGCTGGAATCCCGGCGAGCCGCATCCTCAATTTTCTCTCTCTCTCCGATTTGCGACGATGGGCTGACGGTCTTTGAGGTTAATCGCCCGGAGGCCTTGACTACATACCCCTAAGGGCATATAGATCCGCCCGATGAAACTGAATGAACTGAAATCCATTCTCCGCTCACATCCCGACACCGTCCCGCGCTTTGTTCTGCCAAGCGGCGAGGAAATTCCCGCCCACTTCCATCTCACCGAGGTCGGGTATGTCACGAAGAGGTTCGTCGATTGCGGCGGCGCCTTGCGCGAGCGTGAGGCCTGCGTCCTGCAAACCTGGGTGGCGGACGATTTCGAGCATCGACTCAAGTCGAAGCGCTTTGCCGACATTCTTGAGCTTGGGCGCTCGATTCTGCCTAACGACGAGCTCGAGGTCGAAGTGGAATGGGATTGCTGCGTCATCTCGCAGTACCCGATCGCGGCGGCGCGTACGGTCGAAGATCGCCTCGAGTTCCAACTCGAAAGCAGCCACACCGCCTGTCTCGCGCGAGAAAAGTGCGGCTGCGAACCGGAAGCGGCCGAGGCGGTCGCCGCTTGTTGTTAGGCGGGCGGCGCGATGAAGCTGGCCGAGATTTACCAATGCTTTTGCGACCCGACCCGGTTGCGCATCCTCCATCTGCTCACGCGATCCCCGCTTTGCGTCTGTCATTTCCAGCAAACCCTGCGTGAGCCGCAGGTGAAGATTTCCAAACATCTCGCCTATCTGCGCAGCCGCGGCCTCGTGCAGACGAAACGGAGCGGCAACTGGATCATCTATTCGCTGCCGGCCAAGCGCTCCTCCGAGTTGGAAATGAATCTCACATGTCTCCGGGATTGCGCCGAATCGGATCCGATTTTCCGGAAAGACTTGCAACGGCTGGCCGAACTGCAATCCGATTGCTGTCAGCCGGCCGGGGTTTTCGCAAAGTAACCGATCATCGAAAAATGAAAAAACGCGTTCTTTTCATCTGCATCCACAACAGCGCCCGCAGCCAGATGGCGGAAGCGTGGTTGAAGGAAATTTGCGGCGACCAGTTCGAAGCCCAAAGCGCCGGCCTTGAGCCTGGCGTTCTCAACCCGCTCGCGGTCGAAGCGATGAGCGAGGTCGGGATCGACATCTCGGGCAAGGGAACGCAGCGCGTCTTCGACGTCTGGACCTCCGGCCCCGTCTTCGCCTACGTCGTGACTGTGTGCGATGAGAGCAGCGCAGAAAAGTGTCCGATCTTTCCCGGACCCACCAAGCGCCTGCACTGGAGCTTTCCCGACCCTTCGGCCGCGACCGGAACCGAGGCGGAGAAGCTCGCTGCGATGCGGCGGGTGCGGGACGAGATCCGCGCGCGGATCGAAATGTGGTGCGATGAGATCTGCGAACCAGTGGAGATGACCTGATGCGTCACTAGCGAAATCTCCACCCTTCGATTTCGCAGATTCGCAGCCAGTCCGACCGACTACTGAACGCCGAGGTGTCCGATGTCGATCGACAAAGACACTTCCGCGCCGGCGGCCGCCCGGCAGAGATAAAGTTTCGGAGCCAGCTTGGTCGCCTCCTCGTAGCGCTCTGTCACGGTTTCGACAAAAGTCGGCACCGCGTCGTCCTTCACCAACGCCACCGCACAGCCGCCGAATCCGCCCCCGGTCATCCGTGCCCCGAAACAGCCTGGGGTCTCGCGCGCGAGGGCAACCATGATGTCGAGCTGCGCGTTCGAGATTTCGAAATCGTCTCGCATGCTGGCGTGACTTTGATCGAGCAAACGGCCGAGCAATTCCGTATCGCCATCCTTCATCGCTTTGGCGGCACGCTGGGTGCGATCGTTTTCGGTGATGACATGGCGGGCACGCCGACGAATCAGGGCATCCAACGGCGCGCTGCGCGCTGCGAAATCCTCCAGACTCACATCGCGGAGCGCCTTCACTCCGAAAAAATCGGCAGCCGCTTCGCATTGCTGCCGTCGCTCATTGTAGGCGGAATCGACCAGACCGCGCCGGGTACCAGTATCCATCACGACGACCGACACGCCGAGCGGCAAAGGTACCGCTTCGGAGGAAAGATCGCGGCAGTCGATCAGGATCGCATGATCTTTCCGGCCGATGGCGGAGATCATCTGATCCATGATGCCGCAGTTCACCCCCACCCACTCGTTCTCAGCCTTCTGACAAATCCGCGCCATCCGGCGTGAATCCCAGACAAAACCGCTGACCGCGGCAAAAGCGCGCGCCACCGCCAGCTCAAACGACGCCGAGGAAGAAAGCCCCGCGCCCATCGGAACATCGCAAGCGCTCACGCCTTCCCAGCCGCGCAGCTTGTAACCTTCCTGCCGCAACGCCCAGGCGACGCCTTTGGGATACTCACTCCAGGAAATTGCCGCTTTCTCGATTTCACCGATTTTGAATTCGCTCGTTTCCTTTTGTTCGAGTGAATGGAGCCGCACCGTGCTGTCGCCCCGGGCACGCACGGCGATCCAGGTCCCGCGATCGATCGCCAGGGGCAGAACGAAGCCCTCGTTATAATCGGTGTGCTCGCCGATGAGATTAACGCGTCCGGGTGCGCGCACGAGGTGTGTCGGTTCAACGCCAAAGCGATCTGCGAAATCCTCCCTAACGATACGTGAGATCGATCCCTGCATCCCTCCGCCAGATAGTCGGTGAGCCCTCGCGCTCCTGCAATTGCGCTGCTCCAAGCTCGGAGAGTAACTTTCCCAACTCGGGGTGGAACTTGATCAGGTTCCTTCGATTTTTTCCGCCGTCGCGGCTGCACTGGAGCTTTCCCGATCCTTTTGACGGTGAGCGGAGCGCGCGGCGAAAAGCTGGCTGCGCTGCGCAAGCTTCTGGACCAGATTCTCGCCAGGATGGAAATGTGGTGCGGCGAAATTTACACGCTGACGGAGACCGCTTGATGGAGAGTCCGCGTCCACGACTGGCCACGGTGGCCGACGCGGAAGCGATCAATGCGATCTACAATCATTACGTCCGCACTTCGGCGGCGACTTTTCAGGAAGACGACGAAACCACCGAAGAACGCGTCGCCGAAATCCGCAGCCGGCCGGCCAATCAAGCGCTCACCGTGCTCGCGGACGCGGGCCGGATTGTCGGTTGGGGCGCGCTCTCGCCTTTCCGCTCGCGCTGCGCTTATCGCGATACGATTGAGCTCACCGCCTACGTGCGGCACGACCGGCAGCGGCACGGCTACGGCGGCGTTATCGTGCAGGACCTGATCGCGCGCGCCCGTTTGGCAGGTTATCACAGCATTCTCGCGGTTTGCTGCGAGGAATCGCTCGGCATGATGCGGCTCCTCGAGTCGTTAGGCTTTCGCGAGGCAGGCCGGCTCCGCGAGGTCGGGAGCAAGTTCGGCCGCCGCCTCGATGTCGTCTATCTCCAGCTCGGCCTTGGGACGGAAGGTTAAGGTGAAAAGGCCTGCATCCGCCGGCCCGCTTCTTTTCAATCGCGCAGGCTTTGCCCCCATAATGAAGACACACCCGGATCGCGCCGCCTAACGACCTCGAACCGGCGCTCGTGAGCACGCTGCCGCCCGGCCTTTACACCGTCATCGTGCGGGGGAAGAACGACACCACCGGGCTGGCGTCAGTTGAAGCCTACCAACTGATGGAGTGATCGGTTTCGGAGCAATCGCTGCGGCCGAGCCATTCGCTTTTCGGTTACTCTTCACGCGCATCGGGCCGCGCGCGTGCGATCTATCCAATTGAGCCGAAACGAAAAACCGAGGAGACGCGATCATGAGCTTTGACGAGAACGACTACGGCGAGACCGATATCATCAAGGGCCTGCTGGCCGGAGTCGCGGGCGGCTTGCTTGCGTCGTTTCTCATGGAGCAATTCCAGGCGGCCTGGAGCGCGGCTTCCGCTGCAATGAGCTCGGAGAAAAGAAGAGGCGGAAGAAAAGCGGATCCGACGACGGTAAAAGCGGCCAATCTTGTCTCGGAGAAAATCACCGGACGGAAAATTCCGGCCGATTACAAGCCGATGGCGGGCGAAGCCGTGCACTACGGAATGGGCGCGAGCTCGGCGGCGGTTTACGGCGTCCTCGCGGAAGTGGCGCCGATCGTCACGATCGGTGATGGCGTCGGCTTTGGCACTGGCCTCTGGCTGCTGGCCGACGAACTGGCGGTGCCGAAGGCCGGATTATCGAAACCACCGAAGGAGATTCCCCTAACGACGCACGTTTACGCGCTGGCCTCGCACCTCGTCTACGGCTGGATCACGGAGACGGTGCGGCGCGCAGTGCGCGGAGTGTTGTAGCCTGACGAAGCGCCGCCGCCGCGCTTTACGGCTTCAGGACGACCTTGATGCAGCCGTCCTCCTTGTCGCGAAACGTTTTGTAAGGTTCCGTCCCTCCTCGAGCGGGCGGTTGTGCGTGATGACGAACGACGGATCAATCTCGCCGGCATTGATTTTGTCGAGCAACGGCTGCGTATAACGCTTCATGTGAGTCTGGCCCGACTTTAGCGTCAGTCCTTTATTCATCAGCGCGCCCACCGGCACTTTGTCGGCGAACCCGATGTAGACGCCGGGAATGGAAAGGTGCCGCCCTTGCGGCAACACATGATGGCTTCGCGCAGGACGTGCGGGCGATCGGTCGCGAGATAAACCGAGGCCTTCGCCTTGTCGAGCACGGCGTCGAACGCGCCCGCGCCGTGCGCTCCCGCGCCGACCGCATCGATGCAGCGATACGGCCCGCGGCCCTCGATCATTTCCTGGAGCCGATCGTAGACGCCGCCTTCGGCTTTTTCAAAATTGATGACCTCGGCCTTGCCTTTTTCCTCCGCCATCTGCAGGCGCTTCGGCACGCGGTCGATCGCAATCACCCGCCCGGCGCCAAACATCCACGCGCTCAGGATCGCGAATTGCCCGACCGGACCACAGCCCCAGATCGCGACCGTGTCGCCCGGCTCGATCTCGGCATTTTCCGCCGCCATCTAGCCGGTCGGGAAAATGTCGGAGAGAAACAGCACCTGCTCGTCGGCGAGCGAATCGTTCTCGATCTTGACCGGGCTCACGTCCGCGTGCGGCACGCGGAGATATTCCGCCTTGGCCGCCGGGATAATGTCCGGTCAGATGCGAGTAGCCGAAGAGCCCCGCCCGGCGCGTGCCCCATCGCCTTGGCCGCCTTTTCCGCGTCGGGTTCGTCGTTTCGCAGCAGGAATAGAGTTCCCGCTCGCAAAACCAGCAGCTCCCGCAGGCGATCGTGAAAGGCACGACGACGCGATCGCCCACCTTGAGCTTCTTTACATCCCGCCCGACCTCGACCACTTCGCCCATCGGCTCGTGCCCGAGAATATCGCCTTCCACCATTGCCGGCATGTAGCCATCTTAAAGGTGTAGGTCGGAACCGCAGATCGCGGCCGCGGTGATTTTCACGATCATGTCGCGCGGATCCTCGATCTTCGGATCGGGCACCTCATCGCAACGAACATCCTCTTTCCCATGCCAGACGAGCGCTCTCATTCCATTCCTCCGTGGTGGTTGGTTGCCAAGGAGGAAACGACCGCCGCGCCGTTGCCGGATGGGATTTTCGCGACCGCTTCCTGGAAGCGTTGCGGCTGATGGAGTTGCAGCAGCGACTACCGGCGACGGAGCACGCCTAACGATCGAACAATTTACTCACGGAGCGAAAGCGCGCCGCCACGTTGCCCGCCGGCCTGGCGTCGAAATGCCGTCGGAGTCAGCCCGACGCGCCGTTCAAACGCGCGCCGGAAAGCGTCGGAGCTCTTGAACCCCACGCTTTCGGCGACGCTCTCGACGGTCGCGCGCAGCCCAAGAAGCCGCCGACGCGCCTCGCTCAGGCGCAACTCCTCGACAAAATCTGCCGGAGTGCAGTTAAAGACCTGCTTGAAGACGCGGCTAAAGTGCCGCGGGCAGAGGCAGGCTTTGGTCGCCAGCGCCTCAACCGTCAGGTGCTCGTGCAGGTGAGCCGTGATCCAGCCGGGCAGATCGACCACGCGTTCGGTCGGATCGGCCTGGTAATCGGCAAAACCGTTCTGGCTGAATTCCTCGCCGGGCGGATGGAGCCGGACGACAAGTTCCCGAGCCACGGCGCGCGCGACTTGTCCGCCATAGTCTTCCTCGATCAATGCCAGCGTCATCTCCACGCCCGCAGTTCCACCGCCGCACGTATAGAAGCGATCGTTCTTGAGAAAGGAGGCGGTCGAATTGACCCGCAATTTCGGGAAACGCTGCGCCACGTCGCGGGAAAAGCGCCAGTGTGTTGTGACGGGACGACCGTCGACCAACCCGCTCTGGGCGAGGGCGTAGAGGCCGGTGGAGATGGAGGCGATCCGCCGGGTGTTATCGGCTCTGGTCGCCAGCCAGGCTGCGGCCAACCGGCTCGTCTCCGGTTCGCGCAGTCCCCTTCCTCCGGGAATCAGAATCGTGTCGAGGAAATCAATCGCTTCGGCCGTGGCATCGGCTTTGAATCGTAATCCGGATTCCGAGGTGAAATTTTTTTCCGTTAATCCAACGATGATCGGTTTGTAACAGGCCTGTCCTCGGCCCTGATTGGGAAGACGATGGGCGATACTGAGCGCTTCTAGCGGACCGGTCAGATCCATGGCAGCGACGCCGTCGAAGCCGAGCAGGCCGATGCGCCGTGGAAGCGTTTCTTCTGCGAGCTTCGCGTAGTAGGTCATGGCGCGAAAGCCCGCGGAGCGGGTGGTTGAGAAAGAGAATTGTGTCTCATCACCTCCTAATGCAATAACGAGCCCAAATTCGGCTCACAGCGCCGAAAAAATTTTTTGGCACGGCGATCTGCCGATCAGACCCGGGAGCAGCGGCGCCGCCTACTCGATCTTGATCGGCTTCGCTGCTTCGGCGATCAACTCAGCGAAGCGGGGATCTTGGCGGAGATCATCCCAATCGGGATCGAACTTCAGCTCGCCGTAGCTGGGCGAGCCGGCCTGTTTCATGAGCGCGGTCAATTGCTCAATCGCGGCTTCCTTGTTCCCTACCCAAGCCTGGACCATCGCCTGCATGGCCGCGTAACCGGGCCCCTCCACGGCGTCGCGCCAGCTTGGAACCAGCTGCACCGCCTGTTGACTGGCCCGCAGCGCTTCCTCCTTTTGGCCCAAGCCCGCGTAAGCCCAGGCCAAATTGACGATGGCTGGCGCATCGTTAGGGCGCTTCTCGAGCGACGCTTCCAGCGTCTCCCGGGCTTTCTCGAACATTTGTTTGCTTTTCTCGGTATCCCCCTGCGCCCGGGCAATGCTACCGTCCATCAAATCGAGAAACGAATAGGGCGGCCGCATCTCTGCTTTGCGGGCTGCCTCGATATCCAGCAGCGCTTTGGCAAAATCGCGTTGATAGAAGGCGGTACGAGCCAGGGTGACATGCTTCTGCTCGGCCTCGTCTGGGATGGTCTCGAGAAAGACCTGAGCACGGGCCAGATCACCCTGTGAGATGATGCAGTCGGCCTTAACCGCCCGAAAAGGCCCGGCCCGGTTAGGAATGTTCCTGATGGCTTGATCGGCCTTCTTTTCGGCCTCGGTATTTCTCCGCAGGAACTGATAAGTTTGAATGAGTTCGGTCGCGACAAAAGGATCGTGCGGATCGATTTCCCAAGCCTTCTCGCCACTGCGCAACGCCTCTTTCCAATGTCCCAGCCGTCGCTCAGTCAGGGCGGTTAAGTCGAAGAACTTGGCGCGCCCGGCCGGGGAGGCTGGAGCGGAGGCCAGTTCGGCCTGAGCTTTCTCATAATCTCGCAAGCCATTGTAATAGTATTGGGCTTGCGCGAGATGACTCTCCGGCAGATCGGGCGCGAGGCGGAGCGCTGTCTCAGCAGCGACTCTCGCCCTTTCCAACCGGGCCGGGCTCATGTCCTCGCCGTAGCGATAAATATAAAGGTTCACATTAGCCAGGAGGCAGTAAGCGAGCGCAAACTTCGGATCGCGCGCCACGGCCTGCTCGAGGAGATCGACCGCCTCCGGGTATTTGTATTCGACAAACAATTCGCGGGCGTGCAGGTAGAGATCGTAGGCCTGAACATCGGCAGTCGGTCGACTTTCAATCGCGGCCTTCTCCCGGGCCGACAACTTACCCTTTAGTTGTGCGACGACAGCTTGCGAAAGGTCGCTCTGGAGCGCGAAAATATCTTCCAGTTTGCGATCGTACTGTTCCGCCCAAACCTGGACGTCGGACTCGGTATCGATCAGCTGGACGTTGACCCGCAAGTGGTCAGTGCTCTTCCGCACGCTCCCTTCAAGGACATAAGCGACCCCGAGGTCCTGGCGAATCTCCCGCACATCGCGCGCGCCGGTGCGATATTGAGAGACGCCGGACCGGCTGATGACTTTGAGATCTCCTGCCTTGGCGAGGTCCGTCAGGATATCATCCTGCACGCCGTCGGCGAAATAACTCGTCCCGGTCGGTGCATCGAAGTCATCGAAAGGGAGCACCGCTATACTTTTGAGCAGGATTTGAGTTTCGGGTTTGGCCTGCGGCGCGGGCGCGACTGGTTCGGTTCGACGATCGATCAGGGCAAAAATCCCCAGAACCGCGAGAGCGATGACTAGAGCCGCTAACGCCAGCCGGCCGGCGAGAGATTTTTGGCGCCCGGCGAAGCGCAGCAAGCGATAGGGCAACGTATTCGGCCGCGCTTGGACCGGTTCGCCCGCCAGGTAATGGCGGATGTCGGTCTCAAGATCCGCGACCGAGGCGTAGCGCTCCGCCGGATCCTTTCGCATCGCTCGCTGAACGATGGCATCGAGATCGCCGCGCAAAGCGTGGCGAACTTCCGGATGATCGGCCGCAACGCTGGGCAGAATCGGCTCCTGTTCGCAAACCACGCGCGTGACTTCATCCATTCCCGGGTGGCGGCTTTGGAAGCGATGCGGGGCGTGACCCGTCAGTAATTCGTAGAGCAACGCGCCTAAGGCATAGATGTCACTCGCCCGCGTCACCTCGTCGCCTCGCGCCTGCTCGGGCGAAGCGGAAATCGGGGTCAGACGCTGCTGCCCGGTGGTCGTAACCGCGAGCGGATTTTCCTCGAGCAGCTTGGCGATGCCGAAGTCGAGCAGCTTGGGTTCGCCTTCGGCGTTGACGAGGATGTTATTCCGTTTCAGATCGCGATGGACGACGCGCTTTCGATGGGCCACCTCGACTGCGGCGCAGATCTTCAAAAAGAGCGCCAGGCGTTGAGGGATCGTCAGGTGATGCTCCGCCACATAACTGGTGACTGGCATTCCCGGCACATATTCCATGACGAAGTAAGGCAGGCCGTCGGGAGTCGTGCCGGCATCGAAAAGGGCGGCGATGTTCGGATGATCGAGCGAGGCCAGGACTTCGCGCTCGGCTCGAAACCGGTCCAAAAGCTCGGTTGTATTTCCACCGACAGGCTTCAGAATTTTGATCGCAACCTCTTTCTCAAAGTATCCATCCGCGCGCGCCGCGAGGTAGACCGTGGCCATGCCGCCGTGACCCAACTCCCGCACGATGATGTAGGCGCCGATCCGATGACCGGTGAGAGATAATCTTTCCCGACGCACTGCGCGAGCCGCCGCCGCCGCGCATTCTTCGAGACGGTCGGTGCCTTCCGCGGAGATCGTGTCGGCCGCGGTCAGGAACGACTCGGCCTCCCGCAACAAAGCCACATCCTCCGCACATTCGCGCTGAAGGAGCGCGGTGCGGGCGGCGGGTGAGTTCTCCTCGAGCGCATCCGCAACAATGCTCTTTAACCGATGCCAGCGTTCTTGGTTCATCTTTGTGAATGTGAAAGGCTAACTTTAGAGGAGATTATACTTTCCGGATGAGGTTTCATCAGCTCAACTCCTTTCCGACAAGACCTGGCGCAACCAGAGCTTAGCTACAACCCATTCCCGCTTCACGGTCGCGGGTGAGATGGACAAAAGCGTCGCTATTTCCTCGATCGTTAGGCCGGCAAAAAAGCGCAGTTCCACGATCTGCGCCTGGCGCGGATCGAGCGTCTCGAGTTCCCGCAGGACTTCGTCGACCGCCGCGACATCGACCTGATGCCGCTCGTAGAATTCCATCATGAGATCGGTCGGATCGTTTCCGCCGCGCTTGGCCCGCGTCCGGGCCACCGCGTGATTCGTCAGGGTTTGCCGCATGAGCCGCGCGAAGATGGCGAGGAGATGGGCCGGATTCTCCCAAGCCACTTCTTTCTGCGCGGCGAGGCGGAGATAGGCTTCGTGAACGAGAGCGGTCCGTTGCAGAGTATGCTCCGGGCGCTCGTTGCGCAGATAACCTCCTGCGAGAAGACGCAGCTCCTCATAAACCAGCGGCATCATCTCCGCGAGGGCTTTTGCGGTCTCGGTTGGGGCTTGGTCCGGGCTCGCGGAAGGTGCCGAAGAAGCCATTTCGGGCGTCGCTTCGGCTCCCCTCGAGCTTTCTGGTTCTCGCCTCGTCATGCAGAGGGCCACTCCTTCATTCCAGATCTCCAAATGAATCCAACGGTGGCTCTCTTTCGAATGTAAACCGATTGCGTGCAAATGCGAAGGTCGGCCTTGGAACCGAAGAGACGCGCGCCGCATCGTTGCCGAAGCGACGCGGCTCCTCCGCGAGATCAAGATGGACCGCGGATCGGCTACGGAGTGGTTCCGCCCGCGTCTCTTTGCTCTCAGAGTGGGAGGCGGCGAATTGCTAATCACTTCTTCTAGAATCCGCAGTCGGGCCATTCGGCGTCTCGAGTTTCAGGGTCCTTTTCAGCCAGGCAATCCGTTCCTGGGCCGCTTGCTCGTTTAGCTCATGCTCCGCCAAATAAAAGCGCACCTCCTTTGGTTCCGCTGCCGCCTTGACCAGGGCGTCTGCTCGCGTTTTCGGCACATGAATGTCACTGGTGGCGAACTGGAACAAAATGGGAATCTCCAGCTTTGGCAGATAGGCGATCGGATCCAGGGGTTTTAGTTCATCCACGAACTTCTGGCGAGCCTCGCCTTGCAGCTTCGGTTCGCCATAGAGGAACCAGTCACTGAAGGATGGGGTACCTGCCATGAAGACAATGGATCGGACGCGGGGATCGCAGGCTGCGGCGAGAACGCCGTACATGGCGCCAAAGTCGTGGCCAACATAAGCCACTCGTTTGAGATCAATTTTCGGCTGTGCTACCAGAACATCGAGGGCCCGACGCAAATCTTTAACCTGCCGGACCGATCGATCGTAGTCTCCCGCGCGGGTTCGCTCGTCAAAATATTCGGGCCGGGACCACTGCGTGTCGATCAAGAGCGACAGCGCTCCTCCTTTCGCCAGCTCGACGGCATCCGGGCTAAACTCGGTTCGGTTCGAGGTCGGCGCGGGCGGTCCGTACCAGTGGACAAATAGAATTCCGGGACGAGGCTCCGTCACCGCTGTCGGGGAGACGATGGTCGCCGCATTCCGAGTGCCATCGGTATTGGCGTACGTAATCTCGCGGAACTGAATGCCATCTCGTTCGGATATTCCCTCTTCCCGCAAGGCGAGCGGCTGGGTTCGATCGTATTCGAAACTGAGGGTTTCTCCGGAACTGACCGCCACGAGCAAGAGGGGCACTAGATGGACGAAGAGTTTTGCTTTAGAGAAACAGATGCGCATCGTCGGCGGATTTGAGTTCAGAACGTCGCAGCAGGGCGGTCTTGCCGGTGCCATAGGCCGTTTTGCTATCAGAAAAAGCTAGAAAGCGGCATCGTCCTTTGCAGGGATGATGCCGTTCCCGGTTCGTCGGCAACGCCTCGGTGACCCTGTCAGTTAAAATCTCTTCGTTAGCTGGACGTAAACGAAGCGACCGGTTGCGTCATAGAGGAAGCCCGGATATTTAGTTGGGCTATTCCCGAAGCCGTATGCCTTCGGAGGATCCTGTCCAAAGATGTTGTCACACCCAAGGGTAATCGTCGTTCCGTTCAAAACCCGTTTCCAGATCGGCAAACCATAGTTCACGGTTTGGCTCGCAGCTGCTTCGACCGGCTTACCGTCCTGGCCTACTTCCATGCTCTTTGCGTCCTTCGAATAGCCAGCCACAGGCTGATTTTCTACGGGCGCTACAAAGGTGAAGTCATACGAAGCTTGCCCATCGACCGTCCAGGTTTGTTTGATCCAGTGATTGAGGGCGTTGGGCTTGAACTCATGGAATCCATCGGTGTAGCGAACGGTGCCGACCACGTCCCAGCCATTCCACGTCCAATCCAGACGTTGAACTCCGCGCCACCGGATGAAGCCGTCAGCGGAGAGGAAGTCAAGGAGGCCACCAGAGGGGAGGCCAGCTAGTTGGGCGGTTCGGCCTGTCGTAGCCGACACCTTCAGCTTAAAAGAGTTGAGATAGGACGCCTGCGTGAGGGAGGTGAAGGTCCCGAAGGGTGACGTATAGACATATTGCAACCCCAAATCGACACCATTAGCCCTGGTGGAACCACTATTAATGAAGGGCACGAAGATTCGGTTGATAAAGCCGGATGGGTCGCGTTGAACGATCTCGCCGGGTAACAAGCCGCCGAACTGTTCGCGCTGCAGGATGCCCGCGACACTCGAGGCGATGACCTGCCCAGTTCGCTCGGTGTCCCAGAGGTCGACCGAAGCGGTAAGCCCGGGGACGAAGCGCGGCGTCCAAACGAAACCACCACTCCAGGAGACGGAGTCTTCCGGTTGCAGCGCAGGGCTGCTCGTGAAAACAAGATTCTGCTCTGGCTCAGCCCGGCGCGGATCGCCCACCGGCACGGGAGGCCCGCCTAACGAGGTGGGCAAGGTATCGGTGACCGGCCCGAGAGCAGAGGTGGGGCTGCCAAAGAGTTGGATCAGCGACGGCTCCTTGAAGCCCTTGCCAATGGTGGATCGAACGGTAAAGGTTTCGTCGAATGGTTGCCAGCGGATGCCGAACTTCGGCACCGCTACGTTGGTGTCGTTGTTTTTAAACGCTTCATAGCGCATCGCCGCGGTCAGTTCCAAGGAATAGAAGCCCGGAAAGTTGAAGGTCGGGCTGGTGATTGGAATACTGGCCTCCGCATAGAAGGCGTAATCCTTCCGCCCTGCGTTTGTGCTTGCACCTGCCGAATTGCCGGCAATGTCTCCGTCCACCGAGAGTTGATCGACCACCTGATCCAGGCTCTCGCGGCGAAACTGACCACCAAAGGCAAATCCCACTCCCCCAGCAGGCAATTTGAAGAGAGAGGTCGTGTAAATATTCAGGTCGAGCGTCGCGATCTTCGATGTATCCACATCTTTCGGGTGGATCGTGGCGTAGGCCACGTCCGCCGCATTGGTCGGAATCGCCGGACCCCGCAGGGCATCCCCGAACGGGTTGAACGCCGTCCCACCAGCGAGCGCACCACCCGCGGCGAAGACGGGCGAGTTCTGATTCAGAATCTGCGAGAGACGAGAGCTTGAGACCACATCGCTTTGCGCCGTCACCGTAATTTCGTTGTAGCGGAAGCCGGCGTCGTAACCCCATGTTCCGTCGAACAGTTTGTCGCCCTTGATTCCGATTGTAGCCAGGAAATTATCGGTCGTATTATCAAACTTGCGGTTACCGAATTCCAGAAAGCGCGCGCGACTGCCACCGGAAATGATTTGATCGAAGGGATTGAACGGATTGACTGCATCGGCCGGCAAGCCAGTCTCTGCAAATGTTGGCGTGCCGGGCGGGGCTACGCCATTGAGATTGGTTCCGGGCGGAATCGCAATCGTCACCGAACCCGGGGTCTGGAAGTCACCGGTCGCGGTTGGAGCCAGCTCATCGTGCGACTTGGTTTTCTCATAGAAGAGGTCGCCAAACAACACCATTTGGTCGCCAAAGATCCTATGGCTGAAATTGGCGAACCCGCCGTAGTTCTCGATCGTGGGGTAGGAGCCCGAGAATTGGTTGAAATTGAAGCCGGGCAGTTGGGAAAAGGGAGCTCTCACACGGGCCGCACCATAGATATAAGCGCTGGCCGGGGCCGACCCATCCGAACCCGTCGGGGCGGTTCCGAAGAAGACACTCGGCAAACCCTGGTCATTTCCCACCGGCCCGAATCCCGGTGGAGGGGTTCCGCCCGCTGCCACGACCTGGTCATAGGTCAGCTGTAGGTTGTAAGGCGTAGAGTTACTGCTCAGAAACGGGGGTCTGCTCGAAAAGCCGCGATCACGGTTAAAGATGGAATTGCGATGATAGAAGTTCATCGCGCCCGTGATCTGGGTGTTGCCGTCACCCACGCCGAAGAGAACCGAGGCGCGGTATTCGCCGGAATCCTTGTCCAGCGTGTTGCCGTATTCGATCGAGGCTTCCGCACCTTTGTAATCGTGCCGCAGTTTGATATTTACCACCCCCGCCACCGCATCAGCGCCATAGGTCGTGGAAGCGCCGTCTTTCAGGATTTCGATACTCTCGATGGCCGCTTCCGGAATCGAACGCAGGTCGAAGAAGGAGGCCGTTCCGCCAGCACCGATTGGGTAAGGAGCGAGGCGCCGACCGTCAACCAGGACGAGGGTGGCGTCAGGGCCCAGACCGCGGAGCGAGATCGAGGACGCGCCCGGAGTGAATCCGTTGGCGTTGTTTGAAATCGGAATACCGCCGGCGTTGGCCACCGGAAGATTCTTGATCAATGCTTCCGCCGTGCGGTCGCCTGACTTGTTGATCAGGTCACGACTGATGTTTAGGACCGGATTTGGCCCGACTTCTTGGGCGGTCGGAATGTTGGAACCGGTCACGATGATGCGCTCCGTTTGGGCCGTGGCCGCCTCTGTTGGAGCGGCTCCAACGGCGCCGGGCGCATTAAGCGGCTCAGCCGGGCTGAGGGCGGCGGGCGATGGCTCTTGTGCAAATGCACCGGAACCCGCGAGAACTGGAATTGCCGCGACAATCGCGAATGCCCTGCGCACAACTCCAGACTTGATGCACGTATTTCTTTTCATTGGTTTCTCCATTGGTGTTTGGTTAGGTTGCATTCGAGTAATACGACCTCCGCAGACTCCGGTGTTAGGACTTAGAACCGACGTTTCCAGACCTTACCCGGCAGAGCGCCAGCTGGCTCCTCTGGGGGCGCGGGAAAAATTGAACGTACTCCTCTCTTCGCTGTCCGCGGAGTGGCCTAACGAGAAGAAGAATGGAGGACAGGGTGGGCCGCTCTGCTCGCCTTCGGCCGAGAGGTGATCGAAATCGATTCCTTCCCATTGGCATAGTTGCCGGGACCGGTCCCGAAGCGACGAGCGAAGGCGCGCCGGAAAGCGGCCGGATCGCGAAAGCCGACCGACGCCGCCACGCTGCGGAGCGTCTTCCCGCGCGAGGAGAGACGACGTCGAGCTTCGTTCAGACGCAGGTTCTCGACGAACTCGCCCGGGGTGCTGCCAAAGACGCTCTTGAAGGCCCGGGTAAAATGCGCCGAGCACATCCCAGCCTGCTTCGCCAGCACGTCAACCGTCAGGTTCTGATCCAGGTTCCGCATTACCCAGGCGACAAGGTCGCCAAAGCGGTCGACCGGCTGACTGTCGTATTCCCGGGGTTGACGGATGTCGTCAGGCGCAGGCGTCGGCGCGAGATATGTCATCAATTCACGAGTGACGGCGAGGGCGACCTGTTTGCCGTAATCTTCTTCGATCATGGCGAGAGCCAGGTCCACTCCAGCCGTCAGGCCAGCAGCGGTGTAGAAGGGACCGTCCTTGACCAGGCGACGCTTGTGATCGGTCCGCAAGGTCGGATAGCGGCGACTCAAATCGCGCGCCAAACGCCAATGGGTCGTCACTTCCCGGCCGTCGAGCAACCCGCTCGGAGCCAGAGCGTGTATCCCGCCGCCGATCGAGGCGATGCGCCGCGTCTGGTAGGCCCGGCCGAGGATCCACGCCCCGATCTGGGCGCTGACCTCGGGGCGGCGGGCCCCGCTTCCGCCCGCAATGATGATGGTGTCGAGCAGCGGTGCGGTAGCGAGCGTCTTGTGCGGATAAATGACGAAACCGGATTCCGTGATGAAGTGTTCTTTCGTTAGGCCAAGCGTCCACACGCGATAACAGGGAATCCGCCCACCGAAGCCATCGTCCAGCCAGGCGGCGGCGAACGTATCCGCAGCGCCCATCAGATGTGAACCAGACGCGTTATCGAACCCAACGAATCCGATCTGTTTGGGCTGCATGTTCGACCAGAATCGAACCTTCGCCGTACTCGGGATAGGACATTAATGCGACTATCCCGGACATGCGGGATCGACCGAGCCAGGGACCGTGATCAGGGTGCGGTCAGCGCGCCCAGGACCTTGTAAACGTGATAGGGCGTAGTGCGCGTGTCTCTGCCGTCATTGAAGCGCGGCATGTGCTGGATCTGCGACGTGGTCACGTAGAGTCCGCCGTCCGGTCCCCAGGCGAGGCTGTCGGGCCAGGATAGCCGCCCGTCGGTGATGACGGTCGAGAGGGTGTTCTCTTTCGTGTCGAAAGCCTGGATCGCGCCATGAGCCACATCCGTCAGATAAAGCCGCCCATCGGGACCCATGATCATTCCGTCGGGCGGCGGGGTCTCGATGACCCTTTCCACCTTCGCGCCCCGTTCCTTTTTCGTTAGGCGCGAACTTTTGAGATCGTCGCCCTTGATCCGGTAGAGAGTTTTCGCTGTCAGGGCGTGGAAGTAGACGTAACCATTCAGATGATCGAAAGCGATGCCATCGGAATTGATCTGGGGCGGTTTGCCATTCTCCGTCAGAAGGAGGCGACCGCCCACTTGCAGTTTGAAATCCTTCTCTGCTTTGGTTGATTCCTCGTCCTTCAGAACGCAACGCGCTTTGCCGGTCGCCAGATCCACCACCACGATCGCGCCGAGGCCGGAGTCGGTGATGTAGGCGGTCTGCGTTTTGGTATCGACCCGGACGTCGTTCAAGTAGCTCTTCTTCGGGGCGACCGTCTCGCTAAATGAAATCGTCTGCGCGACCTCGTTCTTGACCAGGTCGATCTTGACCAGTTTCGGCCCGCCTTTGACGATCTCTTTCATTTTGGGCGCGGCCGGATCGAGAACCCAGAGGCTGTCGCTCTCATCGACGTAAACGCTCTGCACGCAAATGAAGTGTTTCTCCGGCGCGCCGGCCGTTTCGTTCCACGCTTCGTTAGGGAAAGGCTGCGGCTTTCCGTCCACGATCTCCGCCACCGAGAACGTGTGATCGTCGGACCAATCCGGAAAATTGACGAAGATGCGCCCGGTTTTCGAGACGGCGACGCCGGTCACCTGATGCTCCGGCAGGCTCACAACCAATTCGAGTGTCGCGGTCCCGGCGGGAGAGACGGGCGTGACCCCGAGGAAAAAAACCGTGGAGAGGAGGCGAAGTTTCATCCTTTTGCAATCGCGTTTCGGAAGCCCGCTGGTTTGCCACCCACGCTTCATGATTCGTTAGGCTCAACATCTCCTGCTCCCTCCTCGGGATTGGCCCGGGCGAGCAGAGCCCGCACCTCGTCGTCCGTCGTCTGGCTGAAATCCTGGTAGAATTGGCCGACTCCAAAAAACGGCTGCGGGGTCACGGCACAAATCACTTCGTCGGCCTCGGTCTCCATCTCGCGGCAGGTGGAGTGCGCCGCCACCGGGACGGCGATAATCAGACGGGCGGGTTGGTGAGCGCGAATCGCGCGCGCCGCCGCCCGCATCGTCGCACCGGTGGCGAGGCCATCATCCACCAGGACCACGGTCCTGCCCGCCAGCTCCGGGAAGGGGCGCTCCCCGCGGTATTGGCGCTCACGCCGGAGAAGCTCCTCTCGCTCGCGCGCGGTGGCGCGTTCGATCGCTTCTTCGGCATGTCGCCCGAGAGCGGCGACCACTTCCTGATTCAAGACGCGCATCCCACCGGAGGCGACGGCGCCCATCGCCAGTTCTTCCTGGCCCGGCACACCCAGTTTGCGCACGACAAAGACATCCAGCCTTGCGTGCAGCGCGCGCGCGATTTCGTAGCCTACCGGCACGCCCCCGCGCGGGAGAGCGAGCACGATGAGGCCCCCCCTGCCCTCCAGACCGGCCAGCTCGCGCGCGAGCACTCGGCCGGCATCTGCTCGGTCGAGGAAATACATGGTCAATACTAAATCGTTCTTCGAGCTGGACGAAGCCCGATAGAGCCGTTCGATAACTTTAACATTTTTTACAAATTCACGCTTCCCACACTTGGTTTCGCGGGCAAAGCAGGCGAGGAAATTCCGCCCGCGATGAAATCGAACCAGCTCGAACGCACTGCCGCCGTCCCCGAGGACCTGACCGGCCGTCCGCGGCGGGTCGCGACCGGCGGGGTCTCTTGGCGCAAGACTTTTTCCGCGTTCCAGCATCGCAATTACCGGCTCTACTTTTGGGGCCAGCTCGTCTCCCTCATCGGCACCTGGATGACAAGCACGGCGCAAGGCTGGCTGGTTTACCAACTGACCGGTTCCAAGGCATTGTTAGGCGTGGTTGCCGCCGCCGGCACGGCGCCGATGCTTGTCTTCTCCACCCTCGGCGGCTGGGCGGCAGATCGTTTCCCAAAACGTTGGGTCCTCGTCTGCACCCAGGTCGCGATGATGATCCTCGCGTTCGTTTTCGCCGGCCTCGTTTGGTCGGAGCTGATCCGGCCCTGGGAAATTATCGTGCTCGGCCTTTGCGGCGGTGTCGCGATGGCCTTCGACATGCCGGCCCGACAATCGTTCGTGGTCGAGATCGCGAGTCGCGAGGACCTGATGAATGCCATCTCGCTCAACAGCGCAATGTTTAACGGCGCCCGCATCATCGGCCCCGCGATTGCCGGTTTTCTGATGGCGAAAGTCGGGATCGCCCTCTGTTTTTTTATCGACGGGGTGAGCTTTCTCGCCGTGCTCGCGGGGCTGCTCATGATTCGTCTGCCGGCGCATGTGCCAAGCGCGGCGCGCGGCGGACCGCTCGCCCAATCACTCGAAGGTTTTCGTTACGTCTGGAATCACGTCCGGGTGCGGACGATTTTTGCCCTCTTCGCCATCGTCGGAATCTTCGGTTGGTCCTACTCGGTCCTGATGCCGGCTTTCGCCCGCGATGTCCTGCACCTCGGCGAGCAGGGCTATGGCTTTTTGTTAGGCGCAAGCGGCGTCGGCGCGCTCATCGGCGCCCTCACGACCGCGACCTTCGGGAGCAACATCTCGCCGCGCAAACTTGCTTTCGGCGGCGTCTGGCTCTTTTGCGCCATGCTCCTCATCTTCGCCTTCAATCGCAACCTGACGATCGCCATGATCTGTCTCGCCGGGACCGGGTTCGGCATGATGCTCTTTTTCTCCACCTCGAACACCACGGTCCAGACGATCGTTTCGGATGAAATGCGCGGTCGGGTGATGGGAGTCTGGGCGCTTATTTTTGGCGGGATGATTCCTTTCGGTAGCCTGGAAGCCGGCGCACTCGCACACTTTGCCGGGACCTCCGCCACCCTGGCCATCGGCGCTCTGATCTGCGCACTGGCGGCGTTCGTCACCCTCATCGTCGTGCGCCGGCGCGACGCGCAACTGGCAGCCAGCGGCGCTGCCTAAGACTCGGCGCTTGCTCTGGTGGGCGCTTCCCTTTGGAAAGGGCGAGGGTTGCTTTCTTTGCAGTTGCCGGATGCTCCTGACGAAGTGGACGCAGAGCCCGCGTTTCGCATAGCGAAACGTCTACAAGGGCTGCCGGCGCCAGTCGGTGCTTTGCTCGAAGGCATGTGCGACCTGCAGGATGCGGGCCTCGTCGAGTGCCCGGCCCATGATTTGCAGGCCGACGGGGAGCGGGTGCGGCGTTTCGCTCCGCGCAAAACCACACGGGATGCTGAGGCCGCAGATGCCGGCGAGGTTGGCCGCGTTTGTGAAAATATCGGCCAGGTACATGCGCAACGGATCGGCCGAACGTTCGCCGAGCTTGAAGGCCGGTTCGGGCGTCGTCGGCGAAATGAGCGCGTCCACCTTTTCAAAAGCGCGCGCGAAATCCTGCCGGATGAGCGTGCGCACTTTCTGCGCCCGCAGGTAATAGGCATCGTAGTACCCGGAGCTGAGCACATAAGTTCCCAGGATGATCCGGCGTTTAACTTCCGGACCGAACCCTTCTGCCCGCGTCCGGTTGTATTGATCTGCGAGGTTTTGCGGATTCTCCGCGCGATACCCGTACCGGACGCCGTCGAAGCGCGCGAGGTTGGCCGACGCCTCGGCCGTGGCAATGATGTAATAGGTATCGATCGCAAATTCGGTATGGGGCAACGAAACCTCGATGATTTCGGCGCCTAACGAACTGAATTGCGCCGCGGCCGCCTCGACCGCGGAGCGGACCTCATGATCGATCCCGTCGCTCAGATATTCTTTCGGCAAGCCGAGCCGCACCCCGCGCAGATCCTTTTCGAGCGCGGCACGATAATCCGGCACGGGCGCATCGAGTGAGGTAGAATCGTTCGGGTCGAGACCAGCCATCATTCCAAGGAGGAGGGCCGCATCCTCCACCGTCTTCGTAATCGGGCCAATCTGGTCGAGCGAAGAAGCAAAGGCGACCAGGCCGTAACGCGAGACGCGGCCATAAGTCGGCTTCAGTCCGACCACGCCACAGAGCGCGGCCGGCTGGCGAATCGAGCCGCCGGTGTCCGAGCCTAACGACGCGAGCGCCATTCCGGCCGCGACCGCGGCGGCCGAGCCGCCGCTCGAGCCGCCCGGAATTCGCTCCTCATCCCACGGATTGCGCGTCGGCTTCACGCTCGAGTTTTCACTCGAGGAACCCATGGCGAACTCGTCCATGTTCGTCTTCCCGAAGGGGATCGCGCCGGCCGCTTTCAACCTCCGAATGACCGTCGCGTCAAAGATCGCCCGGTAGTCGCCCAGGATGCGCGAGGCGCAGGTGCAGGGTTGTCCTTTGACGCTGATCGCATCCTTGATCGCGATCGGTATTCCGCCGAGCGGCAGCTCGACATCGGCCGTTTCCGCCGCAGCGAGCGCGGCCTCGAGATCATGGGAAAGGTAGGCGCCAATTTTCGACTCAAGATTCTCGATCCGCGCCTGCAAGGCCTCGAGCACCTCGCGCGGCGAAACCTCGCGCGCCCGAAGGAGCTTTTGCAGTTCGACGATTGCCAGGCCGGGAATATCGGCCGGCGTCATTCGACCACCTTTGGCACGATGAAAAGGCCATCGGCCGTACGGGGCGCGTTGCGAAGCGCCTCCTCCTGGGTCAGGCCCGGGCGCGGCTCATCGGCCCGAAAGACGTCGTAGACCGGGAACGTATGGGCCGCCGGCTCCACACCCTCCAGCCCAAGTTCACGCAGCCGAGAAGCGTGCTCGAGCACTTTGCCCAGCTGAGCTTGAAAAAGGGCCGTTTCTTCCGCCGTCAGTTCGAGCCGAGCAAGCTGGGCGACGTAGGCGACATCGATGTTGGAAGGCATAACGGAGCTTAGCACGATGTTTTTTTCAGCGCCGGTTTGCGACCGCCGACTCGCCTGCCGCGAGGCGAAGCGTCGGCGGTCATAGAGCGCCGCTACAAATGCAAATGCGATGCGATCCAGATCACCGCGACCGCGAGAGCGATCACGAGGACGAGAAAAAGGAGCCGGCCTTCCCTGCGCTGCTTGCGCAGGGAGCGCGGCCGACGGGTCTGCGGGCCAAAGTCGCTGAAGCGTTTGTCGCTGGGCGCGAAGGAGACGTCGAGCCGTTCGCGGCCTTCGCTCGCGCGCTGCAGGAGTTCCTCCCGTTGTCGGCGGGATTTTTCCTCCGCCACTCGGGGCGCCTCCTCGATCATGCGCTGGAGATCGTCCATCTGCTTGCGCAGATTTTGCTCGAGGCGGGCGAGTTCCTGCTGCTTCTGGTCGAGCGGCGTGTCGGAGTGAGCGCGTCGTCGTGCCATCGCGCGCCTAACGAACCGGGGCGAAAAGCCAGAAGAAGAGGAAGAACGCGATGAGCCCGAAGATCATCAACGGGAGGGTAAAAGCGAGGCCGATCTGGAGCCATTGCCCGAAGGAATGCGCCATCCCGCCGTTGGTCTCGAAGGCGCTCGTGCTTTCAGGTAAAGCCACCGCTTCGTTCTCGTCGGCCGTCGCCTGCAGCCGGCTGCGCTGCTGGCTGTACTCGGTCCGCGCGTCATCCACCGTGCTCAGGGCACGGCTCAGTTCCTTGTTCAAATCGGCCGGATTCCAGGTGCGCGGATCGATCGCTTCCAGAAGCTCGAGATGCTGGCCGAAGCTCTCGCGGGTGGCTCGGAGTTGCTCCATTTTTTTCTGCGCGTCGTAGGCCTCGCGCTCCAGCACGACGAGGGAGCGAGTCAGTTTGTCGGTCATCTCGGCCCGACCGCGCTCCAGTTCTTCCTGGCGCCGGCTCAATTCCTCGAGCTCGCGCTTTTGTTTTTCGATTTGTTCCTGCTGGCGCTTGAGCTGGAGGAGCTGCTCCTGGGCTTTTTGCACCTGGGAATCGAGGTGCTCCGTGCTGACGCTGTCGTCTTCGTTGAGCTCCAGCATTTGTTCGATCGGGCGGATGCGTTCAGGCATGGCGTTGACGTGCGGCGAATCCTACGCCGGGGATATTAAATGGCGCGGAAGAGATTGCCAGATTTTTCGCGGCGAAATCGCAAATACACTCCTGCTCGTGCCCATCATCGTGCTCGTGATCGAGTTCGCTGGCGTTCGATTACGAGCAGGAGCACGAGTCTTGGCCTAACGACCGGGCATCATCTCGAGGAGCAGACCGCGAAAGTATTCCGTCTCCGGAATCGTTGGAAGAACCGGATGATCGAGCGCCTGCTCGAAGCGATGCAAACGCCGGGCGGAACGGCGGGCATCGACGAGCGCAGCGGCGATCATTCTTTCGAAGAGCTCAGCCCCGACATGATGCGAGCAGGAAAAGGTGGCGAGCAGTCCGTTAGGCGAAAGAAGCTTGAAAGCGCGGACATGCAGCTCCTTGTAGCCACGAAGCGCGTCATGCATGCCGCCTTTGGTTTTCGTAAAGGAGGGCGGATCGAGAATCACGAGGTCGAAGCGCTCTTCGGACTTTTCCGCGCTGCGCAGAAACTGAAAAACATCCTGCTCGATCCAGCGGACGGAGAGTTGATTGCGAGCGGCGTTTCGCTCGGCAGCGCGAATGCTTTCCGCGCCAGCTTCGACCGCGACGACTTCACTCGCTCCGGCTGCCGCGCAGGCCAGGGCGAAGCCACCCTGGCTGGTAAAGCAGTCGAGCACCCGGCGTCCCGCCGCGTGCTGCGCAACGAGGGCGTAGTTCGGCAGTTGGTCGAGATAAAATCCGGTTTTTTGGGAATGCAGAAGGTCGACCTGCAATTTGAGGCCGGCGACCTCGATTTCGAGTTCGTTAGGCAGTTCGCCGGACAACATTCCGCTGCGCAGCTCCATGCCCTCGGCCCGGCGGACCGGGGTGTCGTTTCGCTCCAAAATCGGGAGCGGGCCCAGCACTTGGTCCAGTGCCCTAACGATAAGCTCTTTCCGCTGGTCCATCGCGAGGGTGAGCGTTTGCAGGACGAGGCAATCGCCGTAGCGATCGACGATCAGGCCGGGCAACCCATCGCTCTCGCTCCAGACGAGCCGGCAGAGCCTGGGATCGACCCCCCGCCGCGCCCGATATTCGACCGCCTGGGCGATCCGGCGCTGGAAGAAATCGAGATCGAGATCCTGTTTTCGGCGCGAGAAGCGGCGCGCCACGATCTGCGATTTGGAGTTGTAAATGGCGCTCCCGATGAGGTGATCGCGCCCGTCCTTGAGTGAGATGACATCGCCGTCGATAGGCGAGCCAAAGACCTTCAGGACTTCGCCGCTGAAGACCCAGTCGTGGCCGTGAAAAATTCGCGCGCGAGGTTTAACAACAAGGCCGCCCATCGGCCCTCACTGACGGGCCGCGCGCCATCGGGAGCAAGTGGAAGTCATTCCGAAAAGGTCGGCAGGCAGAGCCGTTTCCCGGATTCGCACTGGCAATCTGGGCATCCTTGCCTAAAAGTACCAGGCTACACTGATCAACCTAACAGACTCTATCCCGCTGCGTGAATCCTAATCCTGGCTCGCCCGAAACTATTCCGCCCGCCGGCGCTTCCGAGCGCGCCGATCTTCGTCCCGAAAGCATCGACGACGCCGTTATCCGCCTTGCCGGCAACTCGCAGGACGGCATCCAAAGCGCCGGCGCCTTCCTCGCCCGCTTGGCTGGCCGGAGCGACCAGGACGTCATGACCTACATGACGATCCCGGCCACGATTTCGGGTGGCCCGTCGATTTTTCAGGTTCGCATCGGCTCCGGCGAAGTCCTCTCGGCGGGCGACGAGGCGGACTTTTTGGTCGCTTTTTATCAGCACAGCTACCAGGACCACATCGACTTTTTGAAGGAAGGCGGCGTCCTCCTTTACGACTCCGATAATGTCGAGCCGAACCTGGACGACAAGCGCTTCGTTTACGTCGGGGTGCCGATCACTGGCCTGACCGTCGAAGCGCTGGGCGGAACGGCCAAGGACAAGGGCAAAAACATTTTCGTCCTCGGGTTGATTTCGAAAATTTTCCAACTCGATACCGAGAAGCTGAAAAAAATCATCAGCGAAAAGTTCGCCGGCAAGGATGAGAGCGTGGTCAACACCGCGCTCATGGCGTTCCAGGCCGGCTACGCCTATCCGGTCGGGAAAGTGCTTTCGCACCAATATAAGTTTGAGCACGTGCAAAAGAAGCCGGGCGCGCCGGACCAGATCACGATGGATGGGAATCAGGCGCTCGCTTACGGCCTGATCGCGGCCGGCGTTCGCTACGGCTCGGGTTATCCGATCACACCCTGGTCGTCCGTAATGGAGACGTTGCGACGCGAGCTGCCAAAATACGGCGGCATTTTCGTCCAAGCCGAGGATGAGCTGGCCGCGGTCTCGATCGCGCTCGGTTTTTCCTATTCCGGCAATCTCGCCGTCACCGGCAGTGCCGGTCCCGGGATTTCGCTCAAGACCGAGGCGATCGGGTGGGCCTCCATGGCTGAGATCCCGCTCCTGATTATCAACGTGCAGCGGGGCGGACCCAGCACCGGCCTGCCGACGAATGTCGAACAGAGCGATCTGCACCAGGCGATCTACGGCGGCCACGGCGACAGTCCGCGCGTCGTGCTCGCGGCCAAGACGGTCGAGGACTGTTTCTACATCACGCTCGAAGCGGCGCGGATCGCGCGGAAGTATAGCACGCCGGTTTTCATCCTGAGCGACACTTCGCTCGCCACTCGGATTGAAGCGTTCGACGAACCGAAACTCGCCGAGCTGATGCAGGAATCGAAACCGGACCTGATCACGATCGACAGCCACAAGCCCTACGCGCTCGACAAGATCACAAAGCACGCGCCGCCCGGAACGCGGATTCGCGATGGCAAATATCCGCTCATCAGCGGCCTCGAGCACGATGAGCTCGGCCATCCCACCGGCAGCCCGAAGTTGCACATGGCGATGACGGCCAAGCGGCGCAACAAACTGCGCCAGCTAGCCGAGGAAATTCCGATCCCGGAAGTTTTCGGCGATGCCGAGGGCGACACGCTGCTCATCGGCTGGGGCTCGACCTACGGCCCGATTCATGACGCGGTGAAACGGGCGCGCGATCACGGTGAAAAAATCGCCGCCGTCCACCTGCGCCACCTTCATCCCCTGCCTAACGGGTTGGAAAAAATCTTCGCCAGGTTCAAGCGGATTGTCGTGGTCGAAATGAACGACGAGGGCGTATACGGATTCGGCCAGCTCGCCATCATCCTGCGTGCCCGCTACTGCGAGCCAAAGATTGAAAGCGTGACCAAGACCGACGGCCTCACCTACCGCGTTCGGGAAATTCTCGAAGGCGTCTTCGAGGGTCGCTCCTTCGAAAAGAAAGTGACCAAGCACGCGCCGCATTCGCCGTCGCACATCGATACTTCGCCGGAAAACGTCGACTCGGTCGAGGAAGTAGTGCCCCAGGGAGTGGGCTAACGAATCACGCAATCGGAATCTTTTTACCAATGAGCACTGACACACTGACTGCCGAACCACCACGCGAGAAACTGACCAAGAAAGCCATCACCGCCGATCACCCGACGTGGTGCCCGGGCTGCGGCGACTTCGCCGTCCTCGCCTGCTATTACAAGGTCCTTGAGAAACGCCAGATCGAGCACGAGAAAATCGTTACCCTCGCCGGGATCGGCTGCTCCTCGCGCTTCCCCTATTTCGTCAACGGCCACGGCGCCCACTTCATCCATGGCCGCGCCGTCCCGCTCGCCAGCGGGATCAGCCTGGCCCGGCCCGATCTGCATGTTTTTTTGTTCGGCGGCGACGGCGACGGGTTCTCGATCGGCGGCAATCACCTCGACCACGGCGCGCGCAAGAACATCAACATGACCTACGTCATCATGGACAACTTCGTCTATGGCTTGACGAAAAAGCAGACCTCTCCCACCTCGCCGATCGGCTTTAAGAGCAAGACCGACCCGCAGGGTGCGATCGACCAGCCGGTCAACGCGATGAAAAAACTCGTCGCGAGTGGTGCCACTTTCGTCGCCCGCACCCACGCCGGCCAGGTCAACCACATGATCCAGATGATCGAGCGTGCGATGGATCATCCCGGCTTCAGCGTGATCGAATGCCTGAGCGAATGCGTCGAGTTTTTCCCCGGCGCCTTTGACCCAGCCAACCCGCGCAAAGGCGGCGCCTTCAGCCTGATCGAGGAGAAGAAATGGGACAACACGCCTGAGGACGAGCTGCGGCACGATGTGACCGATGAGCTCGCGGCCTACAAGCTGGCCCAGATTCCGTTCCCGGGCGTTTTTGGCGTCTTTTATCAAAACGATCGCCCGACCAAGAACGCGCTCGAAAAGAAGTGGATCGACAGCGGCCGGGAAAAACTCGGCCATCCAAGCGACCAGGATATTCTGCAGAAGACATTCAACCGAATGAAGTGACCGCTCATTCGGCCGGACCGGGGCGAACGATCTCGCAGTCCTGACGACTTATCTTTCTGCCTCCGTGGACCGGTGGGCCGGGCAAAATTTGCAAGCTACAAGCTTGCGCCGCGGCCATCGCAGGTTGAAAACTTGCGCCACCAAGCTGCATGCGCGCCTACCTTGATCTCCTTCGTCTCGTCCTCGAAAAAGGGCGCCGGAAAGAAGACCGCACCGGCACGGGCACGCTATCGGTTTTTGGCGCGCAGGCGCGGTTCGATCTGCGCGAAACTTTTCCGCTCCTGACGACGAAAAAGCTGCATCTCAAGTCGATCATTCACGAGCTGCTCTGGTTTTTGCGCGGCGAGACCAACGTCGCCTACCTCCAGGAACGCGGCGTCACGATCTGGAATGAATGGGCGGATGAGCAGGGCGATCTCGGCCGCGTTTACGGCGCGCAATGGCGTGACTGGCGCGGGCCGAACGGCGAACGGATCGACCAAATCGAGCGCGTCATCGAGCAGATCAGGGCCAACCCCGACAGCCGCCGCCTCATCGTCACGGCCTGGAATCCGGCCGAAGTCGACGCCATGGCCCTGCCGCCTTGCCACGCGCTTTTCCAATTTCACGTCCAGGATGGCGCGCTCAGTTGTCAGCTCTATCAGCGGAGCGCCGATCTTTTTCTCGGCGTGCCCTTCAACATCGCGAGCTACGCCCTGCTCACGCTGATGGTGGCGCAGGTCTCCGGCCTAACGAATGGCGAATTCATCCACACCTTTGGCGATCTCCACCTTTACCGGAACCATCTCGCGCAGGCGCGCGAGCAGCTCGCCCGCGCACCCCGCCCGCTCCCGCGGATGGAATTGAATCCGGCGGTGAAAAACATTCACGATTTCGGCTTCGAAGATTTCACCCTCGTCGGCTACGACCCACACCCCGCCATCAAGGCGCCGATCGCGGTCTGATTCTCGGGCGATTCCAGAATATTTCGCCGGCTGGTTCGTCCAACTGTCTACGCGTGCGCCACGAATCTTTTGTGATGAAGCGAATCGTGCTCTTCCTCAGTTTCGCAGCCCTCGGGGTCCTTCCCGCCGTCGCCCAAACCCCCACCACATCCATCGAGATCGACCTGCGCGATCAGACCGCCTACCTGATTCGTAACGGCCGCGCCGTCCTCTCCACTCCGATTTCCTCTGGCCGCTCCGGCCATTTCACCGAGACCGGCTCCTTCAAAGTGATCGAGAAAGAGCGCAACCATTTTTCCACCCTCTACGGCCGGATCGAGGATGCGCGCGGCAACACCATCGTCGCCGACGCCGATGCCGATATGCCGGTGCCGCGCGGCTGCCGGTTTGTGCCCGCGCCGATGCCCTATTTCGTCCGCTTCAACAGCGCCACGGGATTGCACGCCGGTTATCTGCCGGGCTATCCCGCTTCGCACGGCTGTGTCCGGCTCCCGGAAAAAAATGCGATCGCGATCTTCAACGCGGTCAAAGTCGGAACACCCGTCACCGTTTTTGGCCGAACCCCGCGCGGCCGGGAAATGCGCGAGGCGCGTCTCCAGCAACCCCGCCGCACCTTCGCACCTAACGATCGACAGTTCTTCTACCCGCCGCCGTGGGCGCGTTGAGCTTCGAGAAGTTTGCGGGCCACATCGCGGGCAATTTCGTTAGACGGACTACTTCTTCCTTCTTCCTTCTGCCTTCTGACTTTCCCGTCACGGCAAGCCGCCGCCGCCCATCGCGCCGTAGACCTGACCGGTTGCGTAGCTCGCATCGCTCGCCGCGAGTTGGACGTAGATCGAGCCCAGCTCGGCGGGCTGGCCCGGCCGGCCCATCGGCGTTTGGCTCCCGAATTCTTTTAGCTTTTCCTGCGTCGCACCGCCGCTCACCTGGAGCGGGGTCCAGATCGGGCCGGGCGCGACCCCGTTCACGCGAATGCCTTTTTCGGCGAGCTGTTTCGCGAGCGAACGCACGTAGTTCGTCGTGGCCGCCTTGGTTTGCGCATAATCGTAGAGCTCCGCGGAAGGTTCCATCGCCTGCTCCGAAGTGGTGGCGATAATGCAAGAGCCGGGCTGAAGATGCGGCAGCGCGGCTTTGATCATCCAGAACGGCGCGTAAAGGTTCGTCTTCATCGTCGCGTCGAAATCCTCGGTCGTGACGTCGAGAATCGAAGCACGCGTTTGTTGGCGCGCGGCGTTGCACACGAGAATGTCGAGCCCGCCGAGTTCTTTCACCGCGTCGGCGATCAGCTTTTTGCAGAACTCCTCCTCGCGCAGATCGCCCGGTAACGCCGCCGCCTTGCGCCCCGCTTCCTTGATCAGGTCGATCACTTCCTTCGCGTCCGGTTCTTCGGTCGGGAAATAATTGATCGCCACGTCCGCGCCCTCGCGCGCAAACGCGATCGCAGCGGCGCGTCCCATGCCGGAGTCGCCGCCGGTGATGAGCGCCCTGCGGCCGGCCAGTCGGCCCGACCCCTTGTAACTCTTTTCTCCGTGGTCCGGCCGCGGCTCCATCTTGCTCGCGAGCCCGGGCCACGGTTGCTCCTGACCTTTGAATGGCGGTTTGGGATATTTGTTTGTCGGATCCTGTAATTGTTCTGTTGTCATAGATTCTTGATTTCCTCCGGCGGCGAAGCCCGACCCGACCGCGGTCGCGGCGAGCCCGGCGCCAATGCCCCTGATCGCCTGGCGCCGGCTGATGATCTTTGATTCGTTCATGCGTGCGAAAATGTTTGCGGGTGAAAGCTGCTGCTATTCCGCGAGCAGGGCGCGGCAGGCTTCCTCGCAACGCCGGCAGGCCTCGCCACAGACGCGGCAATGTTCCATCTTCGCGCCGTGTTTCTCGCATTCCGCGCCGCAGCTTTCGGAGGCCTGGATGCAGGCGCGAAGCTGCGCCCCGGCGAGTTTGAAATCGGTGCGGGTGAAGCGCGACACGATCCGCGCCGTCACCAGGGAAACGTCCGCGCAATCGGTGCAATCGCGAATGCACTGCACCATGTCGACGACATTTTTCTCTGCAAGGCAGGCATCGGCGCAGGCGTTGCATGCTTCCGCGCACGCGTAGCAGGCGGTGATGCACTCGATGTTGCTGGCGTGATCCGATGACGGGTTCACCGGATGGGTCTCGAACATTTGTTTGATGTAGCTCATGAGTTCCGTCTCCCGGGAGCACACGACGGCGCGCGGCGCTCCACGAAGGATTCGCCCGGTCTGGCCGAGCTGCGTGTTTGTGGCCGAAAGACTCGGGAAATTCCGCCGATCACGCGCGGGCTTTTTCTGAGCCGCGAGCGAGGAAACTAGCGCCGCCGTTGCTGGATGACCTCTCGGGGCGGATTCTGCTCAGGAAAGCAAGAACGCAGGAAAAAGAGGCAGGAGATTTATCTCCCGTCAGCGCTTCGGCAACCTTGCCCGTCCCGCTTCCTGCTTTCCTGCTTTCCTGAGCCCTCCCTAAATCTTGATCCCCTTGACCTGCGCGAACTCGGCGCTGCTTGGGCCGTATTGGCTGCGGGCGGCTTTCTTGATCGCTATCATCTTCCTGCGGAGCGAATCCTTCGCGCCGTCGTAGATGGCTTTGCGGGTGCGCTCGGCTTTGGTCATGGCGGCGCCGGCGGTCGCGACGCTCTTGCTCGCGGCGCGATAATTGGTTTGCAGCGTCGTGAGGGTCGCGATCTGGGATGAGGCTCTCGGGCGGCGGCGCGAAGCGGGGCACGAGCTTGACCGCCTCGAGCAACTTCTCGAAAAGCCCGTCGATGTCGCCAAAGCTTTGCTGGCCGGTCATGCGCGGCTTGACCGGCGGCTCGCCCGGCGCCGGTGGCGGGGTCGACTTCTTGGTCTTGACGTTGCGAACCTTGTCGGCGGCTTGTTTTATGGCGGGCAGAAACTGATCCCACGCGCCGTTGCTGCCGACGTAGTTGACCGCGCGGGTCGCGCGGTCCTTGATCTGTAACATGAGATCGCGGCGCAGGTTCGTCGCGCTCGTCTCGTCGGCTGCGACCCGCACCCTGCGATCAAGGCCCCGATCGCGGTCTGAACCCGGTCGAGGTCGTCATCGGCAATTCGCGATCCTCCTTTTCTTCCATTCGAAATACGCCAGCGCGACGCAAGCGAACGTGCCAATGGCAGCGCAGCGCGAGATCGCGTTGGGCGCGCCCGCCGTCGTCGAGCTGCCAGATTGAGTGCGATGAAATGCGGCGCGACCGGGAGTAGGTTGGCAAGCTCAGGCGGACCACGCCGATTTTGTCAGGGATGAAATCAGAAACTGTCATCGACCCGATCTGCGGGATGGAGGTACGACCGGCGACGGCCGCCGCCGTGGTGGAGCGCGATGGAGAACGGTTTCATTTTTGCTCGACTCATTGCCGGGATCAGTTCGTCAGGGGGAACGAGCACGAACGGGAGTCTTGCGGGGGAGGTGGAGCTGCAGGCTTGAGAGCGGAGAAAGCGCCGGCGGCGGGGAAGAAATATTTCTGCCCGATGTGCGAAGGCGTGGAGAGCGACGAACCGCGCAGCTGCCCAAAATGCGGCATGGCGTTGGAGCGCAACCCGACGTTCCACGCGCCCGCGATTTACACCTGCCCGATGCATCCGCAGATCGAGCAGGATCATCCAGGCGATTGCCCGATCTGTGGCATGGCGCTCGAGCCGAAGCGGGTCGCCGCTGGAGGAGAGGAAGAAAACGCGGAGCTGCGCGACATGACGCTGCGCTTCTGGGTCGGGCTCGCCCTGGCGTTGCCCGTCTTTGCCCTCGCCATGGCGCACATGCTTCCCGGAGCGCCGGCCTGGATGGAGAACGACGTTTCCCGCTGGTTCCAATTCGTTCTCAGCACACCGGTCGTGCTCTGGGCGGGCTGGCCATTCTTCGTCCGCGGGTGGGGCTCCATTACGCGTCGCGCACTCAACATGTTTACCCTCATCTCGATCGGTGTCGGCGCGGCCTATTTCTACAGCGCGATCGTCATGCTTTTCCCGCCAATCTTCCCACCCTCCTTCGCCGCTGACGGAAAGATCGGCATCTACTTCGAAGCCGCGGCCATGATCACCGTCCTGGTCTTGTTAGGCCAGGTCCTCGAGCTGCGGGCCCGCGCTCGCACTGGGAGCGCGATTCGCGCCCTGCTCGATCTCGCGCCCAAGACCGCCCGGCTCGTGCGGGACGGAAAGGAAACAGATGTGCCGCTCGACCAGGTGCAGAAGGGCGACCAACTGCGGGTGCGCCCGGGTGAAAAGGTGCCGGTAGATGGCCGGGTGCTCGATGGCCTAACGAGGGTCGACGAATCCATGCTGACGGGAGAACCGATGCCCGTGGAAAAGAGAAGCGGCGATTCGGTCACGGGGGGCACGGTTAATCAAACCGGCAGCATTCTGATCGAAGCCGAGCGGGTCGGGAGCGAGACCGTTCTCTCCCAAATCGTGGAGATGGTGGCGCAGGCGCAACGGAGCCGCGCACCCATCCAGGGTTTGGCCGACAAGGTCGCCGCCTGGTTTGTCCCGACGGTCATCACGATTGCGATCCTGACGTTTTTCATCTGGTGGTTTGTGGGGCCGGAGCCGCGCTTTGCTCACGCCATCGTCAACGCCGTCGCCGTCCTCATCATCGCCTGCCCCTGCGCTCTCGGTCTCGCCACGCCTATGTCGGTCATGGTGGGCGTCGGGCGCGGTGCGCAAGCCGGCATCCTGATCAAGAAGGCGGAGGCGATTGAGCTGATGGAAAAGGTGCGGACGCTCGTGGTCGACAAAACCGGCACTCTCACGCAAGGCCGCCCGGCGGTGACGCGGATTGTGGCTAACGATTGGATTGCCGAGGAGGAATTGCTCGCGCTCGCCGCCGCGGTCGAAAGCCAGAGCGAACATCCGCTCGCGGCCGCGATCGTGATCCATAACTCAGGCGTCCTGCCTGATCCGTCGCGCGGGCTTCCAGCCCGGTCGCAGAACCTGCAGGCGAGACGCCCGCACGACCCGTCAGGCGGGATGCCTGAGTTACGAGACTTCCAATCGACCACCGGTGGTGGCGTCAGCGGTCTGGTCAACGGGCGGCGCGTCCTTGTCGGCAAGCCGCAGTTTCTCCGCGACGAAAAAGTGACCGGCGTAGACCAACTCGAACGCGACGCGGCCAAACTCCAGGAAGAAGGAAACAGCGTCGTCTTCGTCGCAGTTGACGGTCGCGCCGCCGGCCTCATCGCCATAGCCGATCCGATCAAGGAATCGACTCCGCACGCCATCGAACAACTGCACCGACTCGGTTTGAAAATCATCATGCTGACCGGCGACAACGAGCGCACGGCGCGGCGCGTGGCGGAGAAGCTCGGAATCGACGAAGTCGAAGCGGGCGTCGAGCCGCAGCACAAAAGCGAACGTGTCCGCGCCTTGCGCGGCAAAGATGGCCTGGTGGCGATGGCAGGCGACGGGATCAACGATGCCCCGGCGCTGGCGGCGGCCGACGTCGGGATCGCGATGGGCACCGGGACCGATGTGGCGATGGAAAGCGCCGGCATCACCTTGCTCAAAGGCGATCTGGGCGGGATCGAGAAAGCGATCCGGCTCAGTCGGGCAATGATGCGCAACATTCGCCAGAATCTTTTCTTCGCCTTCGTCTACAATTCGTTAGGCGTGCCGATCGCGGCCGGCATCCTCTATCCATGGTTTGGCATTCTCCTCAGCCCGATCATCGCCGGCGCCGCGATGAGCCTGAGCTCCGTCTCGGTCATCGCCAACGCCTTGCGTCTGCGAAATCTGGACCTGAATGGATAATCCCGCGTTCCTTCCTGCCCGGCAGCGATAACGCGAACTGAAGGAGGAAGCACAACTGCTCGACTGCTGCGGAACGAACAACATTGGTTGGCTGTTTCCGCTACCTCCGAAATAATCCCGCGAAAGCCAGACTGCGGGCTGGGGAATATCGAAAACGAGATCAGCGATTGCTTCGAGGGCGCGCGTGGTGGCGGAAGTTGAGGTTTTAATCACGCAAAACTTGGCCGTACGCGGGTCAGCGGTTGGATGCATCGGCTGGGTTAGATGGCCTCATACGACGTCCAATGCCCGTAGCGGAGCCGGTGCGTGAGGCGGCCAAACAGCCAGCCGAGCAGAAACCAGAACGCCGTCCCGAGGACGACGAAATATATAGAAGAAAAGAGGAAATCCCAACTGGCGAGGCGACCCGAAAGGAAACTAACCGGAGGCCACAGATCAAAGCAAGGCAAGTGGTCTAAAAGAGGAAGCAACAACAAATTCATCGGTGTATCCACGATGCCGATAAAAAGCCATAACTCAGCCGACGATGAGCCACCGGTGGCAACAAGGATCGCGATAAAGACTGCGAACAGGAAGTGCGCCGCAGCAGCGTAGCAGCCAAAACGAACGGCTATCCAAGGGTCGCCTTCAATCATCTAACTCCAGTATGAACGAAAAGAGATTGAATGAAAGGAGGGGCGCTTTGCCAGAGCCCAAGGCGGTTTCAAAACCGCCCTCGGTTAAGCGTATGAGTCATTCCCATCCGCCCGCGAAACACTGCAAAGCATCTATCTAGCTTTTCGGCGGGGGCGCCGGCGGACTGCCGCCGGGTTCGGCTGACGCGCCGGGCGCGGGCGCGGGTGGCGCGCCGCCAGGGAGCTCGGCGTCGGCCGGCACGGCGAGGATATCGGGTTCGGTATACGATTCGGTGCGACCGGCCAGCTCGCTCCGGAGGGCGGCGACACCTTCCGCCGTCACCGGCGTTCCCTTATTGCCCCAGGCAGAACGCTCGTAGGTCACGACGTCGGCGATCTTTTCGTTAGTCAGGGTCTTTTCCCACGGCTGCATGACGGCGCTGCCGTAGCGCTGACCCTTTACTGTAACCGGACCTTGCAATCCTTTAAGCACGATCATGACATGACGGCGCGCTCCGCCATTGACAATGTCGGAGCCGTCCAGCGGCGGATATTGTCCCGCAACGCCGAGGCCGTTGGCCTGATGGCAGGTGGCACAGTTCGCCGAATAAATCTTTGCACCTTTCTCGAAAGGGGTCAGTTCGGTCGGCTGCTCGCCAGCGCCGCCCCCGGTCCCCTTGCTCGCCACGCGCGGCGCGCCGCCGAGATAATCGAGCCCGTCGCCGCTGAAATTGCCGGCATAACGCCCGAGATAAGCGCCGCCAAAAAAGACGGCGAGACCGTAGATCGCGATTAACCAAAGGGACAGGGGCTCGCGCCCGATGCGCGGCTCGACTTTTTCCCTAACGATGGCGGCATGAGTGTCGCGCACCTGCTGGGTCTCGCCGTAATCCATTCCTTGGTGCGGAAAATTCTTCGAGCCTGGGCCGGTCATTTCTTTGCCTCCGCCGCCGGTGAGGCCGCAGGCGCGGCGCTAACCGGAGATTTCGCTTCCTTGAGGGGATGCGATTGGTTGCGCGACATCAGATAAGCTACCAGGCACTTGGCATCGTAGCTCGGAACAATCTCCCAGCCGGTCTCCGGCTCTTCCTCGCTCCCCGCAAAATTCAGGGACTCGGGCGAGGCCACGCCGCCGATGCGCCGTTTTTCATAGAGGAAACGAAAAGCCGGCATATTGGAATCCTGGGCAATGCTGCGCGGATTGTAGAGATGCCGATGGTGCCAGGCCGCCGTGTAGGGCGGCGGCTCGCCTGTCGCGGTGAGGCCGGTCATGTCGGCGACCATCGTCGGGGCGGAAGTTGGAATGGTGGCGGCAGGTTGATTGCCGGCCGGCGGCAAGTTGGCCGGGGCGCCGGGAGCGACTTTCGGTGTCGGCGAAGCGATGGCAGGCGCGGTATTGGCAGCCAGCGCAGGGGTCCCGGCAGGCGAGGCGGCCGGACTGGCGGCGGCGGCGGCCGGCGACGGAGCCGGGCTGGCTGATTTAGGCGCGGCAGTCGCGCCACCGGCAGCGGGAGATCCTGCAGCGGGCGCCGCTGGAGCTCCCGCCGCTGGTGATGCCCCGGCGGCGGGCGCGGCGCCGCCGGCGGCTGGACTCGGAGCGGCGGCCGCTTCCTTTTCCTGGAGCGCGGGCCGATGGCCGACGTTGGCCAGATCGGGACCGGTCCGCATTTTCCCGAGCATGACGAGCGGTTCGAAAATATAATCGCGCGGCGCGCTCCGGCGTTCGCCCCATTTGCGCTCGAGATCGGACCCGCCGTATTCCGGCCGCACCTGCTGCGTGTGGCAATAGGCGCAGCCATTCGCGGCGTAGACCCGCGCCCCGCGCAAGGCCATTCCGGAAGGCGGCATCGGGTAAATGTCGGTTCCCTCTTCGTCGGACTGCGGATTAAGACTGCCGATCTGAAGGTTCGGCACCACCGTCAGGCCGAGCCAGGAGAAGGCGAAGATGCCGAAAATGCCGAGGAAAATCGGTTGCAGCCCTTTCATCAGTGCCCGCCTCCCAAGCTCCGTTCGAGTGGGTTGAGGAAAGTCGGGACGCTCGCGGTCCGGCCGAAGCCGAGCAGCATCAATCCGAAATGGAAGGCAAAAATGAGGTGCGAGACCGTCAGCAGGATCCAGGAGAGCGTCGCGCCGCGCAGATACGGCAGGATCGTCTGCGTCGTTTCGGCGAAGGAAAGCGTCGGGTCATCGAGGCTGAGGCCCTGGACGAAACCGCCGACGAGCAGGAGCAACACCATCAGCCCAATGCCGTAGGCAGAAGCCCAGAAGTGCAGTTTGATTAGAGACGCATAACGCCATTCCCGCCCGACGAGCCGCGGCACGATGTAATACATCGAACCAAAAATGACCATGGTGAAAAAGGCGTAGAGCCCCATGTAGGTCCACCCCATGCTCGCCTCGGTGAAATGGACGATCCGCGCCATCGATCGGAGCGAGATGATCACTCCGACAACGCTGAAGGCGGTGTAAGCGATCGCGCCGAAAACCGTGAAACGCAGCGTCGGGCTATAGCGCATGAGCGGGAAATGGTCCCGCATCGTCATGTGATGATTCAGCCCGACGGTCGCGACCGGAATAATCATCAGGATCATGGCGGCGATGCTGGCCGTGATCATCCAGGCCGGGAACGGGCCATCGACCAGGCGCTGCATGCCGGTCAAGCTGGAGAAAAGAGCGAAA
>DATBDG010000043.1:0-9169 GCA_036270055.1 Chthoniobacterales bacterium
CTGCAGCCGGAAAATTTCTTTCTCACCCGCAGCCTGACGGTGCAGAAATTCCGCAAGATGGAGGAGTGGATGAACCGCTACACGTTTTTTGGAACGCCGATTTATTTCGAATTCCTCGCCGGGAAACGCGATCTCACCTGCTCGGCCTGGGCGATTCCGACCCGCAACATTCGCGGCTGGAAGGCGCCCTGTTATTTCATGACCGATACGGTCAGCTCGAAGGGGCATTACGACACCTACGCCGAACTGCTGGAGCACGTCGACTGGAGCAAATATGGCGTGGTCGACGGGTTGGCGAGAGATCCGCGCTGCGAGAATTGCATGACGCACTGCGGCTACGAGCCAACCGCCAGTCTCGGTTTGCAGGCCAAACCGGGCGATACCTGGAAGACGATCAAATTCAATTTCGGCGCCCGTCCCAAACCGACCGGAAAAGGCAACGAAATCAGCGCCTACAACGGCGTGACCACGGGCAACGGGCACCTTACCGGGAAGAAGGCAGAGCCGGCGGTGAAGGCGTCGTGAAACGTCGGGTGACTGAGAAAGTGAGAAGGGAAAACGCTCAACGCTCAAGGTTTTCTCCCCGCTTCAGCTTGCGGAAGCGCCGTAGGGAAGAATGAACCCCGCCAACATCATTGCTCTGCCCCGGGTCGCGAAGGAAGCGGCCCCTCGCCTAACGACTAACGAAGAGCTGGCGGAAGCGATCCGGCTTGCCCAGGAGAATCTCCTCCGCCAGCAAAAGCCCGATGGCCACTGGGTCGGCGAGCTGATGGTCGATAGCACCCTCTGCTCCGATTACCTCCTCTTCATGCACTGGGTCGGGGAGGTGGATGAAACGATGCAGCGCCGCTGCGTCCGGCACATCCTCCAGCGCCAGCTTCCTGATGGCGGCTGGAATATTTACTACGGCGGCCCGAGCGAGATCAACGCCTGCGTCAAAGCCTATTTCGCCCTCAAGCTCGCCGGGCACAGCCCCGAGACGCCGTTTATGCAGGAAGCCCGGGCCAACATTCTGCGCCTCGGCGGCATCCCCCGCATGAACACCTACAGCAAGCTTTACCTGGCATTGTTAGGCCAGTTCCCCTGGAAATATCTGCCCGTCATCCCGGTCGAGATGATCCTCCTCCCGAGCTGGTGCTTTTTTAACATCTACAAAATGTCCTCCTGGAGCCGGGCCATGCTCATCCCGCTCGCGATCATCAATCATTTCAAGCCGACCCGCGAGCTGCCGCCGGACAAACAACTGCACGAGCTCTACCCGGTCGGGACGGAAGGGAATGATTTTACTCTCCCGCGCGACCAGCGGCTCCTCACCTGGCGGAATTTTTTCCTGCGGGCGGATCGCGCTCTCAAGCTGCTCGAGCCGATGCACAGCAAAGCCCTGCGCCAGCGCGCGCTCGAGGAGGCGGAGCGCTGGATGGTCGAGCGCATCGGGGAGGGGAGCGACGGATTGGCGGCGGTTTTTCCCGCCATGCTCAATTCCATCATCGCCCTCCGCACGCTCGATTATCCAAAAGAGCATCCGCTTTACAAAAAAGCGCTGAGCGATTTTGCCGGGCTTTTTGTCGACAATCCGGACGACTTCCGCATCCAGCCCTGCCTCTCGCCCGTTTGGGACACGGCGATCAATATCATCGCCCTGGCTGAGTCGGGTTTCCCGGCGCAGCACCGCGTCCTGCAACGCGCCGCGCAGTGGCTCGCAAACAAGGAAGTGCGGGTGCGCTGCGATTGGACGGAGAACAACCCGCACCCGGAAGCGAGCGGCTGGGCCTTCGAGTACAACAACGTCTTTTATCCCGACACCGACGACACCGCGATGGTCCTGATGGCGCTCCGGCTGGTCCGGCCTAACGAACAATCGGAGCTGGCAAGGATGTTCGAGCGCGCCCTCGGCTGGCAGTTGAGCTTCCAATGCCGCGACGGTGGCTGGGCCGCCTTCGACAAGGATGTGACCCGGCATTGGCTCGAGGACATGCCCTTTGCCGATCACAACGCGATTCTCGATCCGACCTGCAGCGACCTGACCGCGCGGACGCTCGAATTATTAGGCTACATCGGCTTCAACCCCGGCCGGCCGCTCGTCCGCAAGGCGGTGCGCTATCTGCGCGCGACGCAGGAAGACGACGGCTCGTGGTATGGCCGCTGGGGCGTGAATTACATTTACGGCACCTGGCAGGTGCTGCGCGGTTTGCGCGCCATCGGCGAAGACATGAACCAAAACTGGATCCTGCGTGGGCGCGACTGGCTCGAGAGTTGTCAGAACGACGACGGCGGCTGGGGCGAATCGTGCGCATCCTACGAGAATCCCGACCTGAAAGGCAAAGGCGCGAGCACCGCCTCGCAAACAGCCTGGGCCTTGATGGGTCTCTGCGCCTGCGGCGATCTTGATCGACCGAGTGTGCAGCGCGGCTTGCGCTATCTGCTCGACAACCAGCGCGCGGAGGGCGCCTGGGATGAGCTGGAAATTACCGGCACCGGTTTCCCGCGCGTCTTCTACCTGAAGTACGACATGTATCGCCAGAATTTTCCGCTCCTCGCCTTGGCCACCTACGTCAACTACCGCAGCGGCATCGGCCATTACCAGAGTTTCTACCGCTGGGTCGGGAAGTAACTCGGGCGTCTCGCCTGCCGGATCAAATCGGCAGGCAGCAGGCGAGACGCCCGCGAGACCTGACAGGCGAGACGCCTGTGTTACGCGATCTTGCCACCCCAGGAGAGGATCTTTGCTTTTGTTCCGGCCGCTTCGGCCTCCTTGATGTCGCCGTTGCGGTTGTAGAATAACGACAAACTCGTCCACCCGATCTGGTCGTTAGGTTTGAGCTCCACCGTTTTCTTCCCGGCCGCGACCGCTTCTGGGAAACGGCCCAGCTTCATCAAGGCCATCCCGAGCGCGTGCCAGCCGTCGAAAAATTGCGGATCGAGCTCGACGCAGCGACGATACTTCTCGACCGCGCTCTCCAGCTCACCGAGCGCGAGATCCCCGTTCGCGTCGTCAAAAATCTCTTCAACCGATTCCATCTCCAGGTCCGCGCCAGGCCGGATCGCTAACCGGGCGCGGTTTGGGTGGCGGGCGCGGTCTTTTCCACCACCCCGGCTGCCTGGCGCCGTTCCCGTAACCACTCGTGGAAAACAACCTGGCCCTTGTTTGTCAATGCCCGGTTCTCGAGGACGGCGCGCGATTTTTCGAAAGCCGCCGGCCCGAGGGTCTCGCGCTTTTCCAGCACCACGATGAGCCCGTCCTGCGCTGTGTTGACGAAATCGCTCACGCTGCCCGGCTCCAGCTTGGTCGCGGTCATTTTGATTAGTTGCATGTCGGGCGCTTCATCCTTTTTCGGAGCCGGCTCGACAGTGGCGGGCGCGTCCGGCGGAGTATCGACGAGGGAAAATGGCGGCAGCTTCTCCGCCTTCGCACCCGCCTCGGTCGCGCTCTCTGCGACCAATTTCCCGCTCTTCAATCCCTCCCGAATCTTCTGCGCGACTTCCTTCGCCTTCGTCGCCGCGATCTGCTGCGCCCCCTGCTTCTTGAGGATCTCGACGATCTTCGGCCGCGCCTCTTCCAAAGTCAGCGGATGCGAAGGATCAATCTTCACCAGGTGTTCGACCGTGAATCCATCCGGCGTCTGGACCGCGTCGCTGTTCGGTGATTCTTTCGTTAGGCTAAAGGCCGCCTTCACGAGGGCCGGAGTTCCGGCCAGGAGCGGATCGGGCGAGGCATCGCTAAACTCGCCTGTCTCCTTCGGGGTCAGCTGAAATTTTGCCACTGCCTGGTCGAAATTTGCCCCCTTCGCCTGGAGCGCCTCGGTGAAATCGTTCGCCTTGTCGGCCAGTTTTTGCAGAACCTCGATCCGCGCTTTGCCGCTCAGCTTCTTCTCATCCTCGCTCAGAGCGAACTGGACCAGCTTCACCTTGCGTTTTTCCTCGCTCTTCAACTGTGCCTTTTGCGCCTCGTAATATTTCGAGATTTCGTCGTCGCTCACCGCCACGTCCTTGGCGAAATCTTCCGTCTTAAAACGGACCACGCTCACCTCCATTTTGGCGTAGGCCTGCTCGAACTCCTGCCGCATCTCATCCTCCGGAATGTTGACGCCGGCGCTCAGGATTTTCTGCACCCGCTCGAGCCGGATCTGGTCCGCTGCCAGCTCCTCGATCTGCGCTTCGCTGAAACCCATCGAGCCGAGGACGTGGTCGGCAAACTGGCTGTAGGCAGTGAGATCAAATCCGTTCTCGCCCTTGAAAGCCGGGAGCGACTTGACCGTGGCGGCGATCTCAGCCGTCGTCGGCTTGATCCCGAGCTGGTCGGCCTCGTGCCGCAGCACCATCAGGTTCCAGGAAAATTTATCGTAGTAGTCGTTTTCAGTCTGGGCGCCGGCGGTCAACCCCTGCACCAGATCGCGCATCCCGAGCTGGCTGGCGAGGCGGAGGAGACGCGCGTTGCGCTGGAATTCGACCAGGGAGACGCTCCGATCGTAGAAGGTGCCGACGCTGCCGTTGTTCATCTGGGCGAAGTCGGTCTTGTTCCAGTACCAGGAGAAGGAGATACAAACCAGGACCGTGATGATGATCATCAGGATCTTGTGGTGTTTGCGCATGACGGTGATCATAAATTTCGAAAAATGAGCGAGGCGGAACTTAGGGTTTGGCTTCCGGGCGGCAACTGATTTCTACAGCAACCGCCCAGTTTCAGCGGCGGTGGGGTGACCGCCAAACCCTGCCCATGCAGCCGATGTCCTCGGCCGTCATAGACCGCCGCCAGAAGGGCGCTCCCGCCGGATGAAGGCATCGACTTCGTCGCGATAGTTCTTAAACGGATCGCCCATGACGAGGAAATCATGGCTCTCGCAGGCGATCGAATCCCAGTTGATGACGTAGGGCCGTTTTTCCTTCCGGAATGAAGCGACGGCGTGGGCGCGTCCGCTGGCCCGGGTGTCGGCCGGGGGAGTGAAGGTGGCATCTTTCTGACGCACGAGATTGTTCCATTCCCCGATCCGCTTGGCTGGTTTGAGCCCGAAGAAAAGGCCGCGCGCCGGCGAGATATTATGATATTCGAGATCGAGGCTTTGCAGCCAGGGATCGCTCCAGGTGAGATTTTCCGCGGCGATGAACGTCTCGAAGAGCCAGCGTTTGCTGATCCAATCGACTCCGCCGATGAGCGCCTCGGGTTTGTTAGGCAGGGCGTCGAGGGTGTAGCTCCAGCTTTCGAGCAGCCAGTCGGTTTCCTCGTCCCTGCCCCCGAGGTAACGCGTGGCGAGAGCGTGGAGTTGCCATTGCACATCGAGTGCCCCGATCGTTCTGCCACCTTCCAGCTCGACGATCCAGTGCCGGGCCGGATCGCGCGAAACGTCGCGCGTCGCCTGGACGGCGTCGAGCAACGTCAGATCGTTAGGCAAAAGGTTTTTCTCGAGCAGGGTGAGGATGCAGGCGGTTGTCCCGATCTTCAGCGCGTTCGCGAAGGGGCTCATGTTCGAGTCGCCGATGAGGAGATGGAGCCGGCGATATTTGCGGTAATCGGCCAGCGGCTCGTCGCGCGCGTTGATGATCGCGCGGTTGAACTGGACCCATTGATAAATGTCATTCACGATGTGATCGGCTCGCTGGCTGAGCTGGAAATCGATCGTCTCCTCCGTCGCCGGCACCTCGAAATCGAAGGCCAGGGGATTGGCCTGCCCGACCCGGCCGGCCCCGGTAAAAACCTGGCGGGTGGCGAGAAAAGCGAGGAGGGCGCCGAGGGCCGCGGGGGTGAACTGCGCCTCCCGCCGCATGAGGTAATTCTCATGGCAACCGAAAGTCGCGCCGGTGTGATGATCGATGTTGTTCTTGATAAAGGAAACGGAGGCAGCCGCGCCTAACGAGTCGAGCCCGGCCTGGAGGAGCTGGTCCCCCGCCAGGTCGTAGGCCACGACATCACGCAGTTGCCGGCACTCGGGCGAAGCGTATTCGAGGTGCCCCATGTCGAGATAAAGCCGCCCGCCGTTGAGGAGAAAACCGCCGTTCCCCGGCGGCTCCTCGTAGTCGCGATAGTGGAGATCGATCGCGCCCGCCCGCATCTTGCGGAAGAGATGATTTTTCACCCGCACCGGCCAGGCGTCGCCGTTGGGATGGGCCGCCTCCGCGCTCACGAGGCAGCCGTATTCCGTTTCGATCCCTGCGACCCGGTCCATCTCCATCGATCATCCAACAGCCGCGCGCCGTGGACAAGGAGCAATGCGCGGCGCAACTTGCTCGCATGAGCACAAAGCCATTCCCCGCCCGCAGTCCGGCTCAGAAAGTCGGCGGGCTGGTTTACTTCGGCCGGATGCTCGACAAGATCAGCGCCCATGCCCGCGGCGAGCTGCCACCGGAATACGTGGAGAAGCTCGGGAGCGGCTTCGACGGTCGCTGTGTCCGCTTCCTTGGGCTCAAGTACGAAGACATCGTTAGGCGGGTAAAGGAAGGCGGAACGGACGAGGAAATCTGGCAGTGGGCCCGCGGGGAGGGCCGCGCGCTGACGGAGGAAGACATGGAGAACTGGAACGAGTTCATGCGCAAATGCGGCTGGAAAGATTCCATCACGCCGACTCTCGAATGGCGCAAAGAACAGAGCGGGCTGGGAGACCGCGCTGACATCGAGACGATGTTCCAGTTCATCGATGCCGATGAAGGGCGCCCGCCTCTGGATCTCGCTCGCTGAGCGACCGCTGCGCCCCGCTTTCCTGGCGGAATGGGATTGACCCCCTTGTGCCGGTTGTTCAGGTTGCCTTCGAACAACTAACAAAGGAGCAGCAATGAAAAAAGTGATCAGTTCTACAATCATCGTCCTCTTCGCGACCCTCGCGATTTCGATCGCCGCGCCCGACAAGAATGAGATGATGGCCAAGGAGACGGCGGCCTGGCAGGCCTTCAAAGACAAGGATGCCGCCGGCTTCAAGAAAGTAGTCGATGGCGACATGGTCGCGGTTTACGCCGATGGCATCGCCGATATGGCGAAGGAAATGGCCGACATGCAGAAGTGGGACATGAAGTCGTTTGAGATCAGCGATTTCAAGAGCCACTCGGATGAGAAGGATGTTGTGGTCACGAATTACGTGGTCAAGATCGAAGGCACGTACGATGGGAAAGACGCTTCCGGCACCTACAACGCCGGGTCCGTCTGGAAAATGGAGAACGGCAAATGGCTGGCGATTTTCCACACCAACGTTCGGCAAGAGGGGACGTCCGCGGCGGCGCAGAAGAAAGAATAGCGACGCAGGTCCGCTGGAAAATTCTAAAGGCAGCGTGTCGCTTCGGACACGCTGCCCGCGTCACGAAAAACTCCTTACCCTCCAGCTCGGAACAAAAGCCCGCGGCGCGAAAGGTGGCGCGGTGAAGATGCGGTCGGACGAGCCCGATCTGCGCGCTGCTCGGCTGGCCGAAGCTGCCGATCTGCGCCATCAGCACGATGAGCGCGACCTGACGGATGTAGGTCGATTTGCCGGCCGGGCGGTCTTTGCGAGCGAGCAGATGAATCGCATTCGCGATTTTCTGGATCGGTGAGGGCGACTTTGTGGGCGCCGATTTTCAACTCCTTCGCGCGTCTCATTTCTCAAAGGAATCGCGGGCCGGCTACAAGATCGACCTATCCATGAATCCGATGGTGATTACGCCGCCAATCAATTCGCGGGGAAATCCAAAGCCGCTCCGCTCACCAAGTCAAGTTTAGCCTAACGATTGTAACCTTAGCTTCCCAAAACTCTTTTTGAGCAACATGCCCAACACATTTGGACATTTACTGGAGAAGGTTGGAAGCACGCCGACGACGGCACCGTAAGGCCGGTCCTTGCCGTCATAGGTTGGAGCAAAGGTCGTTACGCGGAACCGGCACAAGCCCGTAAAAGTGACGGAAGAATGCTCTAACAGCATCAAGTGTCAATGTATAGAGATGGGGTTGCGTCGCTTGCAAATCGTCTTGACACGCGTCTGCGAGGTCAGTGTAATCGTGTCGTTGGATAGATCTGGATACGGCGCGGACGTTTAACCTGGGCTTCCACTCCTCTTTCAGACCTGCAGTCGCAGCACATCCCCGGGGTTCGAAGGAAATGTTTATGAAAAAATGGTGCGCTTCTCGATGCTTTTTTTTCCAAGCACGCCTCTTAATCGGTTTTGCTCTTTGCTCAGTCGGGGTCCTCCCGGCTTTGGCCGGGCCGAGTCAATCGGTAACTGCAACGACCGCTACGAAGGCGCCAGCGCAAACACCTGGGACTTGGGAGGCGACCGGCAGCCTGGCCACGGCGCGAGACTCACATACCGCGACGCTCCTGCTCAACGGCCAGGTGCTCGTCGCGGGGGGAGGTGGGGAGGGTTACCCTCCTCTTAACGCAGAACTCTATAATCCGTCGACCGGGCTGTGGACCACGACGGGCAGCATGACGACCGAGCATGTCGACCATACCGCGACGCTTCTGCCCAACGGCCAGGTGCTCGTCGCGGGGACGAGCGGGAGCGGACTTAATAGGGGCAAGGACGCGGAACTCTATGACCCGGCGAGCGGGGTGTGGACCGCGACGGGCAGCATGGGTACCGCGCGAGCCGGCCATTCCGCGGCGCTCCTACCCAACGGGCAAGTGCTGGTCGTTGGGGGAATTTCGCACTCCCGCCCTCTCGCGAACGCAGAAATCTACGACCCGGCAACCGGGCTGTGGAGGGCGACGGGCAGCATGGCCGTGACGCGAGACTCTTATACCGCAACGCTCCTACCCAACGGTCAGGTGCTGGTGGCCGGGGGAAATGGCAGCAGCGCGGAACTTTACGACTCGGGGAGCGGAATTTGGACCGCCACCGGCAGCATGACCATGGCGCGACGCTCTCATACCGCGACGCTCCTCGCCACGGGCCAAGTGCTCGTCTCTGCGGGATTGGGCACCGGGCAACTTCTCGCGAGCGCGGAACTCTACACAGTTGATGGTGGTGGACTCACGCTGGTGAGCGCAGCCTCGCGCCTGACTCAGGGCGCCGCTGGGACATTCGATGTAAACATGCCGCTCAGCGGTGTATCGGGAGTGGAATGTCGTAGCGCCACCACTTACAACGCCGTCTTTACCTTCGATGCCCCGGTCACCTCGGGCCAGGCGACTGTTTTAAGCGGCACGGCCACGGTCGGAGCCATTACCTTCAGCGGTAACAGCATGACCGCACAACTCACCGGTGTGACCAGCGC
>DATBDG010000044.1:0-37124 GCA_036270055.1 Chthoniobacterales bacterium
ATGTGATCGTCGATCGGCGTCCCGATAAAAACGATTCGATCCTTCAGGAGGCGCGAGTAGATGTCATAGCTGCGCTCGCCACGTCCGGTCTGCTCCACCACCATCGGCACGAGGACGGATTGAGAATAATTGGAGTCGCGATTTGTCGTCATTTTGATTCGTTAGTCTGCTCGGAAACTGGCGTGGCGGGCGCGCTCTCGATGGTAGCATTCGACCCGAGGAAATCAATTGTCTTGCCAAGCAGAACCTGCTCCACGAGGCCGTTCATGCCGTCGTTTTTTTCAATTTCCTGCCGCATTTTTTCGGGGGTGATGTTGTGATGCATCGCCTGGTGACGAATCGTCTCGTCGAGATCGGCCCGCGTCACCTGGATCTTCTCCTGCTCCGCGATGCGATGGAGAATGAAGTTGGTTTTCAACCGATGGGCGGCGAGCCCGCCCGCCATCCGAATGAGTTCTTCTTCCTTTTCCTTCAGGGCTTCGTCGGCCACGCCGCGCTCGCGATTGCGCTGCACGAGTTCGGCGAGCGTATTGCGAGTTTCTTGTTTCAATAGATTCGGCGGCAGTTCGAATTGAACCCGCTCGCTCAGGAACTGGACCACCTGACGCTCGCGCGCCCGCTCCAGCTCGTGCCCTTTCTCGTGCTCGATCTGGTGCTCGAGCGCCTGCCGCAAATCGGCCAGCGTCTTTTCCGGCATCCACTTCGCCGCGAAGACATCGTCGAGCGGCGGGAGGACGCGTTGCTTGATTTCTTGCAGCGTCACCTGGTACTCCGCGGTCTTTCCTGCCACCTCGGCAACCGGGAAATCGGCGGGAAACTCCACCTTGATCGTCCGCGTCTCGCCTGGCTTTTGCCCAATCATCTGTTCGACAAACCCGGGCAGAAAATTCTCCGCCGACAGGCGGAGCCAGAACTTCTTGCCCCCCTGCAGATTCCGGCTCGCATTCGGCGCCAGCTCGGCGATCGGAGTGCCCGCGATCGTGCCTTCGAAATCGATGACCGCGAAATCCTCCATCTCCAACCCGCGCTCCGGCACGTCGACGAAATCGGCCGATTGCTCCCGCAGCCTTTCGACCGCGGCGTCAATTTCTTCCTCGCTCACCTTCGTCTCCGGCAACTGGAGCGGGATCCCCTTGTAATCCGGCAGCTCGAATTCCGGTGCAGTCACGACCGTGGCCCGAAAGCGCATCGAGCGATCGTCGCCGAATTCTACATCTTCCAGATTCGTTAGGGAAACGACCCGGAGCTGCTTTTCCGCGATCGCTTCGTGGTAGCTTTTGGAGACGAGTTTTTTCGTTAGCTCCTCCTGAATGTCCTTGCGAAACTTCGCCTCGATTACGCGCTTCGGCGCCTTCCCCGGGCGATAACCGGGGATGCGCGCCTGGGCGGCAAAGCTGTTCGCGATCGCGTCCCATTCCTTCGAGACCTGCTCCGGCGGCAGCTCGATTTTGAGCGTGGCGACGCAATGCGGCTGATTTTCGACTTCGACCTTCATGAATAACCCACGCTACCGGTGGGCTTCCCCGCACGCAAACCTGCGCAAAAATCTTCCGTTGTCGCGGCGATCTATGCCCGCCGAATTCATCGCGCTTTTTCCCACCTTCGGCGGTCACAGACCGCCGCTACAACTCGCGCCTTCCGCGAATGAAAACCGCGTGGGTTTGCGGTAATCCAAACCAGTAGGCAATCTCACGATAATCGGCGCAATCGAAGACCGTGAAATCGCCGCGCTTGCCGACCTCGAGCGACCCGATTTTGTCGCCCCGCGCGAGACTGTAGGCGGCGTTGATCGTCGTCGCGCTTATCCCTTCCGCCGGCCTCATTTTCATCTGCGTGGCCGCGAGCGAAAGCACCATCGGAATGGAGGGCGTCGGCGATGAGCCGGGATTGAAATCGGTCGCGAGCACGAGCCCGAGCCCAGCCTCGATCATGGCGCGCGCTTTCGGGTAACGCGTCTTTCCGAGGGCATAGACCGACGCCGGCAGGAGCACCGGCTGCACCCCCGCCTCGGCGAGGGCGGCAATCTCGGCATCGTTCGTTTGCTCCAAGTGATCCGCCGTCGCTGCCCCGAGCCGCGCCGCCAGGAAGGCGCCGCCAGAATTCGTCAGTTGATCGACATGCATTCGGAGTCGCAGCCCGTGCTCCTTTGCCGCCTGCAGGATTTTTTCCGAATCCGCCAGGTCGAAATAATCTTGCTCACAAAAAATGTCGCAATTCTCCGCGAGATGTTCCTCGGCCACCGTCGGCAGCATTTCGTGAATGACGAGCGCGACGTATTGCCCGGGCGCGCCGGCAAACTCTTCTGGAATAGCGTGGGCGCCGAGAAAGGTTGGGACGAACTCAAGCGGCGTCGTTTCGCTCAATTGGCGGATGACGCGCAGAATTTTCAATTCTTCGTCGAGCGACAATCCGTAGCCGGACTTGGCCTCGATCGTCGTTGTGCCGCAACGCAAAAACCACTCCGCATGTTTTTGCGCCTGCGCGAGAAGCTCCGTTTCGCTCGCGGCGCGCGTTTTCCTAACGGTGGAGCGAATTCCACCTCCGCCGGCCGCAATTTCCTCATAGGTCGCACCGCGCGCCCGCATTTCGAATTCGTCGACCCGATCGCCCCCAAAGACGGGATGGGCGTGAGCATCGACAAAACCCGGGAGCACGATCCGCCCGGCCGCGTCCATGACTTCGATCTCGTTAGGCAATTGCCGCGCGATTTCGTTCGATGGCCCGACGGCGGCAATCACTCCGTCGCGCACTAAGATCCCGCCGTCCTCGATGATCGCGAGTTCGCTCAGCTCGCCGCCGACCCGCGGACGCTTCGGACCAGCAAGAGTGAGCAATTGAGCGGCATGCAGGACGGCAATCGAATTCACACGAACCACTCTGCCGTGATCAGGCGCCGAGTCGAGAAATCAGCGGTGCCGGCAACCAGCGTCGAAACTACAGCTTGCCTTCCACGACCGGTCGCGCGCGCTCGAAGCGCTCTTGCGAGTCGGCGATCAATTTCTCCATTTTCTGCTGCAGAGTCGTCTTCACTTTTTCGTCCTTCAGCCCGGAGAGATTGATTCGCACATTCATGGCCGCGCCCTCGATGCAGGCGCGGGTCGCGAGCAGGCCGACTCCGACATCGGAAATCGAGGCAGGATTTCCCTTCTCCGCCATTTGCGCGAGCAGGTCGTAGGAACGACTCGCCGTTTCCATCACCCGGAGCGGGATCTCGGCCGCGTATTGATTGGCCGATTGGATCGCTTTTACGCGGGCCGCCTTTTCTTCCGGCGAATCCTTCGGGAGCCCGAATGCCGCCATCACTTTATTGAAGGCCGCGGTGTCTTCATCGACGAGAAAAAGGAGCTCGTCTTTCAGTTGCTGCCCTCGCACCGCCCACTCACTGAAGAATTCGAGCTGGTCGTCCCAGCCGCGTTTGCCGGCGGAAAGATTGGCCACCATTCCGCCTAACGACGCCCCGAGCGCGCCCATCAGCGCGGCAACCGAACCGCCACCGGGCGCGGGTGAATCGCTCAGGGTCTCGTTGCAGAACTGCCGCAGATTCATCTTCACGAGCGATTTGCCCGCCGCCGCCTCGATCTTGTCCTCGATCACCTTCTCGCGCGGATCGAATGGCTTCAGCTCGCTCAATCCCATCGAGCGAATCGCGAGATCAATCAGTTCTTCTTCCGACGCGCCCTCCGACCATTTTTGTTTGCGCAGGTAATGCCGGCCGGCCTCGATCAGACATTTCTTCGGCAGCATGCCGACCACTTCCGACCCGGTGGCGCGCAGGCCGCGCTGCGTGGCGGATTCGGCACAGGCGTCGAAAGCTGCGTGCAGCGGCGTCTCTTCGATGTTCGTCAGGTTCATCGAGACCTGAGCGATTCCGTATTCTTCCACGAACCAGCCGATGGCCTTGACGTGCTTCAGCATTCCAGGGATGCGAACCGGCTCGCCCTTTTCATCCAGCACCTTCTTGCCGGTCGGCGTCCCGTCTTCAGTTTTGATCCGGCCGTTTTCCCGCACATCGAAAGCCACGGAATTGGCGCGCCGGGTGGAACGCGTGTTGAGGTTAACGTTGTAGGCGACGAGGAAATCGCGCGCCCCAATGACGGTCGCGCCGGATCTTTCATTGAAGAGCGCCGGCCCGAAATCCGGCTTCCAGGCCGGTTGTTTGATCTTCTCGAAGAAACCTTCGTATTCACCCGCGCGAATAACGGAAAGATTGGAGCGCTCCGGTCCGCTGGCCGCTTTTTCGTAGAGATAAACGGGAAGGTTCAGCTCGTTAGCAACCCGCTTGCCTAACGACCTGGCGCACTCAATCGCCTCCGCCCAGCTGACGCCGCTCACCGGAATGAAGGGGCAGACATCGGTCGCGCCCATCCGAGGATGGGCGCCCTTCTGTTTGCGCATGTCGATCAATTCCGCGGCCTTTTGAATGCCGCGGAAAGCCGCTTCCACCGCCGCCTCCGGCGAGCCAACGAAAGTCACGACCGTGCGGTTAGTGCTCGCGCCGGGATCCACATCGAGAAGTGAGACGCCTTCGACCGCTTCGATCGCGGAGGTGATCTGCTTGATGACTCCGAGGTCACGCCCCTCGGAAAAATTAGGCACGCATTCGATTAGCTTCTGCAAACCAGCCATAGCTAATTAGCCTCCTCTGCTTCGAGCAGAACTCTTACTTCCTTGATTAGATCGCGTTCGACCGCGCGGCGCAGGAGTCGGCTCCGTGAGTAGTCGCCCAGACTCTTGCCTGCGGTGTTTTGCAAAATGCTTTCGCCCGGCTCGCGCACGTCAAGCAGGAGCTTTTTCGTCGCGCCCGTCATAGAGAAGTTCGCGTTGCGCCTGCACGGCCTCGCGGAAGTGGCGGTTGCGAATCGAACTCTCCGTCACGAGGTCGACCGGCCGATCGAACAACTGTTCCAATCCGTGGGCGAGGGGTAAATAATTCTCCGCATACTCCACCGCCGGCTGCGCTCGTAGCGTCACGAGAAAATCGAGATCGCTGGTTCCGGCATCGAAACGTCCGTTTGTCGCGGAACCAAAAAGATAGAGTCGTTCGACGCGGAATCTCCGGCGCAGATCCCGAACCGACTCTCGTTGTCTGGATAGATCCATTGTTCCAGTCTAGTGCCCGGCGGTTGCTTGTCGAATTAGTCGTTAGTCGCGCGGCTCGGGTGTCATTGGAATGCGGATCTCGTGCGACTTTGCAAACTCGATCGCTTTCGAATAACCGGCGTCGGCGTGCCGGATGACGCCCATCCCGGGATCGCTCGTCAGGACGCGTTCCAGCCGCCGCCCGGCGTTATCGGTGCCATCGGCCACCACCACCATACCGGCGTGCTGGGAGTAGCCGATGCCGACGCCGCCGCCGTTGTGGATGGAGATCCAGGAAGCGCCGGCCGCGGTGTTGACGAGGGCGTTGAGCAGGGGCCAGTCGGCGATCGCGTCGCTTCCGTCGATCATTCCTTCGGTTTCGCGATAGGGCGAGGCGACCGAACCGGTGTCGAGATGGTCGCGCCCGATCACGATCGGGGCCTTGATTTCGCCTCGCCTAACGAGTCCGTTTATCGCCACGCCGAATTCCGCCCGCTCGCCGTAGCCGAGCCAGCAGATCCGGGCCGGCAGTCCCTGAAATTGGATCCGCTTCTGCGCCAGCTTCATCCAGCGGGATAGAATCTGGTTGTCCGGGAAAAGCTCGAGCGCGAGGCGATCGGTGCGGGCGATGTCGGCCGGATCGCCACTCAGCGCGACCCAGCGGAAGGGCCCTTTCCCCTCGCAGAATAGCGGCCGGATATACTCCGGGACGAACCCGGGAATGTTGAAGGCCTGCTCGCAGCCGGCCTTTTTGGCCTGGGTACGAATATTGTTTCCATAGTCGAAAGTGACTGCGCCTTTCCGCTGCAGCGCGAGCATGGCTTCGACGTGCTGCGCCATCGCGGCCATCGAGCGCTTGATGTATTCGTCCGGTTTTTCGACGCGTAACTGGAGCGCGTCCTCCAGCGACATTCCGTTAGGCACGTAGCCGTTGAGGGCGTCGTGCGCGCTCGTCTGATCGGTCAGAACATCGGGCACGAGGTCGCGTTTCACCATTTCGGGGAGGACATCCGCGCAATTCCCGACGAGGCCGACCGAGATCGCGTCGCCTTTTCTTCGCGCGCCGTCGAGCAGTTGCATCGCCTCGTCGAGCGAACGCGCGATCCGATCGCAGTAACCGCTCTGTAAGCGTTTCTCGATCCGGGCCGGATCCACCTCAACCCCGAGACAGCACGCGCCCGCCATCGTCGCGGCCAGCGGTTGGGCACCACCCATGCCACCGAGGCCGCCGGTCACGAGCAGTTTCCCCTCGAGCGAGCCGCCGAAGTGGCGTTCGCCGGCGGCGGAGAAAGTCTCAAACGTGCCCTGCACGATTCCCTGGCTCGCGATATAGATCCAGGAGCCGGCGGTCATCTGGCCATACATCGTTAGGCCGAGTTTTTCGAGCCGGTTGAATTCCGGATAGTTCGACCATTGGCCGACGAGATTGGAATTTGCGATCAGGACACGGGGCGCTTCATCGTGGGTGCGGAAGATGCCGACCGGCTTGCCCGATTGGACGAGAAGCGTCTCATCATTCTCCAAATCGCGCAGCGACCTGACGATGGCGTCGAATGCTTCCCAGCTGCGCGCCGCCCGGCCGGTCCCGCCGTAGACGATCAATTTTTCGGGATTCTCCGCGACCTCAGGGTCGAGGTTGTTCATCAGCATGCGCAGAGCCGCTTCCTGCTGCCAGCCTTTGCAACTGAGTTCGGTCCCGCGCGGGGCGCGGATGGTTTTTTTGCTCATGATTATTCCTCTCCGCCGGAATCACCGACCCCGGCTACAATGTCGAATTGGCCGCTCCGAATCGCCTCCGCGACGCGCTCGATATCGCCGGAAAGCGCGCGGTCTTCCTCCAATCGCGGCGCGATCCGACGCACAATGGCAAAAGCCCGTTCGACGCCGACCCCGGCTTTGAGCGGACGTCGAAACTCCAAACCTTCGGCAGCCGCGAGCAGCTCGATCGCGAAGACGTTTTCTGCGTTCTCGACGATCGTGCGCAACTTAAGCGCACCCGTCATGCCCATTGAAACGTGATCTTCGCGACCGGCGGAGGTGGAAAGGTTATCGACGCTCGCCGGATGCGCCAGCACTTTGGCTTCATTAAGGAGCGCGACGGCGACGACCTGCGGAATCATGAAGCCGGATTGCATGCCCGGCTGCTGGGCGAGGAAAGCGGGCAGACCTTCGCTGTAATCGGGGTTCGTTAGGCGATTGGTTCGCCGCTCGCTGATGCTCATGAGGTCGGTCGTGGCGATGGCGGCATAGTCTAGGGCGAGGGCGAGGGGCGCGCCGTGGAAGTTGCCGCCGGAAAGGACAGCGCCAGCGGGGTCATCGCCCCCGGAGACAAAGACGAGCGGGTTATCGGTCGCCGAGCCGGATTCAATCGCGAGGATTTCTTCGCAATGGGCGAGCGCGCCGCGGACCGCGCCGTGCACCTGCGGTATGCAGCGCAGGCTGTAGGCGTCCTGGACGCGCGGGTCGTCGCTCTCGTGGGAGGCGCGGATTTCGCTCTCGCGCAGGAGGTCGAGAAGGTGACGCGCGGCTGCCTGCTGGCCGGGATGCGGGCGCGCGTTGTGAATGCGTGCGTCGAAGGCGACCGGGGTCCCCTTGAGCGCTTCCAAAGTCATGGCGCCGGCCACGTCCGCGACATGGGCGAGCCGCTTCGCCCGGAGAAGTGCGAGACCGCCGACGGCATGCATCGCTTGTGTGCCGTTGAGCAGGGCGAGGCCTTCCTTCGCCTGGAGATCGGTCGGCTCCAGGCCCGCCCTTTGCAGCGCCTCCGCACTCGGCAATCGGGCCCTTTCAAAAAACGCCTCCCCTTCCCCGAGCAACGAAAGCGCGAGATGGGCCAGCGGCGCGAGATCTCCGCTCGCGCCGACCGATCCCTTTTCCGGGATGACGGGCCAGACGCCGCGATTAAGCATCTCGACGAGAAGCTGGATGACTTCGAGCCGAATCCCGCTGAAGCCCAGGGTGAGAACGTTGGCCCGCAGCAGCATCATGGCGCGCACCTCTGGCTCGGAGAGTGGCCGGCCGACTCCGCAGGAATGGCTACGGACGAGATTGACCTGGAGTTGTTCGAGTTTGTCGCGCGGAATGTGAATGTCGGCCAGCTTCCCGAACCCAGTGCTGACGCCATAGATGACATCCTCGCGCGCGACGATCTGTTCCACCACGCGGCGCGAGGCGTTGATAGCGTCGTGCGCGGCGGGGGCGATCTCCACCCTTTCCCGCTCGAAGGCGACCCGGGCGATTTCTTCAAGTGACAAAAACCGGCCGCGGAGCTGCATCATTCTGCGAATACTACGAGAAGCGGTCGAGAATTCCACTTACTCGCTGGGGTTGCCGGCTGCAAACGTTTCCCTCTGGGAAATGCCAGAATCGCATCCATTGTGGGCAACACTCTCGCGCTTCGCACAGCGAAGCGTCTACCGGGTGGCAGCGCGTCCCGCCCACAAAGGGAAAAGGCCAGGTCGCAATCACGACCTGGCCTCTTGGGTTAAAGTTGTCCGGTCGGAGGCGAACCGCCGGTGCGAGGCTATTTGGTGTATCCGGTTGTGGCTGTGGATTGAGTCGCCATCGTCTCCTTTTTCTGCGCGCAAGCACCCAGGCTCAGCACGCCGGCCGCCACGGCCACGATCATCATTACTTTGACAAATTTCACTATAAACTCGCCTCCTTCCTTAGCAGGTTGCTGCGACTAGTTAGGCGGGGAAGCGAGCGCATGCAACGAAATTCTCGGCCTTTTTTTAACTCTCGATCAGCACTTCCGCACCAAGCGGAATTTGATCGAAGAGCGCGACCAGATCGGCGTTCTTCATTCGGATGCAACCATGGCTCGCAGGACGCCCAATCTCCTCTTCGTGGTTGGTTCCGTGAATGTAAATAAAGCGCTCGCGGGTGTTGGCATTCTGCTCTTCGAGACCGTCGAGCCAGAGGATCCGCGAAAGCACAAGATCGTCGCTCGGCGGCAGCGCGTCCTCGGGCGCGAGCGGAATGCGGCTGCGAAAAACGGTGTTGATCGGAAGGCCGTCGCCGATTTTTTCCCCGATCCTGAATTTTCCAAGCGGGGTTTTCATGCTCCCCTCCTCCGAACCCAGACCGAAGCGCGAAGTCGAGACGGGATAACTTGAGAGAACGGTTTCGCCGGAGAGAAGATCGAGGCGCTGGTCGCGCACGGAAATCTTGATCATTGGCTCGGACGTTTGCATCTCAGAAGGCGGGCGATAGACTCCGCTCGCGATGCCAAGAAGTTATCACGTCGCAGTCGTCGGCGCGACCGGGGCGGTCGGGATCGAACTGCTTCGGGTGATGGAGCGACGGGATTTTCCGGTGGCAGATTTGCGCCTCCTGGCGTCGCCGCGCTCGGCCGGGAAGAAGCTGGAATTTGGCGGCCGCGAATTTCCGGTTGAAGCGCTGACGAAAAATTCTTTCGCAGGAATCGATTTCGCATTTTTCAGCGCCGGCGCGGGCACCGCCAAAGAGTTTGTCCCACTCGCGCAGCAGGCCGGCGCGGTCGTGATCGACAATTCGTCCGCTTTCCGAATGGAGAGCGACGTGCCGCTGATCATCCCGGAAATTAATCCGGAGGATGTGCGCGGGCATCTGGGGCTGATTGCGAATCCGAATTGCACTACGGCGGTGGCGCTGATGGCGCTTTATCCGCTGCACCGCGCGTTCGGGCTGCGCCGGGTCTTCGCGGCCAGTTATCAGGCGGTCTCGGGGAGCGGCGCGCGCGCGATCGAAGAGCTGCGGCGGCAGGTGGAGGCGATCGCGAGCGGGGGCGAGATCGTGCGGGAAGTTTACCCGCACCAGATCGCGTTCAATGCCCTCCCGCAGGTCGATTCGTTTCTCGAAAACGGCTACACGAAGGAAGAGATGAAACTGCAAAACGAAGGGCGCAAGATGATGCACCTACCGGATTTTCGCGCTTCGGTCACCTGTGTGCGAGTCCCGGTCTATCGCGCCCATTCGATCGCGCTGAGCGCGGAGTTTGAGCGCCCAGTCTCAGTCGACGCCGCGCGCGATGTCCTGGCGAAGGCGCCGGGTCTCGACCTGGTGGATGAGCCGGCGGCGAACCGTTATCCGACACCGCTCGAAGCGGCTGGGAAAGATAACTGCCAGGCGGGGCGGCTGCGCCTCGATTGCGCGCTGGAGAACGGGCTCAGTCTTTGGGTGGCCGGCGATCAGCTCCTGAAAGGCGCGGCCCTGAACGCGGTGCAGATCGCCGAGTTGCTGTAAAAAAAATGCTGTAAAAAAACGGCCCCGGGATCGCTCCCGGGACCGCTTTTCGGTTGAGTTTCGATTTCGTTAGGGCTGCGGCGGCGCTTCGTCGGCGCGCTTTTTCTTTTTGCCTTTGCGCTCTTCGTCCGATTGCTGGTTACCCTGCCCTTGTTGATCTTGTTGCTTTCGGACCTCCGCTTTCTGGCGCTCCGGTCGAGCCTGCCGCGCCTGTTCCGGGCGCTCTGCACGCCTCGATTCTTCGGTCTGCCGCGCACGTTGCGGCTCCTGGGCGCGTTCTTGCCGCTGAGATTTTTCGGCCCGTGAAGGCTGCTCAGCCTGCGAGGCACGCTCCGCTCTCTGCGGACGATCGTTAGCCGAACGATCTTCCTTCTGGCGTCGTTCTTCACGTTGGGCTTTCTGCTGCCGCTGAGCCTGCTCTTGGTCCGCCTGCTGATTCCGGCGCCCTTGAGCCTTCTCGGTCTGTCGCGATTTCTGTTCCTCGTCAGCCCCCTGAGCTGGGCGTTGTTCTTTTTCCTGTTGAGCTTCTTCGCGCTGCTGTTTCCTGCTTTCCTGCTGGGCATCCCGCTCCTCGGCGCGCTTCGGCATCTGCTCCGGTTTGGCGTTCTCCTCTTTCTGCTGCGCCTGCTCCCCTTGTTGCTGCTGTTGCTGCTGCTGAGCCTGGCGCTTTTCGGCGCGCTGGCGCCGCTGGTCTTGGGCCGATTGCTGCTTCGTTTCTTCGGGCGCGACCTGGCCAGCTTCGTTAGGCTGGGCTTGGGCTCCCTGGCCCTGGCGGCCCTTTTGCGGCTGGAAGCTGGGCGGTGGAACGTTCTGCGCGTTCTCCTTCCTCATCGCCTCCTCGACCTGCTTCCGGTTTTCGACACCCTTCCAGCCGCGCTCGATCCGAGGCTTTTCAACTTTGGCCTTCACCTGTTTCGGGGCCAGCTTTTCGTTCGATTTCTGGACGGCGGGCGCCGCCACGACGAGCGCATTCCCACTCACTCGATTCAAATTTCCACGGCGACCGCTCTCGCCGCTGATGGTGGTTTCCCGCTGCAGAGTCAAACGCTGCACCGGACGAGTCGAGTATTGATTGATGCGATTGATATCCGGGCCGTGGTTGACGACCATCGAGTTGTTGTAGGTGATGTTGGTTACGTTCATGGTCCGATTAATGATCGTAACGTTGCGCCGCGGTTCGATGATTCGCCCGCGCAAAACGGGCTCACCGATGTAGCGAATGTCGACGAAGTTATAATAGAGGGGTCCGATATCGAAGCTGGCGTCGATCGCGCCGGTGATGGCGCGCCCCTCGTAAACCACCCCGCCGGGTTGCGGCGGCAAGGGCGCCCAACCGACGTAGTCGCCGCCCGTGCGCCACGAGACCCAGGCCGGACCCCATTCATAACCAGGCACCCAGACCCAGCCATAGCTATCGAGGTCGGCCCAGCGTCCGTAATGATAAGTGGCCCAGCCAAAGTCCTCGTATGAAACCCAGGTCCAACCGGCGTCGGTGTAGGCCCAATAGCCATCGGCGTAAGGTCGCCAGTCGGAGTTGCTCACGGCCACGCTTGGCTGAAAGCAGTAACCGTAGTCGGCGACGTCGATCCATGAGCCGTAGGGCGAGAGGTTGTCGTAAAATAAATTGAGTGAGACCTCGGTCGCGGCTTCCGTGCGGGGAGCAAGCGGAAGCAATAGACCGACCAGCGTAAGTGCGAGTAAGGTTCGTTTCATTGGTGTGCTTTTTGGATGTTCAAGATTGGACCCGCGCGGGCCAACGCTTATTCACTGATTCGTAAATGGCGGTACCGATGCGTGCTTCCGCGCGCCATTCGAGTTGCGGCGCCCGATGAGTCATCGCGCCGGTCACTAACTCCCTGATCGGGAGCTAACTGACTTTCGTTAGCGGGGCTTGACGACCACGAACGACCGGCTGCGCTGTCGGCAAACGGACAAAACCACGGGCTGGTTCGGATCGAGGCCCTGAACCGCCTGCTCGTATTCCGCCACCGAGGTGACCGGTTCCTGGTTGACCGCCTCGATGACATCGCCCGCCCGCAACGTCCCGGCGTCGGCCGCATCTCCCACCTGCGTCACGACCACCCCGCCCACGCTTGCTGGGACACCGAGCTTCTCCGCCAGTTGCGGAGTCAATTCCCGCACATCGATGCCATCGAATGCCCCGCCCCCCGCCGGCGGCGGCTGATCTTCCTCCTCCTGATCCGGTTCGTTAGGCTGGGGGGGGGTCGTGGGCGGAGAGCGATCGGGCGGAAGAGCGCGGGCCAGCCCGTAATTAGCCGGCTGTTCCTTGATAGTTGCCGCGAGCGTCAATGGTTTGCCGTTCCGCCTCACCTCGACATTCACCTTCTTGTCCAGCTCCGTCTGCGAGACAAGCCGTCGTAACTCCGCAATGTTGCGCACTTCGTGCCCGTCGAATTTTTCGATAATATCCCCGCGCTTGATCTGCGCCTCGGCGGCGGGCGAACTGGGCAGGACGGCCACCACCGGTACGCCGGCCTCATCGCGGGCATTGATCTGGCCCGGAGGCAGAGACGAGGTTTCAATCCCGAGATACCCGCGAATGATCCGACCCTTCTGCAACAGGCTCTCGAGCGCCATCCGCACAGTGTTGGAAGGAATCGCAAAGCCGATCCCCTGCGAGCCGCCGCTGCGCGAAATGATGGCGGTGTTGATGCCGACGACTTCGCCTTTCAGATTGATAAGCGGGCCGCCGCTATTGCCGGGGTTGATGGCGGCATCGGTCTGGAGGTAATCGCCGAAACCATCGACGCGATTCGGGCGCCCTTTCGAGCTGATAATGCCATCGGTCACCGTTTCGTCGAAGCCAAATGGATTGCCGACCGCGAGCACAAAATCGCCCGCCTGGACGGCGTCCGAATCGCCCAGCTTGAGCGGCTTCACGCCCGATTCGTCCACTTTCAAGACAGCGAGATCCAGTTCCCGGTCGGCGCCAATCAAACGCGCCTTCTTGGTGCGGCCGTCGCTCAGCACGACCTCGATTTCGTCCACCTGATCGACGACGTGGTTATTCGTAATGATGTGACCTTCCTTCGTCACGATCACACCCGAGCCGAGCGAATTCTGGACAAGCGCTTCGTCCGCCGGACCGCGAAACTGGCGATAATTGCCGCGGAAAAAATCAAAGGGATCGAGCCCATATTGGGGGCGACGAATTCTCTTCGAAGTCTTGATGCTGACGACCGAAGGAATGACCCCCGCGACCAACTTCCGACGTTCGTTGCTCAACGAAGCCAGACTCGCGACCGTCTTCGGATCAACTGCCGGCTCATCTGCCAGGCTGTATTTTTCCGGCGTTTCTCGCGGCTTGAGGCTCAGCCGGCCGTGTCGCAATTGGTAATCGTAAAGCAGCGAAACGCCCGCGCTTAGAACCAGAACTAACAAAAGAAATTTGAGCAGATTTTTCATCAACTAACGTGAGAGAAGGTTTTTCCCACATCTTCGACAACCAAATGGCGGAAACGTTGATTTTCCGGTCGGGCCAGCTCCGGATCGTCGTGAAAGATTTCGAGCGCCACGGCCCGCGCGCGCTGCATTAATTTCGCGTCCGCCCGCAGGTTTCCGAGCTTGAGCGCGGGCAGGCCGCTCTGCGCCGTTCCGAGCAAATCGCCCGGGCCGCGCAATTCCCAATCCGCCTCCGCAACCGCAAAACCGTTGCTCGTTTTCTCGAGGACGGCGAGTTTGGCGATCGTTTCCGGGGAAGGATCGGAGCGGAGCAGGATGCAAAACGATTTGTGTTCGCCGCGCCCGATTCGGCCCCGCAGTTGATGGAGCTGGGCGAGGCCGAAGCGCTCCGCATTTTCGATCAGCATGACGCTGGCGTTCGGCACATCCACCCCCACTTCGATCACCGTCGTGCTGACCAATGCACTCGTTAGGCCACGGCGGAAACGTTCCATGATGGCCTGCTTCTCCGGCGCCGGGACGCGCCCGTGCAGCAGCTCGCAGGTGAAGGGCTCGAGGCGTTGCCGCCATTTTTCAAATTCCGCCGCGGCCGCCTTCGCCTCCAGCTTCTCGCTCTCGTCGATCAGCGGATAAACGATGTAGGCCTGCCGGCCCGCTTCCAGCTCGCGACGAAGGAAGGCGAGGACCTCCGGCAGTTTCTCCTCGTCCCGCGCCGCGGTGACGATCCGCCCGCGATCGGCCGGCATTTCTTCGATGGTCGAGACATCGAGATCGCCATAGAGACTCATCGTGAGGGTGCGCGGGATGGGCGTCGCGGTCATGACGAGGACGTCCGGGGCCGGCTCCTGGCTCGTTAGGCGGGCGCGTTGCGCGACCCCAAACTTGTGCTGTTCGTCGATCACTACCAGGCCGGGATTCTCCAGTCCTTCCGGCTCGTAAAGGAGCGCGTGTGTCCCAACAAAAATCTGGCCGGCGCGGCGGCCGAGGGTAGCGCACGCATTTTGCGTGCTGGTCGCGGTGTGCCACCGCGACGAACTTTTCGTATCGTGTGCCTCGTCCTCCTGTGTCCAAACCCACGGATAATCTTCATCAGGCCGGGCAATCTTCGATTCCCAGGGGTTGCGCAGGATATAGTGAAATTTCTCCTCCAGATCACGATCCGATCGGATATACCGATCAAATTGTTCTCGCTCCCAAACTCCGCCCGTCGCGTTTTCCCGCTTGTTGATTTCGCGGGCCGAAAAAGATTTGATCGAACGCAGTAGTTCGCTCAGGGACCAAAACCCAACGCTTCCTTCGCTATCTTCTCCCTTCGGCCACGGCTGAATCAACAGGTGGACATGATCAGGCATGACGCAGGCGGCGCACAGTTCATAACGGCGCGTATGAAAATGGCGCAACGCATCAAGAACGATGGTGCGCGACTCGGGTGAAAGAGCGCGCCGAGATTTGGTGCCGATCGTCACCGCGTAGATTGCCCAGGGTTTTTCGAAGTGCGGGAGATGGCGGCGGTGATACTGCGCGCCGCCTCTATCCTTCCGATCAGGAAAAGTTCGCGACGGTGGAACACCGTCGCCAGCACGCGGAACGCGTGCGCTACCCGGAGGTGACGCATGCGTGCGCGCAAACAATGGCAATGGATCTTCTTTGCGCGCGCTTGTGCGGAGGGAGACGGCGACGCCTAACGGCTCGAGCCAGCGCTGCAACACCGCGTAATGCTGCTCGGCCAGGATTTGGGTCGGCGCCATGAGCGCGGCCTGGAAGCCGGCCTCGACCGCGAGCAGCATGGCCGCGATCGCGACCACGGTTTTGCCCGAACCCACGTCGCCCTGGAGGAGACGGTTCATTGGGATCGGGGCGGCGAGATCGGCGCGCAACTCTTCGATCACACGCGTCTGTGCATTCGTTAGGTCGAAGGGTAACTGACGCAGAAAACGTTCGAGTAATTGTCCCGATGCGCTGTGCGCCACGCCGCTCCGGGCCCGGGTCCGGGCGCGGCGCGAGGCAAGGAGCATCTGCATCGTGAAAAATTCCGCGAGCACGATCGCTTCTCGCGCCTCCGCCAGCGCGTTCTCGCTCTCGGGAAAATGGATCTCGCGCCAGGACCGCGGAGTGAGGCCGGTGGCGAGCTTCTCCGGCAAAATAGTCGTGAGGCTGAACTCGTCGCATTGCTGGAGAAGGCGATAGACAAGACCGCGCAGGGCGCGCTGCGAAAGCCCCTCGGTCGCGGGATAGATCGGCGTAATCCGACGGAAATGGATCGAGATTTCCTCGTCGTTTTCGATCACTTCAAATTCCGGGTGCTCCATGCAAAGGCGCTGTCCGCGCTGGCGCGGTTTGCCGAAGACGACCAGGCGCTGCCCGGTCAGGATCATCTTCTGCACATAATGGAGATTGAACCAGCGCAAAACGAGCGGCTGGCTGAGGGCGTGGGCTCCGTCCTCCTGCAAAGTAGCTTCAAAAATTTTCTTCCCACGCCCGAAACGATTGAAGCGGGTCTTGATCACTTCGCCGCAGAGACAGATCGGCTGCTCGCTTTCGTCCCGGGGAAAAGCGGCAAACTCGCGCCGGTCTTCGTAACGCCGCGGATAGTGGGTGAGCAGGTCACCGACGGTTTCGATTCCCAGCCGACGCAACTGCGTGCTGCGCGGGCGCGGAATCCAATCGATCTCGCCTAACGGACGGTGGAGGTCCAGGCTCATGTCTCAAGCGGGGCTGTGCTGCGCAGCGCCTCCACCTGCATTTGCAAACGGATTTCGCCCTCGTACTCGTCGCCGCTGATCCGGAAAGCGACATCCCAGGGCGGCTCCGGGAGAGGCGCCTCGGCCCCGCCGAAATAGACGGCGCGCTGGAATCGTCCGTCCTGGCGCAGGCGCAGCGCCAAATGTTTCTCCTTCAAAATCCGCGGAGTGAAAGCGGGCTCGACACCCCGGGCGAAAAAGAGCGGCTGCGGATTGCCGCGGCCAAAGGGCTGGAGCAGCTCGTGCCAGCGGAGGAGGTTCCAACCGATATCCCGCAGCGTCAGCTCGGCATCCAAATAGAGGCGCGGCTCGAGGTGCTCGGCCGTGAGCAAGCGGCCGCAGTTTTCTCTGAACCGGGCCGCGAAGGTCGCGAAGTTTTCCTGACGAATCGTAACGCCGGCGGCCATCTCGTGGCCGCCGAATTTTTCCAGCAGGTCGGCGCTTTCCCCGAGGGCGCTAACGAGAGAGAGACCATCAATGCTGCGCCCGCTTCCCTTGCCGAGGCCGTCGTCGTCAAAGCCGATCATGATGGCCGGACGATGATAGGTGCGGGCGATGCGGGCCGCGACGATGCCGAGCACGCCGGGATGCCAGCCACGCTCGCCGAGGATGATGGCCGGCGCGTCGCCGAGAGCTTGCTGCGCGATTTTTTCCTCGGCCGCGAGCACGATCTCACGCTCCAGATTCTGCCGCTCCCGGTTTTGGGCATCGAGCTCGTCGGCCAGCGCATGCGCTTCGGCCTGATCAGTCGTGAGCAGCAAACGCAACGCTTTTTCAGCATTCGCGAGGCGGCCGGCCGCATTGAGGCGCGGGCCGAGACGGAAGCCGATATGCTCGGCCGCAATCGGGGGGCGGATGCCGGCAACGTCGAGGAGCCGGCTGATGCCTAACAAACGCCGGTTCGCGATCTCCCGCGCGCCGTGGTGGACGAGAATCCGGTTCTCGGCTTCCAAAGGTACGATGTCGGCCACGGTGCCGAGGGCGACGAGATCGAGGCGCTGCCGGAGATCGAAGTCCGGGAGCGGGCGGGTTTTCAAGCAGGCGTGACAAAGTTTAAAGACGACGCCGACGCTGCAGAGATAACGGAATTCGGATTCGGGTCCGGCCTTCGGGTTAACGAGCGCGATGCAGTTCGGCAACTCGGCTTTCGGTTCGTGATGATCGAGCACGATGACTTCCGCGCCGCGCGCACAGAGATCGGCGATTTCGGCGCAGGAAGCCGTCCCGCAATCGACCGCGATGAGGAGCGCGGGGCGATGCGCCTGCCAGCAGCGTTCGATCGCCCCGGCGCTCAGGCCATAGCCCTCCTCCATCCGCATGGGAAGGAAGAGCGCGGGGGCGGCGCCGTAGGCACAGAGCATCTCGTTGAGAAGGGCGAGCGAAGTGACACCATCGACGTCGTAATCGCCGTAAAGCACGATCTTTTCGCCAGTGTCGATCGCGCGCAGAATGCGATCGACCGCCACCCGCATCTGCGGCAGAAGAAACGGATCACGCAGCTTGCGCAGCTGCGGACGGAGGAACTCGGCCGCCTCCTCGTCGCTGCGGAAACCGCGGCGTTGCAGGAGCCGGGCGATCCAGGGGGAACCACAAATTTCCTCGCTCAGTGGGGACTCCTCCGGCGCGTCCTTGTCAGAAGCGAGAATCCAGCGGCGGGTGCGTTTCATGGAGTCGTGTCGTTAGGCCACGAATACGATCGGCTCGTCGGTCGTCCTAAACGAATTCGGGAATGGGTGGAAGAGCCGGGAGCAGCTGTTGGCTGATGCATAATTGCGCAAATGTTTGAAAGCCGCGCTTCTCATCTTCTCCCAAAGAGAAGCGCAAACATTGTCGAAAATAAAATTCGCAGAAGGCGCGCGTTGCTTCCGGCTCTGCCGCGATCAGATCCTCGAGATTTTCGAGGTTCGTCCGGGCCAGAGTGCGAAGCGAGTCGGCGATTGCTTTTTTTGCCGGATAATCGGGCCGGATGAGCCAGAGGGCGTAGACAAAAGGAAGCCCGGTCGCTTCCCGCCAGGCGGCGCCCAGATCGAGGATCTGCATTTCATCAGGCGCTTTCTCGCGAAAGCGAATCGCCTGGTCTCCAATCAGGAGCCGGCCGCGCGTCGGGCTGAGCTCGCCGCCGGCAACCAATGTTGGGGCCAGGGCGCGTTTGCCTAACAAACAGCGGAGGAGGCTGACCGAGGTCTCGGAGGCCGGATCGAGCGCGACTTCGCGCAACGTTTCGAGCGCACCGAGGTGCGCGAGGATGACACTGTAGACGGGCCCATGGGAGGCGATCGCGAGTCGATCGACAATGGCGTAAATCGGATGACGCAGATATTCGAAGCTCGAAACGAGCGCGAGATCGAGCTGCCCGGCAGCCAGTTCGCGACAGAGAATGGAGGGATGATCGAAACGCACTTCGCCCCTCCAGCCGTGGATGAGGGGCCGAGCGTTGAGATATTTGACGCAACCGATCCGGAGCGACCGCAGATCGTCAGACGCAGGCAAGATCGGCCGCGGGCTCGCGGGGCGCGCGCACACTGGCGGGCGTGAGATGGTTGTAGTAGCTGTCGCGCTGGACCGGGATGCGGCCGGCCTCGCGGATGACCTGCTCCAAGGCCTCGACGGTCTGCTCCTCGGGCGTCATCGCCCCAGCCATGTGGAAAATCTTTTCCCGCATGATCGTCCCGTGGAGATCGTCGACCCCGTAGGCGAGCGCGACCTGCGCAAGGGGAAGGCCGAGACTCACCCAGTAGGCGGTGAGATGATCGATGTTATCGAGGTAAATGCGGCTGACGGCGAGATTGCGCAGTTGCTCGAAGGCAGTGGCGCGCGGGATGTGGGAAAGGACGGTGCTCTCCCCCGGCTCGAAGGCAAAGGGGATGAAGCCGGTGAAACCGCCTGTCTCGTCCTGCAGCGCGCGCAATTGCCGCAGATGATCGACCCGCTGTGCGATCGTTTCGACGTGGCCAAAAAGCATGGTGCAAGTGCTCCGGCCCCCCATCTGGTGCCAGGTCCGATGCACTTCGAGCCACTCGGCCGCCGTTTCCTTGCCGCGGCACAGCTCGTCGCGCACCCCGGGATCGAAGATTTCCGCCCCGCCACCAGTGAGCGAATTGAGACCGGCCTCGCGCAGGATGCTCAAGGTTTCGGCGATTGGTTTTTTGAAAATCCGGCGCGCCAGATGGCGAATCTCGATCGCGGTGAAGGACTTGATCTGGAGGTCGGGATCGAGCGCGCGCAAGCGCTGGAGCAACTCGACGTACCAATCTTTGCCTAACGTCGGATGCAATCCGCCGACCATGTGCACTTCGGTGATCCCGCTGGCGAGGGCTTCCCGGACCGCGGCAACGATGTCCTCGATCGAATTCTCGAAGGCATGGGCGTCGCGTTTCTTGGCGGCGAAAGCGCAGAACTGACAGGAGAGGACGCAGATGTTGGAATAATTGATGTAGCGATTCAGGATGTAGGTCGCGATCTTGCCGTTCTTTCGTTCCCGCACCGCGCTGGCCATGATCCCGAGGGCGTTGATGTCGGTCGAGCGATAGAGGGTGAGCGCGTCCTCCTCCGTAATCCGCTCCTGGCGTTCGATTTTTTCTGCGATCGGCTGGAGTGCGGTTGGGATGAGCGAAAGTTTCATTCAGCAATCTGCGTTCCAAGCGGGGAAACTGGGCGGTTTATGATGCACAAGAGGTGGGGTGAGCGCAAGTGATGTAGACGCGGCGCAGAATAATCCTGCTCGTTCTCCGGTTCGTAATCGAATCGGTGAAGGATCGAGCACGAGCAGGATCACGAGGTTCCTGAAATAGACGCGCCGCGGTCCGACGAGAAGAGTGGTACAGACAAAGGGGGCGAACCCGGATACCGAGGTCCACCCCCTTCCAACCCCACAACAAAACTTGATCTCTAGAAGTCGCGCTCTTTCGCCGTGCTGATAAAGCGCAGCTTGCCCGGCTCCGGCGCCACGCCCGGCTTGGGATAATCCGCCGTGATCTGGCGATTGGAGGTCGGGACGAGACGAACCGCTCCCTTGGCGTTGTTTCGCCACCCGTTGGGGTCGGCAAATTCTTCGCCGCTGTGATGGAGGCCGGAAATCTGATCTTCGAGGCCGGTGCCGTAGCGCTGCTCGAGAATCGTCGGGGTGACAAAGACGAGCAGGTTGCGCTTGGAGCGGGCGTTGAGTTTTTCCTGGAAGAAATAGCCGAGGATCGGGATATCGCCCATGATCGGCACTTTGGTCCGGCCTTTGGTCACCTCGTCCTGCAGGAGACCGCCGATCGCGAGGGTATCGCCGCTTTTGATCAGGACGTTCGAATCGAGGGTGCGGGTGTCGATAATCGGGCTGGCCACGGTCGCGCCGGCAAACTGGAAAGTGGCGTCGGCCACTTTGTTGCTGATCTCGGGCTTCACACTCAGGGTGATGAAGTCGTCCTTGTTGACCGATGGCCTAACGACGAGGGTGTTGCCAAATTTCTTGTCCTCGAATCCGCCGAAGACCGCGGTCGCCGTTTGTTCGTTGAAGTTCAATTGCGGGACCGGCTGGTTGCGGATGATCTCGATCTTGGCCTGCTGGTTGTCGGCCGTCACCACCCGCGGGTTGGCGAGAAATTCAGCGTCGGAATCTTCGTTCAAGAGCCGGAGGGTGACGCTCATTTGCGGGACGGAGAGAATGGCAAACTGACCGGCCAGAGCATTCAGGCCGCCACCCGGAAGCGCATTAAGAAAGAAATCCCGCGGCCGCAACGTCCCGGTATCCTGGTCAAAGACGAGGGCGGGCGGCGTGACTGTGCCGTCATCCTTCACGACTGTGGGATTGGAACCACCGTAGCGGAAAGTCTGCGGATTCGACGAGCCGCCGACGACGCCGCCCCAATTGATGCCGTAGCTCTGTTTGGGATTGGCGTTCACCTCGACGAGGCGGGCTTCGATCATGACCTGCTTGGTGGGGCGATCGATTTGCACCAGCATCTTGCGGATGCTGTCGATGTTGCTCCGGGTCTCGCGATAGAAAATGGTGTTCGTCCGCTCGTCAACCTGCGGCACGTCCTTGCTCGCGAGCTGCGAAGCGAGGAGCGGCGCGATCTCCTTCGCCCGAGCATAGCTAAACTGGTAGCTGTCGCTCTCGGTCGGCTCCGCCGTGCGCTCGGCCGCGGTCTTGATGTAGTAGACGTTGTCGATCTGGTCCATGAAGAGACCTTTGGATTTCACGATGATCCCGATGGCCTGCAACGCGGTCACGTCTTCGAGCCGCATCGTGACCGTGCCGGTGACTGCTTCGCTCACCACCATGTTGACCTTGGCTTGGCGGGCGAGGAGCCGCAGCACCTGGCCTACGTCGTCGCCTTGAAACTCGCGCACCCCGACGCCGCCGTTTTCGGTCACCGAATTGCTCTGCGAAGGAACGGGAGCGGTGGTGGCGGCCGGCGTGCTGGCCGGCTTCACCACGGCAGGCGAGGCCTGCACCACCGTCAGGGGCGCGATCTCGGAGTTGCGCATTGGAACGCTGCCGGAAGAGACCGCCGGCGCGGTCGTTTTTGCGGACGGCGCCGTAGCTGTGCGGGCTTCCTGGGCCGGAGCCGCGAACGCTGCGGTCAGCGAGACAATGAGCACGCCGATGAGTTGTTTGGTCGAATTGGACATAGTGGTTAAAGGCAACGGTGTTGAGATGGCGAACTGAGGTAAAAGCAGGAAACAGACCAGCCCCCGGAGCGCTTTCAGAAACAGCCTCGCCTTATCGCCGCGATAGAGCGGCGGCATCGCAGCCGCCCGGGCCGCGGCCCAGAAAAATCCTAGCTCACGACCAGCTCGCCGGAGCGGGCCGAGCCGTCGCTGGAGGGCGCATAGCCGAGCGCCGTCTTGCTGAAATCCGCCACCGGCATTTGCCTAACGAGTCGGACGATGCCGTCCTGCCATTTGCGGCTGATCGCATTCAGGTAGGGGTCGTTTTGCTCGAGACGGGTGCGCATCTTGACCTGGAGCGAATCGGTCTTGTAGCAAAGGATGTCGATCGGCGGCCCGACCGCGACGTTGCTCTTCATCGTCGCGTCCATCGAGATGAGTCCAAACTTGAGCGCGTCCATCAGCGTGCCGTCGTAGCGGAAGCCACGGTCGAGAATCGGTTTGCCGTACTTCGATTCGCCGATCTGGAGAAAGGGACAATCCTTGCTCGCGTGAATGCTGTTCCCCTGCGGATAGATGGAATGCACTTCCGGGTTCAGGCCCGCGATCTGGCCGCCGACGATCAGGTTGATGTTGAAATCGAAGCCGTCGGCTTCGAGCGCGGCGCGGTCGCGTTGTTCCACCTCCCGCACCTTGGAACCGATGTAGCGCACCGTCTCGTAGATCGTCTCGCGATTCATGAGGTGTTTGCGGGCCGGATGGCTCTCGTTGAGGTGCAGATCGTCATCGATGAGGGCCAGCGTCGCCTGAGTCAGCGAGAGGTTGCCCGAGCTCATGATGCAAATCACCCGGTCGCCCGGCTTCTCGTAGATCCGCATCTTGCTCCGGACCGTGATGTTGTCCATTCCCGCACTGGTGCGCGAGTCGGACAGAAAAACCGCGCCTTGGCGGCAGAGCATTCCAAGGCAATAGGTCATGATTCGCCGGGCTTGCTGCTTCGCACGACCCGCCCTTTCACCCGCCGCATTTCGGCATGATGGGTGATGGGATGGACGCGTCCATCGCTGCCGCGGAAGAACGCGCTCAGGAGCCAGCTTACGATGCTGATCAGGATCGCGCCCCAGAATGCGCTTCCGAATCCGTCGACATGGAAGCCGCTGACAAATTCGTTCACGAGCAGAAGCATGAGCCCGTTCACGACGAAGATGAAAATCCCGAGCGTGAGGATGATGAGCGGGGCCATGAGAAGAAGCAGGACCGGGCGCAGGAAAGCGTTCAGAATGCCGAGCAGTAAGGCGGCTCCGATGAGCGAGCCCACGCTGTCGTAGTGAATTCCGCGGATGACCGCGGCGGCGACCATCACGGCGACCGTCGTGATCGCCCATCGAAAAAGAAAGTGCCGCATCGTTGCTCAGTTGGGCAGAGCCTTTTTCGTGCCGATTTCCGCTTGCGCGGCTTTGCTCTGCGCGTACAGGCTTGGCCGACGGAAAGGAAAAGTAAATGGCGAAAAGTTCAAAAAAATCGAAAGCCGCCGGGCTGACCGAAAACAAACCAGCCGCGGCTGAACCGGAAGCTCAGACCGGAAACGGCACGGCAAAACCGGAAAAGCCGGCGGTCGCCAAGAGCGCGGCCGGGAAGCCGGCGAAGGCGACCGCGAAAGCCGTGGGCAAGAGCCGCAGCACGACTCCCCGCAAGAGCACCGCGCCGCGGAAGCCGCGCGCCTCCAAGGCGGCAAATTCCAAAACCAGCGAATTCGCGTTGTCTGATGACAATGTTCGGATGCGCGCTTATTTCATCTCCGAGCGCCGCCAGCAGCAAGGGCTCCCCGGGGATTCGGCGCACGATTGGCTCGAGGCGCTTCGGCAGTTGCAGGAAGAAGCCGGCGCGCGGGTCTGACGACTAACGATGGCGGCGTTCAGGCGATCGCGCTCGTCTCCGGCAGGCATTGTTTCACCTTCTCCAGGAGCCGGCGAATCGTAAAAGGCTTGGGCAGGAAACCGAAGACCCGCGCTTCGCGCAAAAGCTCCTGCGCGCGCGCGTCCGCTCCCTGGCCCGAGACGAGCAACAACGGCGGCATCGCCCGAGCCGGCGACGAATTTTCGTAGACCTTTGAGATGAGCGAGAAGAGCATCGTGCCGTCGATCAGCGGCATCGAGAAATCGAAAATCATCAGGTCGTAAGTTTTCTTTAGCGCCAACTCAAAGCCATATTCAGGCTTCGGCGAGCTGTCGACTTCCCAGTGGAGCAAATTCTGGAGTGCCTCGCGGATAATGCGAAGCACGGCCGTGTCGTCGTCCACGATCAGGACCCGTTTGATCACAGGCTCAGACATATCCCGGGACGCTTCTTGCGCAAAATCGCATCGCGATACAAGCTTTAGTTGCGCTTCTTTTTTGAGCCCGCGCGCGCCCAATGAAGGAATCCGAAATCGAACTCGCCGCCGCCCTCCACGAACGGCGCGCCATCATTGGCGACGAGACGAGCCGGCGCGAACCGGAGAAGCACCTCGAGAAGCTGAAGGCGGTCTCGGAAAAAATCGAGGCGCTGGGGAAATCGCTCCCGCCGCCCGTCGATCCGCAACTGGCGCATTACCTCGCGCGGTGCAGCTACGACAAAGCGCTCGAAACCTTGGAAGCGCACTTGTAGCGGCGGTCTCTGACCGGCGATCTCGCACCTCGCAGCACCCAAGTCTCGGCGGTCACAGACCGCCGCTACAATGGAAAATTCGCCGCAGCGAGCTCGGAAATCCGGCTAGCGCGAATACAACTCGACGATCAACTGCTCGTTGACCATCGGCTGCATCTCTTCGCGCGACGGAATGTGCGCGACTTTGCCGCTCAAGGCGTCGCGATCCACGCTCAACCAATCGGGCACGGGCGCGATCTGCGTCAGCTCCATGTTGCGGAGGGCGAGTTGACGCGATTTCGGACGATCCTTGACCGTGATCTCGTCGCCTGCCTTCACATTGAAGGAAGAGATGTTGACGTTCTTGCCGTTGACCTGCACGTGGCCGTGCGAGACCAACTGCCGCGCCGCGCTGCGGGTGTTCGCGAGCCCGAGGCGGAAGACGACGTTGTCGAGCCGGGTTTCGAGCAATTGGAGCAAGGTCTCACCGGTCACGCCGCGACGCTGGAGCGCGGTTTCGAAAATACGGCGAAATTGTTTTTCCATCAGGCCGTACTGGAAACGGAGCTTTTGTTTTTCGCCGAGCGCGATGGCGTAGTCGGATTGCTTGCGGCGCGAGCCTTTGGGGCCGTGCATGCCGGGCGGATAATTTTTCCGCTCGAGTGATTTGGAAGGTCCGAAAAGCGGCACGCCATAGCGGCGGGCGATTTTGGTTTTGGGTCCGGTGTATCTGGCCATGAAAAAAAGTAGAGTGACGGGCGATGAGAATCAGACGCGGCGTTGTTTCGGTGGGCGACAACCGTTGTGCGGCACCGGGGTGACGTCGCGAATGACGGTGAGATCGAGACCAATCGCCTGGAGCGCGCGAACGGCCGATTCACGGCCGGCGCCCGGCCCCCTAACGAGGACTTCGACTTCCTTGAGGCCGTGGCCCATCGCCTGACGCGAGGCATCCTGCGCGACCATCTGGGCCGCGTAGGCCGTGCTTTTGCGCGAGCCTTTAAAGCCGACTTTGCCGGCGCTCGACCAGCCGATCACATTGCCCTGCAAGTCGGTGATGGTGACGATCGTGTTGTTGAAGGTGGAAAGGACATGGGCGTAGCCGGAGTGAACATTCTTGCTCCCTTTCGCTTTGATGATCTTCGGCTTCTCGACGTCGTTCGGGTCGAGCGAAAGATTTTCCTTCGGCGCGTCCGCCGCGGCCGGAGCTTCGGCCGTTTTCTTCGCGCCTTTCTTGGCCGCCTTCGGCTTCGCTTCGGCTTTCGCAGGTGCAGTTTTCGCCGGCGCGGCTTCAGTCTTCGCCTCGGCCACCGTTGCGGTCTCGGCCGCGGCCGGAGTTTCAGACGATTTTTCGGCACTCGTTTCCGCCGGGGTCTCCCTCACGGGAGCCGCCGCCTGTTCTTCAGGCGCGGGCGTTTCAGCGGGCGTTTGATTTTCGGATTCTTCGGCCATGTCAGTTCGTTAGGTTAAACTTTGCCCGCTTTGGCGTCCTTGTTTCGGATGACGCCGACGGTCTTGCGCGGACCCTTGCGGGTGCGGGCGTTGGTCGAGGTGCGCTGTCCGCGCACAGGCAACCCGCGACGATGCCGGATGCCACGATAACAATTGATCGCCTGCAATCGCTTCAAGTTGCTTTGCACTTCGCGGCGCAGATCGCCTTCGATCGGCAACTTGTTGTGCGTGATCGTCTGGATGATTTCGTTGATCTGCTGCGGGGTCAGATCCTTGGCCCGCAGGTTGGGGTCGATATTGGTCTGTTCGAGGACGCGTTTGGCGGTCGTCGGGCCGACCCCGTAGATGTAGGTTAACGACGCTTCGATGCGTTTTTCGGCGGGAATTTCTACTCCGAGTAATCTTGGCATAACGATCTCCTAGCCCTGGCGCTGCTTATGGCGCGGGTTCTTCGCGCAGATCACGCGCACCACGTTCTTGCGCTTGATGATCTTGCATCCTTCACAAAGTCTTTTGACTGACGGCCGTACTTTCATGGTTTGACGAGACGAAAAACGCGGAGCCTTTCTCCGCGCTAGCGATGGCGAAAAGTGATTCGCCCTTTCGACAAATCGTAGGGGGAAACTTCTAGCATAACTTTATCCCCTGGCAAGATGCGAATGAAGTGCATCCGCATCCGGCCCGAGATGTGGGCGAGAACCCGGTGGCCATTGGGCAGTTCCACCCGGAACATCGTATTCGGCAGGAGCTCGACCACTGTGCCCTCTACCTCAATTGCGTCTTTGCGCGCCATGTCAGGATTTCGGGTTCCTCTTTCGTAATCAAAACCGTGTGTTCGAAATGGGCCGAGGGCAGACCGTCGGACGTGCAGACGGTCCAGCCGTCGTCGAGCAGGCGCACTCCGGCGCCCCCGAGGTTGATCATCGGCTCGATCGCGAGAGTCATGCCGGGCTTGAGGCGCGGGCCGCTCCCGCGTTTGCCGTAGTTCGGCACCTGCGGCTCTTCGTGCAGTTTCCGTCCCACGCCGTGGCCGACAAATTCGCGCACGACACTGAAATGATTGCGGGTCGCTTCGTCTTCGATCGCCGCGCAGAGATCGCCCAAGCGTTCGCCGGCCGTCGCGTGCGTGATCGCGCGTTGCAGCGCGCTTTGGGTGACGGCGAGCAATCGCTCGATCCGCTCGTCGATCATCCCAACGGCCACTGTCGCGGCGGTGTCGCCCACCCAGCCGTCCTGCACGACGCCGATGTCGAGTTTGACGATGTCGCCGTATTGAATCCGGCGCTGGCTGCCGATGCCATGGACAATCTCATCATTGAGCGAGATGCAAATGTTGCCCGGAAACACGCGATGCCCGAGCCGATATCCAAGGAAGGCGCTACGCACCCCGGCCTCCTGCATCAGATCGGCCGCGGCCTGATCGATTTCTTTTGTTGAAATGCCGGGACGAATCAACTCGCTCACCCGCTCCAGGACATCACTCGCAGTGCGGCAGGCGAGCCGCATCTTCTCGATTTCTCGAGACGATTTGATCGGAATCATTTTGCTCGCTCTTCGATCAACGCCGCAAGGTCGGCGAAAACTGCTTCCCGATCGCGATTGCCATCGATTCGGTGGAGCGCGTCACCCTTTTCGTAAAAGGAAAGGAGGGGCTCAGTCTTGGTCTTGAATTCCGTCAGGCGCGTTTGCAGGACGGCGGCGTCGTCGTCGTCGCGCCGGATGAGCGGTCCGTCGCAGTAGGGACAGATCGGCCGGTCGGCGAAACACGCGCTCGTCACGCTGGTCGTAAAGCCGCACCGGCGGCACTGCAACCGGCTCGCGATGCGGTCGCGCACCGTCTCCTCCGAAACCTCGAGCCAGATCGCGAGATCGAGCGACGTACCCATCTTTTCCAAAAGCTCGTTCAAGCGCTCAGCTTGCCTGACGGTGCGCGGAAAGCCATCGAAAACGAATCCCTGTTGGCCGTGCAAATTCAGCCAGTCTTCGATGAGACGGACGATGACGTCATCCGGCACCAGGCCGCCCTGTTTCGAAATCTCGTCCGCTTCCAGCCCCAGCGGTGTGCCCAAGTCGCGCTCCCGCCGCAGGATGGTGCCGGGCGAAGTGACCGAGATGGCGAAATGTCTTGTGATCATCTCCGCCTGCGTCCCCTTGCCGGAACCGGGCGCGCCGAGGAGCACAATGCGGCTTTTCACTTAGCGCCCGTAGAGGAAAATAGCCACCCCGCCGATCACCAGCACGGCGATGCCAACATAAAGCCACATCAGCGTACCCTGCTGCGCCGCGTCGCCGCGATTGTAGGCCGAGCGATCGAAGGCCTTGCCGCGAATCCGCCCCTTGCGCAGGAATCCATCGTAATGCCGCTGGATCAGATGGGTCTCCACCTGTCGCATCGTGTCGAGAATCACGCCCACAATAATGAGCAGACTCGTGCCGCCAAAAAACTGCGCAGTGATCGTCGGGACGTGCAGTCCCTGACTCAAAAGACTCGGCAGAATCGCGATCAACGTGAGGAAGATCGCGCCCGCAAAAGTGAGCCGCGTCATCGTGAAATCGAGAAAATCCGCGGTCGGCTTACCCGGCCGAACCCCGGGGATGTAGCCACCGTATTTTTTCAGGTCATCGGCGATTTGGGCGGGCTGAAACTGGGTTGCGACCCAGAAATAACTGAAAAAGAAAATCATCGCGGCCAGGACCACGTAATGGAGCCAGCCGGTCGAAAGCATCTCGGCGATCACCTTGGCGGTCCGGCTGTTCTTGAAGGCCAGGCCCACGATCGTCGTCGGGAAAAGAAGAAGCGCCCAGGCAAAAATGATCGGCATCACGCCCGCATAATTCACTTTCAGCGGCATGTATTGGGTCTGGCCGCCGTACATTTTCCGGCCCACGACGCGTTTCGCGTACTGGACCGTGATTTTGCGCACGCCTTGCGTGACCGCGATGACCGCGGCGATCACGATGAAGAGAAACGCCACCATCAAAACAAGAATCGCCGGGCTCACCTGACTCGTTCCGGTTTCGGCCGAAGGAACGAATGTCTTCCAAGCTTGCGCGAGCGCGGCGGGCAGACGCGCCACAATCCCGATCGTGATGATCAGCGAAATGCCGTTGCCGATGCCGCGGTCGGTGATTTGATCGCCCAACCACATGAGGAAAAGGGTGCCGGTGGTCAGGGTCAGGACAGTGATGATGCGGAACGACCAGCCAAGATTATCGACCAGCGGAATTCCCAATCGAGCCGTCGTCTCGGTGATGCCGGGGAGCATGGTGTGGTACGACTCCGGATGCTGGAATGAGACCGCGAGCAGATAGCCCTGAAAGATGCAGAGCACGACCGTCGCATAACGGGTGTACTGCATGATTTTCTGCCGGCCGCCATCTTCGCGCGACAAACGGCTGAGGGAGGGAATGACCGCCGTCAGCAGTTGGAGCATGATGGAGGCACTGATGTAAGGCATGATGCCTAACGAAAAGATGGCGCAGTTCTCAAGCGCGCCGCCGCTGAACAAATTGAAGAGCGCGGCCACCCCGCCGCCGGCGGTTTGCGACGACGTGCGAAACCAATCCTGCAGGACCGCCGGGTTGACCCCAGGGGTTGTGATCGCGGCGCCCAACCGGACAATAACGATGACCGCAAGGGTGAACAAAATCCGCCGGCGCAGTTCCGGGATTTTGACCGTGTTAAGAAAAGCCGAAACCATCCGCTAATTCCGAACCCGCTTATTTAGCGGTCTTCTTCTTTTTCTTCGCCCCGGGCTTTTTTGCCTTGGGCGTCGGCGCTTCCGTTAAAGCCGGGGGCGTTGACTCGGGTCCCTCCGTCTTCGCCTTCGGCTCGCGCAAGGTAACGGTGCCGCCCGCCTTCTCGATTTTTTGCCGGGCCGATTCGCTCACGCGATCCGCTTCGATCGTCAGGTTGTGCTTCAGCTCGCCGCGACCGAGGATCTTTAGGCCCGCGACTTTGCCGCGAATGTGCTTGCCTTCGCGCAGCATCTCTTCATTCACGACCGTGCCGGCCTTGAACTGGTTGAGATCGTCGAGATTGATCAGCGCATAGGTCTTCTTGAAGGCGGCGTTGTTAAAACCGCGCTTCGGCAATCGCCGAATGAGCGGCATCTGTCCGCCTTCGAATCCAAGACGAATGCTGCCACCGGAGCGCGCTTTCTGGCCCTTGTGACCTTTGCCGCTCGTTTTGCCGTGGCCCGAGCTTTCGCCGATGCCAAGGCGTTTGACGCGGTGCCGGGAACCGGGGCGCGGTTTGAGATTGTGCAACCGTATCATGGCTGGGCCGGCTGCGCCTCCTCGCCGTTGTTCGGGGTACTGGCGCGAATTCCGCGCGCTTTCAAAATTTCGTCGCGCCGGCGCAAAGAGCGGAGCGCTTCGATCGTCGCCTTGACGACGTTGGCGTGATTGCTCGAGCCTAACGACTTGGCGAGAACGTCGCGAATCCCCACCGCCTCGACGACCGCACGCACGCCGCCACCGGCGATCACGCCCGTGCCCGGCGAAGCGGGACGCAGGAGGACCCGGCCCCCGCCAAATTCGCCCACCACTTCGTGCGGAATGGTATTTTCGCGCAGCGACATTTTCTCCATCGACTTGCGGGCGGCTTCCGAAGCCTTGCGGATCGCTTCCGCGACTTCGTTCGCCTTTCCAAATCCGCAGCCCACTTTGCCGTCGTGATCGCCCGCCACGATGAGGGCGCTGAAGCTGAAACGGCGACCGCCCTTCACCACCTTGGCGCAGCGGTTGATGAACACGACCTTCTCGGTCGTATCGCCTCTTGCCGGAGGCGTCCGGTCCGTGGTGCGAGAGTCGCTTCGTCTGCCTTGGTTGCCTGCGTATGCCATATTAAAGTTTCAATCCGCCTTCGCGCGCCGCGTCGGCCAGCGCTTTTACTTTGCCGTGGTAAAGAAATCCACCGCGATCGAAAACCGCTTTGTCGATATTCCTGGCCAGCAAACGCTCGGCGATCGTTTTCCCAATCTTCTCCGCCGTTGCGCGATTGGCGGCATGTTTGCCTTTGCCGCCGAGCGCTTTCTCCGTTGTCCCGGCGGAAACCAAAGTCTTGCCCGCCTCGTCATCGACGACTTGGGCGTAGACATGTTTGCCGGAAAAATAAACGCAGAGCCGCGGCCGTTCCGCGGTCCCGGAGACCTTGCGCCGGATGCGGTCGTGAATTCGCCCGCGAATGACTTTTCGATTGATCGTAGCCATGACTAACTATTGAACGGTTTTGCCTTCCTTGCGGCGAATCTGCTCGCCCACATAACGAACGCCTTTCCCCTTGTAGGGTTCGGGCGGGTAATAGCGACGAATGTCCGCCGCAACCTGGCCGACGGTTTTCTTGTCCACCCCAGAGATCGCGATCTTCGTGTTGTCCGTCACCGCAATTTTGATGTCGGGCGGGATCGGGAAAAGAACGGGATGCGAAAAGCCGAGGCTGAGGTTGAGATTCGTCCCCTGGACAGCCGCCTTAAAGCCGACCCCCTCGATTTCGAGTTTCTTCGTGAAACCCTCGCTCACTCCCAGAACCATGTTGTTGATCAGGGCGCGCGACAGACCGTGCAGCGCTTTTACGCTCCGCGTCTCCGCGCTTCTGACTAACGACACTTCGTTGCCGGCAACGGTCGCCTTGATCCCTTTCGGCAGCTTCCAGTCCAGCTTCCCTTTCGGACCCTCGACCGCGACCTTGCCGCTGCCGTCGATGTTCACTTTCACTTTGGCCGGAATCTCGACCGGCTTGTTTCCAATCCGTGACATAGTTCGTGAGCTACCAAACGTAGGCCAGCAGCTCTCCTCCTACTTTTTGTTTCTTGGCTTCCCGGCCTGACATAACGCCGCGCGAGGTCGATAAAATCGCCGTCCCCATTCCGCCCAGGACCCGCGGGATTTCATCCGCGCCCACGTAGCGGCGCAGGCCGGGCCGGCTGACCCGTTTCAAACCGGTAATGGCGGGCGTGCGATTCGTGATCTTGTTCGTAATCTTGATCCGGGGATGGGCCGCGCTCGTGTCGAGCTCGAAATCCGCAATGTAGCCCTCCTCTTTCAGGATGCGGACGACCTCGTTCTTCACTTTTGAAAACGGGACGTACATCTCGAGTTTCTGCGCCTGCGTGCTGTTGCGCACGCGCGCCAGAAGGTCGGCAATCGGATCGGTGACAGTGCTCATGTAGGTTCGTTAGGCGGCTTGCGCGGCGGGCTTCTTCGCCCGGTCGCTGAAGGGCATTCCCATTTCGCTCAGGAGCGATTTGGCCTCTTCGTCAGTGCGCGCAGTGGTCACGATAGTAACATCAAAACCAATATTGCGCTTGATTTTGTCGAGCTCGACTTCCGGGAAAATCGACTGGTCGGAGACGCCCAGGGTGTAGTTGCCGTTCCCGTCGAATCCCTTCGGCGAAATGCCGCGAAAGTCGCGAATGCGCGGAAGGGCGGCCTTGATCAGGCGCTCCATGAATTCGTACATGCGCTCGCCCCGCAGGGTGACTTTGGCGCCGATCACCTGGTCTTTGCGCAGCTTGAAATTGGAGATGCTTTTCTTGGCGCGCGTCTCGGCCGGTTTCTGGCCGGTAATGAGGGCGAGTTCGATCTTCGCGTCTTCCAGAGCCTGCTTCACGTCCGCGTGCGAGCCGACGGAAGAGTTGATGACCACCTTCTCCAATTTCGGGATCTGGTGATCGTTCGTATAGCCGTGCTCTTCGCGCAAAGCGGGAATCACCCGGTCTTTGTATTCGCGATAAAATTCGTTTTCCATTTTTCTAAATTCTTCGTTTGTCGTCCCAAGCGGGGCGAAGGGCCTCGCAGATTACGCCTCGGGTTGCTTGAAGGTCCCTCGCCGCGTTTCGCCAGCTCAGGATGACAACCTTTCTCCGAGAGTTTCGTTATTCTTCTTTCTTCGTCTTCTTTTCCTTTGTCGCTTTCGCTTTGCCCTTCTTCTTTGCGCCTTTCTCGCTTCCTTGGACCAGTTTCACGTTCGAAATGTGGATCGGACCTTCGCGTTCCGCGATTTTGCCCGAGGGATTGTCCTGCGATTTGCGCATGTGTTTTTTGATGAGCCGAACGCCCTCGATCAGGACCCGGTTCTTCTTCGGCAACACCTGCAAAATCTTGCCGGACGATCCGCGGAAGTTGCCCGAGATCACCTCGACGTTGTCGCCCTTTTTCACATGAAGTTTGACCCGATTCATAAACTCGTAACACAGGCTTCCAGCTTGTTTCGTAAAGCAGGCTTCCAGCCTGCAGTTTGGCAGCGTGCAGGCGAGACGCCTGCATTACCGGAGAGCCGGGACGGCTGTGTGACGCCGCTTTCGTTATTCATAGAACTTCTGGAGCAAGCGAGACGATCTTCATAAAATTGCGTTCCCGCAGCTCGCGCGCGACCGGCCCGAAAATGCGGGTGCCACGCGGGTTGAGATCCTTATCGATGATCACGATCGCGTTGTTGTCGAAACGCAGGAGCGAACCGTCATCACGCCGAATCGGCTGCTTTGTCCGCACCAAAACGGCGCGCACGACATCGCCCTTCTTCACCGCGCCGGTCGCGCTCGCTTCCTTCACGTTGGCGGTGATGACATCGCCAATCCCGGCCGATTGCGCGCCGCCTTTGCCGATGACACCGATCATCGTCGCCATGCGGGCGCCGCTGTTGTCGGCCACGTCTAATCTTGATCTCAGGTAAACCATAAAGCCTCCCGCTTTTTCTCTACTTCTGGACGACCTCAACGAGGCGCCAGCGCTTTAGCTTGCTCAACGGCCGGGTCTCCATGATCCGGACTGTGTCGCCGGCCTTCGCTTTGCTCTCCTCGTCGTGGGCGTAAAATTTCTTCTTCTGCTTCACGATCTTGCCGAAAGTGGCGTGCGGCACCCGCGTCACGGTCTGGACGACAATCGTCTTGTTCATCCCGCTCGAGATCACTTCGCCGACACGGGTCTTGCGCGTGCCGCGGCTGGATTCGCTCGTTGGGGTCTGTTGTGTGGTCGCTTCGTCCATGATGGCTATTCCTTCGTCGCCGCCTGCTTGCTGCGCTGCGTGAGTACGGTCTCCACCCGCGCGACATCGCGCCGCAGAAGACGGAGCCGGCTCGGCTGTTCGAGCTGCCCGCTTTGCTGTTGGAGACGGAGGTGCAGACTTTCCTGACGCAGATCGCGCTTTTTTGTGAGCAGCTCTTCCGTGCTCATTTCCTGTATTTCTTTGAATTTCAACATTTCGTTAGTCGTTAGACCGCGACGTGGTGGCGGCTGAGAAACTTTGTCCGGACCGGCAGCTTGTCGGCGGCGAGGCGGAGCGATTCGCGCGCAACCGATTCCGGCACGCCGTCGAGTTCAAACAGAATGTTGCCCGGCCGGACCGTCGCGACCCAGTATTCGGGCTGTCCTTTGCCTTTACCCATCCGAGTTTCCGGCGGACGCGAGGTGACCGATTTGTCGGGAAAAATCCGGATCCAGAGTTTGCCTTTGCGCTTCATGTTGCGCGTGAGCGCAACCCGCGCGGCTTCGATCTGGGTGTTGGTGATCCAGGCGCGCTCCAGCGTCTGGAGGCCGAATTCGCCAAAATCGATTCGCAGATTGCGTGAAGCCGTCCCCTTGCGGCTTCCCCGCTGGGTCTTGCGATACTTCACTCGTTTCGGCATCAATGGCATGGCAGTGTCTCCTTAAAATTCGTTAGGCGGCGGGGGCCGGTTCCGGCGGCGCGGCCGGCGCGTTGGCCGGGGCCGGGGGCGCTTCTTCCTTCTTACAGATCCAGCATTTCACTCCAATCTTACCGTAAACGGTGTTGGCTTCGGCGAAGCCGTAGTCGATCGGGGTGCGCAGCGTGTGGAGCGGCACTTTGCCTTCGCGATACCATTCCGAACGCGAAATTTCCGCACCGTTCAAACGGCCCGAGCTGCGCAAACGAATCCCCTGCGCGCCAAAGTCCATCGCGATCTGGACCGCCTTTTTCATCGCGCGGCGATAGGCGATCCGGCGCTCGATCTGGAGGGCGACGTTTTCGGCCACGAGCTGGGCGTCGAGCTCCGGTGTCTTGATTTCCTGGATGTCGATCTTGACCTGTTTGCCCTGCGCCATGCGCGAGATCTCCTCCGTCATCTTCTCAATCTCGGCACCTTTGCGGCCAATGACGATGCCCGGACGCGCAGTGTGAATCGTGACGCGGATGCTGTTCCAGGCGCGCTCGATGATGATTTTCGCGACCGCCGCAAACTGCAGCTTCTTCTTCACGTAATCGCGAATCTCGATGTCGTTATGCAAAAAACCGGGCATCTCCTGGGGCGAAGCGTACCAGCGCGAACGCCAGTCGCGGTTCACCCCGAGACGAAAACCGATTGGATTAACTTTCTGTCCCATGAATTAACTTTCTGATTTTTCTTCGCTGGCTTCCGCCGGTTCAGCCTTCGACTCCTCTTTGGCGGCCTTTACGGCTTTCCCGCGAGGACTTTTTTTCTTGCTCCCAGCGCGTTTCTTCTGCCCGCTCTTCTTCTCGCGCTGCTTGATCTCGATCTCGTCGGTCAAAATGATCCGGATATGGCTGCTCCGTTTCCGGATCGTGCTGCCGCTGCCGCGCGCCCGGGTCATCATCCGCTTCATCGTCGGGCCTTCGCCGACCGTCGCCTCTTTCACGACCAGTCCGTCGACCCGCAGATTGGCATTGTTCTCCGCGTTGGCGATCGCGCTCTTCAGCGTTTTGCTGATCATGGCCGCGGCCTTTTTTGGGCTGAACGCAACGAGGTCGAGCGCTGCCGAAACCGGCAGGCCTTGAATGGCGCGCGTGACTTCGCGCGCCTTGAACGCCGAAATCTTCGCGTAACGATATGTCGAGCTAACTTGCATCTATTTTAAACTTACATCCTGGCGCGCATCCACCTGGAGGCGATCGCCAACTTTTATTTTTATCTTCTCCGAATCCAGTTCTTGAATCACCGCGCCGCTGATCTTTTCGCGCACATCCACCACCCGCAGGGTCGCGACCGTTCTCCCGTCGCGCACAATGCGCAACGGCATCCCGATCTTCACTCCCTGCCCCGCTCCGAGGTTCGCGACAACGAGCGACCACTCTTCTTTCACGCTCAGGACCTTTCCGTTCATCAGGTCCGGGCGCGCTTCGTCCTCGGGCAGGGCCGAACTTCCGGCGGTAAGGAGCCGGCCGGTCGCGCGTAACTGCGCCTCGACGTCGGCTCGCGCCTGCGGATCGGCCGCCTGGGTGGTTTTCACGTAGCGCAGCATCGTCTCGCTCAACTTCAGCAACTGCTCGCGATAAGCTTCCTTCTCCCTGTTCATGAGTTGAAGGTCACTCACCGCCTTGAGGAGGCGCTGCTCCAGTTTCGCCCGATCTTTGCTGACCGCTTCCACCCCGAGCGCGTCCATGCGCAATTGCAGCTCGGAATATTTCCGGCGAAACAACTCCGCTTCCGAGTTCGAGACGACGAGACTGTCGGTCAGCGTCTTCTGCGTTTCGCGGTCGAGCGAGAGCTGTTTGCGCAGGAGATCATTCTGCGAGAGCAACGTCTCCGACGTCACCTTCGCCTCTGCGACTTCAAGATTTGGATCTGACAAAGAACTATTTTGCTGCGCTGCCAGTCTTCCGACCGACAACAGCAGACAAGTTGAGAGTAAATAGCTGAGAGTTGAGAGCCGCGTTCCCGCCGTCCCTCGTCTCTCAACACTCAACTCTCAACCCTCAACTATTTTGTCACCTTCGCGGTGTGCGACCCGTGCTTCTTAAAGATCCGGGTAGGTGAAAACTCGCCGAGTTTGTGGCCGACCATATTTTCGGTCACGAACACGGATTGAAAAATTTTGCCGTTATGAACGAGGAAGGTGTGCCCGACAAAATCCGGGGTAACCATCGAGCGACGCGACCAGGTCTTGACCGGTTTCTTCACACCGGAGGCATTCATCTTGTCGATTTTCTCCAGAAGATGCGGCTCTACAAACGGTCCCTTTTTTAACGATCTGCCCATAACAATTTAGATTACGACCTCT
>DATBDG010000045.1:0-5777 GCA_036270055.1 Chthoniobacterales bacterium
CGGCGCTACTTCACCGGGTTGACGTAAAACTCGGCGATTCGGCTGACGCGCATTTTCCAGCCGAAAAAGCCGGCTTTCCAGACCGCCACCGCCGGATGATCCGCATGCCCGCCGTAGTGTTCGTCCTTGTTCGCCAGCATCCATTTCGACCCATCTTCCAACTCGATCACCACGCCCGGAGCAATGCCGCCCCAGGTCCCGTTGATCCGGCTCACGATCAGGCTCCGCTTGTCGCGCTCCGCCCGTTCGGCGGCTTTCTTTTCCGCTTTCGTGACCGCTGTTTTGACCGCCGTCTCGCGGTAGCCTTGGAGCCAGGCATTCAATTTTGCCAGCTCAGCCGGGGTGAGCTTCTCCAGACCGGCAGATTTGAATTCCTCCGGTGTCATCGCTTGCTGGATCCCGGCTGATTCGTCCTGGGCGAGGGTCGTGCCTGACGAAATGCCAAAGACAAAGGCGAGGCCGAAGAAAATCGAAAGAAAGCGGCGGACGTGTGTGTTCATGAGCATGAAAGCGCGGAAGTGCCGCAGCGTAACAAGTCACGTCACTCGGTCAAGCGCATCCTCGCGAAGGATCGCCAAATGGGTCGTTGCGCAAAGAATAGTCAGAGGCGTCGCGTTCGCTCAACCTGACACGACTCGAGAATCGCAGTTCAGATGCCGCTTCCGAGCCACAGCTATCGACCGGCGGCTTACGCCAGATCCTTCCGCATCCGCACATGCTTGAGAACGTCAAAGAGCGTCGGTGCCGCGCCGACCGTGACAAATCCATGCTTCCTATAGAAGCGTTCTGCATCCTCACGGGCATTGAGCACGATGGCCTTCGCGCCCGCCGCGCGCGCCCGGCGTTCTAATTCGTTTAAGATTACGCCGCCCAGCCCGCGGCCCTGGGCCTCCGGCTCGACTGCCATGAAGCGGACCTGCGCTTCATCCGGGGAATTGAAATGCAACCGTCCAATGGCAAGGGGGCGCGAATCCGATCCCGCAATCATGACATGGTGGCTGTCGGCTTCGCGATCGTCCCTTTCCGAACCGCGCGGCTGCCGCCACGGCTCGCGCAGGACACGCCAGCGGAGATCGAAGTAAGAGTCCCACTCCGCCGCTGATTGCGGCGAGACGGGAACCGCTGCCTCGGCGTTTTCGGAATCCATTCCCGAATTATGACTCGCAGTAGGAAAGGCAAAAGAGGATTCTCCAAACGCATATAAAAGGCCAAGGTTCAACTCCAGCTATGACATCAGACAATATATGTCATATAAAATCGCATGGTGTTGGTGCCCATTCGTTATGATATCTTGCCCTGTTGGACCTCCTGCGGGACCGCGGCTTCACGCGTGCCCCAAAACCACGCAGTGAGAAATTCATCCCCGCCCAAGTAGAGCAAAAATCTCGGTTGGCTTTTGCTTTCCCTTCACGGCGACCTCGCCGAGCGGCCCCCTGTGGTAGTTGCCCTTCGCCTTCGCCAGGGTCGAGGCGCTGATGATGATGCGGGTGTTGTATTCCGGGGTTTTCGTGAGGGCTTCGAGGCGCGAGGCAAGGTTTACGCCGTCACCGATGACGGTGTAGTTGAGGCGGGTGGCGGAACCCATGTTGCCGGCGACCACGATGTCGGTGTTGATCCCTATGCCGACGCCGATGGCGGGCAGACCCCGCTCCTGCCACTGGCGGTTGAGGTCGTCGAGCGCTTCGCTCATGTCGAGCGCGGTCTGCAAGGCGCGATCGGCGTCATCGGGGTTGGAGAGCGGCGCGCCAAAGAGCGCCATGAGGGCGTCGCCGACGTATTTGTCGACCACTCCACCGTGCTTCTCCACAATCGCGGCCATGCGGGTAAAGTAATCGTTCAAAATCCCCAGCATCTCCTGCGGCGAGAGCGCCTCGCTCATGCTCGTAAAACGCCGCAGATCGGAAAAGAGCATGGTCACTTCGCGTTCTTCCCCGCCGAGGACAACGTCTTTGCGCAAGAGTTCCGCTGCCACTTCCGGCGAGACGACCTTGCCTAACAAGTCGCGCACCCGGTCACGCTCGGCCAGGCCTTCGCTCATCCGGTTGAAAGAAGCGGCGAGCGAGCCGAGCTCGTCGCGGCGCCTCAGGTAGGAGCGATGCTGGTAGTCACCCTGCGCGATGTCGCGGGCCCAACTTGCGAGTTGGAGGACGGGGCGGGAAACATCGCGCGCGATCCAGATCCCCAGTGCAGCGGAGACGGCGAGGCCAAGGAGAGCAAGTAAGAGATAGGTGCGCTCGAGCCGCAGATAGGGCGCGAGTTCTTTATCGAGTGATCGTTGCAGAAGGGCCGTCGCGCTCCCATTCTCGACCGCCAGAGGAACCGCGTAGCTGAGGAATTTCTCCCCGCCCATTTTGAGATCGATAATCTTTTTCGGCACCGGAGAACTCTTGCGCAGAACCGCTCTCAGCCTTTCGCGATGAACCTTGTCCAGGGTGGTGGCGAAGAAGTCGTTCCCACTCAGGAATGTGATCTCCAAGTCGCTGTAGGCTTTGATCTCACGCGCGAAGTTATCGTCGATCCGGAAGGCCGGACAGAGCCAGGCGATGGGCGCCGGGGCGAGAAGCGGTGTGATGGCGAGGGCGAAGAGTTCGCGATCGAGCAGGACAAAGGCGTAGGCCGATTCGGCGCTTTCCGCCCGATCGATCAGCCTCGGAAAGGGAAATGCGATGCCATGTAGTTGCGGCCGACGGGTATCGAAAAGGAGCTCCTTCTGGAGCGACGCTATCAGGATCACTTCCGCCCCCACCCTTCCGCGCAGGCTATCCAAAGCCGAGAGAGTAGTGGCGCGGTCCTGGTCAGAGCCGGCGAAAGCTTCCTGGAAAGCGTGATCGCGTGACAGGATCATGGCGGCGCCGATGAGCTGTTGGTTATGTTGCGCGATGAGCTTCTCGAAGATGCGTGCCCCACTCCGCAGGCGGGCTTCAATCTGGGCCAGAGCGTGCTCGCGATTAGCGTGGCGGACGATGAGGTAGGTCGCGCTCTGGAGGAGTGTCAAAAGGCCGACGAGAAAGACGACCAGCCGACTACGGAAACTGCGGAATCGAAATTTCAGCGATAGTCTCCGGTCGATAAGCCAGGGGCGCGTTTGGTGCGAAAGTCCGGTTTCAAGTCCAGGGCAAAGACCAGTTCTGGCGTGCCGTTGGCGGCGAGTGTGACTTGCTGCGAATATTTTTCCGGCGCGCCTTTGAGCAATGGGTGCCAGACGTTGACCGTGTATTCCCCCGCCGGCAGGTTCTTCAGGAGTGTCCGTCCTGCGTCGCCCGTGAGCTGGAAATAGGGCGTGGGCAGCACAGCGACATAAGCAATCATCCAGTCGTGGATGTTGCATCCGAGCGTAACGAATCCAACGTGGTCGAACAGAATCGGTTTGGCCGGAATGCCGCTGTAGAGAGGCAACTCAAACTTCTTGGCCGGCGAGAAGGAGTAGACGTGATGGCGGATATTGTCAGTATTGGCAAAAAAAACCGAGGTGCCGACCTGCAGTGCGGTGACGTAAGGGATGAACTGCTTGTCCCGCTGGTCGATGACGATCTTTGAATGCGCCGTCTGTGACTCGCTCCCTTTCCCGCGCGCAAAGACGACCGCGTCCGAAACGGGCGCGCCTTTTGCGTCCTTCACTGTGACCGCGAGCGAGCCCGCCCGCAGATCGTGACGTAGGCTAACGAGTGCAAGCAAAAAGAATATGCGAAGCCAGTTCACCTGGTCAGTAGGCAAACGCGATCCTCGCTTCCACCGAATGGTTTTCGTAATGAAGCGGATCGTGCGAGGTGGTGGAGTAGCGATATGCCACTTGAGCAGAAATATATTTCGTGAGCGCGTAGCTGGCCGAAATGGAAACCGCATGAGTCTGGGCTTTCAGCCGATAAGCAGTGTAAAGAGGATTGGAGCCAAAGGTTGTGACTGGTCGACGCTCGGACGCGAGCGCAAAGATATCGGGACGCGACGGGGTGGCGTAGGAGAGAACGTCGCCGTCGCGATAGCTGTATCCCAAGGCGATTTGCAGCGACGAGGTCAGGTCAACGATCAGGCGAGCATTGGCGCTGTGACTCTGCTCGTCGAAGAAATCGTCAGAGGCGGCGAGGTTCTTAAAGATATAGCCGGCTTCGAGAGCGAGCCGGTCCGAGATGACGATGCCGCCGCGAAGTGTAAGCGATTCATCCCAGTTGCTGCGACCCGTTTCCTGAAAGCCGTCGTAGCCGATTCTCTCCTCGAGGGCGATCCAGGGCGCCCGCCGGCCAAGGCCAAAGCGGTAACGCAAGTGGGCTGAGAGCCCAGCCCCAATTTCATTGAAGGCTCCGAAGCGGCCCCAAACCTGGCCGCGCAAATCAGCTCCCAGAGTCAGTCGAAGGTCACGTAAGACTTGATAGCCATTACTGAGCCGAACGTTGCTCCGCCACGCCCAATCATCCCGCACATCCGAGGTGCGATCCGAGTTGGAAATGTTACTCTCGTAGACGGCGCCGGTCTCCCCGCCCAGGCGCCAATCTGCGCGCGCGCCGCTCAGGCTTAGCGCCAGTAACAACACACTTATAAATCGTGATCTCGCCGTTTTCATCCGTCGCTCCCACTCGCGAACCCCCGCAGCCCGATGGAAGAGAGTTTCGTCCCGGCGCGCCGAAGTCAATCGCGCACTGCTTCAGATCGAGCTTCCGCGCCATCGCAGCTTCTGCCGGACGACGCTGAAGAAAGAAACGCCGGGCATGGCGGCCAGCGGCAGGGTTTGTGGCCCTTTGCGCACAGTCACGACGGAGCCGGCTTCGACGTGCACCGGATCGCGGCCGTCGACCGTCAGGAAGACGGGATGCTCGCGCTCGGTTGCTTCGATCTCCACCACCCCTGAATCGTCGACGATCACGGAGCGATTTGAGAGAGTGTGCGGACAGATCGGAGTGATGACCAGCGCCCCGGAATCCGGCGAGAGGATCGGCCCGCCGGCGCTCAGGGAATAGGCCGTTGAGCCGGTGGGCGTGGCGATGATCAGGCCATCGGCATTGAATTCCGTCAGCGCCTCGCCGTTAACCCGCACGGAGAGACGGATGAGACGCGAGATTTCGCCACGACTAAAGACGGCGTCGTTGAGGCAGCGCAGGACCTGTTGGGTTTCGGGGCCGTGAGGATCGAGGCGCACTTCGAGCAGGACGCGTTGGCTGAATTCGATTTCCCCTGCTGCGATGCTGGCCACGGCTTCACGGTAGGCCGTGGAACCGACGCAGGTGAGAAAGCCCAGAGAGCCGATGTTGATCCCGAAGATTGGCTTGATGTCGTCGCCGAGCTGCCCGACAACGTTCAGGAGAGTCCCATCGCCACCGAGGACCACGAGCAGGTCGCTTTCCCGGCCGAGGTCAGGCATGGAAAGCCCGGATTTCTCCCCGGCGAAACGTGCCGTTTCGGATTCCAGCTTCACCGGGAGCGAAGCGCGGGCAAACTCCTGCACGACCGCCCGCACGAGTTCCGCCGCCCCGGGTTTACCGGTATGGGCGACTAGTCCAATCCTTTTCGGAGACATATGAAAAACTCCTGGTTGCCGTCGGTGCCGGCAATGACAGAGGGCACGAGGCCCCCCACCCTTGCGCCAACGCTCTCGGCGAAGGTGGCGATCTTTCGCTGTGCTTTTTCGTGCAGCTCGGCCGAGCGCACAATCCCGCCGCGCCCCACGTCCTCGCGCCCGAGCTCGAACTGCGGTTTGATGAGGGCGAGCGTCACTCCCTCTGGAGTTAACAATTGCAGGGCGTTCGGCAAGATCAAAGTCAGCGAGATAAAGGAAACGTCGATCACAC
>DATBDG010000046.1:0-5559 GCA_036270055.1 Chthoniobacterales bacterium
CTCTTTGACCTGTTCGTCGGTCATGAGCGGTTTTTTGCCGCCCAATCCGTCTTTCAAACCATTCTGCAAAAGTTCCGGGTCGACATCGATGAGCTGCCGTTTCAGAGTCGTGCCGATGTCGAGGCCAATGCTGTAACTGACCTTGTCCTTCTGCGTCTTGAGCGGGCCGATCGGCTGATCAGGCGCCGCCGGAGACGGACTCGGACTTTGCGGCGGTTTTTTTCCCGGCTCGGCTCCCCGCGCGAACGGCGAGAGGGCGATGGCAGTGACGACGATTAGAGACAATGCTTTCATAATTATGATCGATAAGATTCAACGCGCGGAGGCCCGTTCCTGGGTCGCCGGTCTGAATTCATCCACGGGGATGGCGTCCGCGTCAAGCGGGGGCGGCCGACGCGACCAAAAACGCGGCTTGCGGGCGCTGCGGCGCGGCCTCTGGTTCGGCCTGCTGGCGATCGTGTGCTCGACCGCCCAGGCTGCCATCAGCCTTTCGCATCAGGAGGCGATGCGGATCGGGCGCAAAATCTGGCAGAACGAATGTGGCGGAACGGTGAGCGGACTCACCTCTTGGAACGCGGGCGAAAACTTCGCTTCCCTCGGGATCGGACACTTCATCTGGTACCCGGCCGGGGTCCGCGGGCCGTTCGAGGAAAGCTTTCCGCCCTTCGTTCGCTACGTCGAAAAGCGCGGCGCGAAGCTGCCCGAGCTGTTGCTCGGGCGGAAGAGCGGCGCCTGCCCGTGGGAGTCGCGCCCCGCGTTTCTCGCGGCCGGGTCGAGCCAGCGGATGGAAAATCTGCGCACCTTTCTCGTCGATACCATCGATCTCCAGGCCGATTTCATGGTGGAACGGCTGCGGCAGGCGCTTCCCAAAATGCTCGCGGACGCCCCGGCCGAGGAACGGGGAAAAATCGAGACGCGTTTCAACCGTCTCGCCAACCGCGCCCATGGCTGCTACGCGCTGATCGACTACGTGAATTTCAAAGGGGAGGGCGTACTGGAGACCGAGCGTTACAAGGGTCGGGGCTGGGGCTTGCTCCAGGTTCTGGAGGGTATGTCCGACGACAGTGGAGCATCGCCTCTCGGTGAATTTGCCGACTCGGCCGAGCGGGTCTTAGGCGAGCGGGTGAAGAATTCGCCTCCGGAGCGGAACGAAGCCCGCTGGCTCCCCGGCTGGCTGAAGCGGGTCGACACTTATCGTTAGGCAGGAGCGTCGTCCGAATTTCTCAGGCTCGTCCCGCCCGCCACCGCAGCGCGACAAGCGCCAGCACATGCACCGCCCGGCGGCGCAAGTTACCAGCCGTCGGTTCAGCTCCGCGGAGAATTTTTTTCGGGCGGTCACGGCTCATTTGCTGCTTGGCAGTGACAACGGATTGCTCGCGTGCGACGATGCGGGCCGATTTGAACGTTGCCAGCGGCAGGGGAATTCTTCATTTTGATTCCGCAACGGTCCGGAACGACCGCAGCCACCCCATTTTGTGATCGCGCGTTTTCTTAGAATTGTTGCTTTGCTTCTGATGGTCGGGCTGACCTGCCTCGACCTCGGCGCGCAGGTGCCGCGGTCCGGTTCGCGACCTTACATCCGGCAAAACGTACCCCCGCAGCCGGCGCGGACCAAGCCGCCGATGAAGCGAGCCAATGAACTCATTCAGCGCCAGGAACCGATCAACGTCTCTCCACGCCTCCTCGATCAGGTCACGCCCGACAATTCGCGCGTCCGCGTTTCCCTGTCCAAGCAGCGCGCCTATCTCATGATGGGCGACGAGATTGCGGTCGACTCGCCGATTTCTTCCGGCAAACGCTCGCGAATGACGCCGAGCGGCAGTTTTCACGTCCTGGAAAAGGATCGCGACCATCGCTCCAACATCTACGGCAATTTTGTCGACTCGTCGGGCCGGGTTGTTCGCAGCGGAGTCAGCAGCCGGATCGACTCGGCGCCGAGCGGAACTCATTTTGTTGGCGCGCCGATGACGTGGTTCATGCGCCTGACCGAGGAAGGGGTTGGGATGCACGTCGGCATTCTGCCGGGCTACCCCGCATCGCACGGCTGCATCCGCATGCCTTCGGCGGCGGCGGAGATGTTCTACAACCACGTCAAAGTCGGCACGCCGGTGGTGGTAGGCGATTAGTTGGAGCAGCGCTCTGTGAGCATCGAGGGCATGGCTGCTCTCGGGGGGTTCGACGGTCATAGACCGCCGCTATAAAACAGTGAGGCGCTCGCGCAGGAGGTTGAGCGCCATCTGGCTGGCAAGCTGCTTGAACGTCTCGCGATCGGTCGGGAAAAAAAGATGCTTCACCACCGTCTCGCCGCCACCGGCCAGCGCGATGTAGGCAGTTCCAACCGGCTTCGCCTCGCTCCCGCCACCCGGACCCGCGATGCCGGTCGTGGCGAGGGCAAAGATGGATCCCGATTTGGTCTGCGCTCCCTCGGCCATGGCACGGGCAACCGGCTCACTCACCGCACCGTGTTGGGCGATCGCCGATGGAGAAACATCCAGAGCCGCCGTCTTTGCCTCGTTCGAGTAGGTCACATAGCCGGCGAGGAAAACTTCCGAAGCGCCCGGCACATTCGTCAGCCGATGGGCCAGAAGTCCGCCGGTGCATGATTCCGCCACCGCTAGCGTCGCTTTTCGCGCCGCGAGCTGACGCACGATGACGGTTTCGAGATTCTCGCGCCCGGTCGTGAAGATAAAATTTTCGAGGCGCCCGCGGATGATGCGGTCGGCCCGTTCGATTATTTCGATCGAACCAATCACCCGCAGGTCGACTTCCCCCATTCGCGCGCAGTAGCCGAGCTCCAGATCCGAGAGGGCGAGGAGCTCCGCGCCGACCGCTTCTTCGACGTAGGATTCGCCCATCCCGACGATGCGATAGTTGCGATAAGCAATGGCCCGTTCCTGGCTGACGATCTGTTGCAAAATTGGCAGAACCGATTGGAGAAACATCGGGTGCAATTCGCGCGGCGGCCCCGGGAGCAAAAAGAGATGGGGTGTAGCGGCGCCGTCGTTCCGAGCGGCGGCCAGGTAAAGGCCGGAGGCGCTTCCGTGCTCGTTAGGCAAAACCAGCGCGCCCCGCGGCACCTGGGCCTGGCGCAGGATGCGATTCGTCAACCGAATCCCACGCGACGTAAGCCGCTCGGTGATGCTGGCCGCCAGGTCCGGATCGGCAACCAACTCGAGGCCAAGAAGCTCAGCCGTGATTTCCCGGGTAATATCGTCCGTCGTCGGACCGAGACCCCCGGTGACGAAAATCAGGTCGGCCCGCTCGAGGTTCTCGCGCAGAGTGTCGCGGATGGCGTCGCCGTCGGGGACGGAAATCTGGCGCTCGACCCGCAGGCCGAGCGGGAAAATCTCGCGCGCGATGAAGGTGAGATGGGTGTTGAGGACGTCGCCGAGGAGAATCTCGGTGCCGGTGTTGATGACGAGGACGCGCATTTACGAGAGGGGAAAACGTTCAACGTCCAACGCTCCACGTCCAATGCTTCAATGCAGCGAGGAAACGGAGTCCCAGCTCCGGTCTCGGAATTCGAACGTTAGGCGCGAAGCGCCTTTTCTTAAGCGGCGTCTTTGTCCTGCTTCTTCCGAATCAGCGGGACCTTCTTCCCCTCGACCACCGCGCGATTGATCGTGACCTCGGCGATGTCCTCCCGGCTCGGCACTTCATACATGATGTCGAGCATGATTCGCTCCAGCATCGAGCGTAGCGCGCGCGCCCCGGTGCCTTTTGTCACCGCCTGCGCGGCCAGGGCGCGCAACGCGTCCTTCGTCACCGTCAGGCGCACATCTTCCATCGCGAAGAGCTTGGTGTACTGCTTGATCATCGCGTTCTTCGTGTCGGTCAGGATCATGACCATCTCTTCCTCGGTCAGGGCGTCGAGCGCGGTGATGACAGGGAGACGCCCGATGAACTCGGGGATCATGCCGAAGCCTAACAAGTCTTCAGGCTCGACCTGGCGGACCGCTTCGCGCCGCAACGCCTCCTCCGCTTCCAAAGACGGACTGCTGAAGCCCATCGTTTTGTTCCCGATCCGCTTCTGGACAATTTTTTCCAGGCCGACGAAGGCGCCGCCGCAGATGAAGAGAATCTTCTCCGTGTTCACCTGGATGTATTCCTGGTGCGGATGTTTGCGGCCACCCTGCGGCGGAACGTTGCAGGTGCTGCCTTCGAGAATTTTCAGGAGGGCCTGCTGCACGCCTTCGCCCGAGACGTCGCGGGTGATGCTGACGTTGTCGGTCTTGCGGCCGATCTTGTCGATCTCGTCGATGTAAACGATCCCGATCTCGGCCCGTTTCACATCGTAATCGGCGTTTTGCAGGAGTCGCAGGATAATGTTTTCCACGTCTTCGCCGACGTAGCCCGCTTCGGTCAGGGTCGTGGCGTCCGCGATGCAGAATGGGACATCGAGAATTTTGGCGAGCGTTTTGGCAAGGAGCGTTTTGCCTGAGCCAGTCGGACCGATGAGCAAGATGTTGCTCTTCTCGATTTCGACGTCGGCAAACGGATCGGGCTGGAACGCGGCCGAAGTGTCAGCCGGCGGAGCGCTTTGCAGAACCCGTTTGAAATGGTTGTGGACCGCGACCGAGAGCGTCTTTTTCGCCATCTCCTGGCCGACGACGTATTGGTCGAGCGAACGCCGGATATCGGCCGGCTTGGGCACTCGGATGGTCGACGACTGCCGGCGAGCGTCCTCGTTCAATTCCTTGTCGAGGATGCTTTTGCAGACGTTGATGCAACTGTCGCAAATATAAACGCCGGGGCCGGCGATGAGTTTGCGCACCTCCGCGTGGCTTTTGCCACAGAAGGAACACATTGTGAGGTTCGAGGCGCGCGCCATGGTCGTCTCCTCGTAAGAGCAGTTCCTATTCCTCGACTTTCTGCGGCAAAGCGGCCTCCGCGACCGCCGTCGAGCGGTCGTTCAATGCTTTTCCGGAGCCGTCGCCATCGAGGAGTTTTGCCTCCTTGCGCGACTTGATCACCTCGTCCACCAGGCCGTACGATTTGGCCTCCGCCGCCGACATATAATAATCGCGGTCTGAATCCAATTTCACCTGGTCCTCCGGCTTGCCCGTGTGCTGGGCAATGATTCGGATAAGGCGTTTCTTTAGCTTAAACATGTATTCCACGGTCCGTTCAACATCGCTCGCCGCGCCTTGCGCGCCGCCCGAGACCTGGTGAATCATGATGTCGGAATTGGGGAGGGCAAAGCGCTTGCCTTTCGTCCCCGCCGCGAGCAAGACCGCCCCCATGCTCGCCGCCATTCCCAGGCAATAGGTGGTCACGTCACAGGTCAAAAACTGCATTGTGTCGTAGATTGCCAGGCCCGCCGTGACCGAGCCGCCGGGCGAGTTAATGTAAAGGTTGATGTCCTTTTTCCCGTCTTCCATTTGCAGGAAGAGGAGCTGTGCGATGACCAGGTTCGCGATGTGATCGTCGATCGGCGTCCCGATAAAAACGATTCGATCCTTCAGGAGGCGCGAGTAGATGTCATAGCTGCGCTCGCCACGTCCGGTCTGCTCCACCACCATCGGCACGAGGACGGATTGAGAATAATTGGAGTCGCGA
>DATBDG010000047.1:0-8257 GCA_036270055.1 Chthoniobacterales bacterium
TCGTCCATTCGATGGTAGAATTTACCGACGGCTCGGTCCTAGCCCAGCTCTCGCATTCCGACATGTGTTTTCCCATTCAGTACGCGGTTACCTGGCCCGATCGGGTGGCAAACAGTCTGCCGCCGCTCGATTTCGGCAGACTGCAAAAGCTCGAGTTCGCCGCGCCGCGGCTCGACCATTTCCCGGCGCTCAATCTCGCCCGCCGGGCCGGCGAAACCGGCGGCACCCTGCCTGCTGTAATGAACGCCGCCAATGAAGTTGCTGTCTCAGCCTTTCTCGATCGCCAAATTGCGTTCCCGCGCATCTGGCAGTTGGTCGAGGAAGTAATGAACAAACATGCCTCCGTTGCCAACCCGACCCTCGATGCCATATTGGACGCCGACCGCTGGGCGCGCGGGGCGGCGGTGGAAGCCGTTGCGACCCTAAAGCGTTGAAGCGTTAAAATCGGCGCGCGCCTCAGGCGATCACGAGTCATTTCACTAATCACGTTTTTTCCAGTGTTCCTGCACGCCCTTCGCATCATTTTCATCCTCCTCGAGGTGGTCGTTCTCTTTAACCTCCTGATCGTGGTCCATGAGCTGGGCCACTTCCTGGCGGCGCGCTGGCGTGGCCTGGTAATCGAAAAGTTTGGCGTCTGGTTTGGCAAACCGCTCTGGAAAAAAACGATCAACGGCGTCGAGTATTCGTTAGGCTCGATTCCCCTCGGCGGCTTTGTCGCCCTCCCGCAGCTCGCGCCGATGGATATCATCGAGGGCGAGACCGAGACCGATCGGGCCCAGCTCCCGCCCGTTTCCGCGCTCGACAAGATCATCGTCGCGATCGCCGGGCCGCTCTTCAGCCTCCTCCTCGCGGTGGTTTTCGCGGCCATCGTCTGGGCGGTCGGGCACCCGGTGAGCGAAGCGGATACGACGACCGTGATCGGTTACGTCGAGCACAATTCTCCCGGCGAAAAAGCGGGGCTGAAAGCCGGCGACAAGATTCTCGAAGTGGACGGCAAACCGGTGACGCGGTTCTCGGGCATGAACGACAGCGTGACCTGGAACGTGATTCGGAGCGAAGGCGAGACAATTCCATTCGTGGTCGAGCGCGATGGGAAACGCCTGAAGATGTCGGTCAGGCCCTACATCGCGCCGAGCAGCGGCTGGCGGCGCAAGAGCGTCCGGCAGGTGCTGATCTATCCGGCGACCACGCCGGTCATCGATCAGGTACAGCCGAAAACGCCGGCGGCCGCCGCCGGTCTGCAGCATGGCGACATCATTCTGGGCTTCGACGGCACGCGGATTTACAGCCCGGTGGCACTGGCGGCCTACGTCGAGAAACACGCCGGCAAACCGATCACCCTCGCCGTCGAGCGCGCGGGAAAACGGCTCGACTTGACGGTCACCCCGCAGTTGTTGCCTAACGAAAAGACGCCGCGCATCGGCATCGCCTGGGATACCTCCGGGCGGATGACGATTGCTCATCCCAACCCGATCGAGCAGGTCTACAACAGCGTCACGAGCACGCTCGACACGATCGGCGCGGTCGCCTCGCCGAAGTCGGACGTAAAGCTGCAACACCTGAGCGGGCCGCTCGGTATTTTCCGCATCTATTACCTCCTCTTCGAAAACGAGCGCGGCTGGCAGCTTGCTCTCTGGTTCAGCGTCATCCTGAACGTGAACCTCGCGATCCTCAACATGCTCCCGATCCCGGTGCTCGACGGCGGCCACATCGTGCTCGCGCTGGTCGAGGCGGTGCGGCGCAAGCCGGTCAACATCCGCGTCCTCGAAGTCGTGCAGACCGGCTGCGCGGTCCTCATCATCGGCTACATCGCCTACATCAGTTTTTTCGATGTCGGCGATTGGATCGGGGAAAAGCGCGGCCAGCGGGAGACGACCGCGACCGAAGCGAGCCCGACCCCCTAGGCGCTCTTTGGCGTCGCCGCGTTTTCAAAGCGAAGCGTTCGTGCTTTGCTATCTTTCCGCATGAGCCGCCTCTCCTATAGCGACGATCTCCTCCAATACCAGCGCCGCTCTGCGCGCGAGGTCATGGTGGGCCACGTCGGTGTCGGCGGTGCGAATCCGATCCGGGTCCAGTCGATGATCACCTGCGACACGATGGACACCGAGGCGTCGATCGGGCAGACACTCGAGCTGGCCGATGCCGGGTGCGAGATCGTCCGCATCACCGCTCCGACGGTGAAAGACGCGGCCAATCTCCAACCCATCGTGCGAGGTTTGCGCGAGCGCGGCTGCGAGGTGCCGATCGTGGCCGATATCCATTTCAAGCCGGAAGCCGCGATGGAAGCCGCGAAGTGGGTCGAGAAGGTGCGGATCAATCCCGGCAATTACGCCGACTCGAAAAAGTTCAAGATCATCGAATACACCGACGAGCAATATGCCGCCGAGCTGGCCAGGATTCGGGAACGTTTTACTCCGCTCGTCAGGGTTTGCCGCGAGCGCGGGATCGCAATGCGGATCGGGACGAACCACGGTTCGCTTAGCGACCGGATCATGAACCGCTACGGCGACACGCCCCTCGGGATGGTGGAGAGCGCGCTCGAGTTCGCCCGGATCGCGCGCGATCTCGATTATCACGCCCTCATTTTCTCGATGAAATCGAGCAATCCCAAGGTGATGATTGCGGCCTACCGGCTACTTGTGACGCGCCTGCGCGAGGAAGGCGCCGACTGGAATTACCCGATTCACCTCGGCGTGACCGAGGCCGGCGAAGGCGAAGACGCCCGGATCAAAAGCGCGATCGGCATCGGCTCGCTTTTGCGCGACGGGATCGGCGACACGATCCGCGTCTCGTTAACCGAAGACAGTATTCACGAGATTCCGGTGGCCAAAGCGCTGGTCGAGACGGTCACTATAGCGGCAGTCTATGACCGCCGAACGGATCGGGATTCCGCGGTCTCCGCGGTCATAGAGCGCCGCTACAAGTTCGATCCTTTCTACCAGCGACGCGCGAGTGAAGCGGTTGTTCTAGCCGGGCTCGCTGCTGCCGGCAGCGAACTAAAAGTCGGCGGTGAAGAAACGGTGCGGGTTGCGATCCGGCAGGCGAACTTCGAAAAGATCGGGCACAAGATCGAGCGGATGGGCGATTACAAACCGGAATTCGTTTACGAAACCGCTGCTGTCGTCGAACTCGACCCGCGGGACGAGGGTAGCATCGTGTCCCTCAACCAAAGCGCAGACACAAAGCTGGTCGCGGTGGCGGACGACCTCGAGCTGTCCGTAATCGCCGCTTATCGGCTGCTCGCTGCAAAACTTGATTCCCGGCATCCGATCCTGCTGAAAGATAGCCTGACGATTTCCCACAATCCGGCGGCCGAATTCTTGCCTACCCTCCTGACCGCGGCGACCAACATCGGCTCGCTCCTTTGCGACGGGATCGGCGACGCCATTCTCGTCCAGGGCGAACACGGCCCCGGCCAGGCGCTGCGGCTCTCCTACAACATCCTACAGGCGGCCGGGACCCGGATTTTCAAGACCGATTACGTCGCCTGTCCTTCCTGCGGACGGACGCTTTTCAATCTTCAAACCACCACGGCGCGGATCAAGGCAGCAACGGTGCACCTGAAAGGCGTCAAGATCGCCATCATGGGCTGTATCGTGAATGGCCCGGGCGAAATGGCCGACGCCGATTTCGGCTACGTCGGTGGAGCGCCCGGGAAGGTGAACCTTTACGTCGGCAAGACCGCGGTAAGGTTCAACATCCCGGAGGCAGAAGCGGTTGATCGGCTTCAGGATCTGATCCGCGAACACGGCAAATGGGTTGACCCGGCGAGCGCGCAAAGCGAATTGGCAGCCGAATCTGCCGCAGCCCGCTAATCTGACCTTTTTCTAATCGCTGGTGCGGGATTGGGCCATTCTGGAGCGTCTTCCAAACGCGGGGAAGGCTATTTGGCTGGTGTAACTTTTTATTTCAAAAAGGTTACTTGACGCGGACTACGTTTATCCCGTAAAAACGGGGATTGCAGTTTCGCCGCCACGGCGACTTCACGTTAGGCTCAACACAACACCACCATCATGATAAAAAATCCTCACCTGCAGGCCGCCGAAGTGAAAATTGCAGAATTGTAAGAAAAGGCTGGACTATTTCTAAATATTCCGATTTCCTCGCGATTCCTTAAGTCTTTAGTCGCTGAACGAATCCAAGATCAGAGCGCAGAGCATTTCAAACTACGAGCAGTCGTTAGTCCGGGTGCCCGAAGCTCGAAACCTTGATGGGAGTTCCGTCGCCGCAAGATTTAAAACTGTCAGCGTCTGGATCATAACAATCAGAAAACCAAAAGAACTCATCACATGATAACTACGTTACTTCGATTTAAATCCGCACGGTCGCGGAAGCGCTTTGCGGCCGTCACCGCCGCGCTTTTCCTTGGCCTCGCGCCGGGGGCAATGCAAGCGCGACCGATCCCACAAAACCTCGCGGGCGGACTCGGGACGCTTGTTGAGAGCAACATCGCTGTCAAAGCGAATCCCAGTTCGGCGCGCTTCAATGGATATGCCACCCAGCAGGCTGCGGATTATGCCGACCGCGCGATCCAGGACGCCGACACCGGTCGGTTCCTTGTCGACATTTATCCAACTAACAATCGGGTGAATGCCGAAAAGCTCGTGCCCATGCTGCAAGCACGTTTCCCATCTTTCACCCTTACCGCGCTGGACACCAAATATCATGGTGTGGGCGTGGTCGAAGGTTTTATCGCACTCGACGATGTCCCGGCGGTGGGCAACATGCGCGAGGTACGATCAGTCAATCTGGGCCTGCAGCCGGAGATTAATCGCGCTGTTCCCGAGCGACCGGTTCCTCCAGGCGGCGGCATTCAGGTCGGGACCACGGTGCCGCTTCTGGGCACGGCTTTCGACCAGGGCGTTTACCAGCACCGGGTCGACCAGATCAACAAATTCTATAACCCGAATGCCAGTATCGACCTGGAAGGTTCGGGCATCAGCGTTGGATTCATCTCCGATAGCATCGGCAGCCTAACGACTGACGTGAATAACTTCGACCTTCCCGGCGCGCCGAACAACCCTGTGAACACCCAGCCGGTCGTCGTTCTGCAGGATCTCCCTGGAACCAACGAAGGCCGCGGCATGGGCCAGATTGTTTACAAGATGGCGCCGAAAGCTCGCATCGGATTCGCCACTGCCAACGGCGGTGAAGTTAACTTCGCCAACAACATCCGCGCGCTCGCCGCGCTGCCAGGTTTCGAATATCCTCCGGAAATCCAGCAGGGCTTCAAGGCGGACGTCATCTGCGATGACGTCGGTTACGGCGACGAGCCATTCTTCGAGGATGGCCTGATCGGCAATGCGGTGGACGAAGTTGCCGCCGCTGGAGTGAGTTACTTCTCATCCGCCGGCAATGACATCGGCACCTATGACTATGATTCCGACTATCGCAATGTGCCGAACGGCCCGGGCGCCCTCGATGGCACCAACATTAACCTGGCCGGGGTTCCGACTAATCTCTATCAAGGTGGTTTCCATAACTTCAATCCGAATGCCGGAGCGCAGGATATCGCGCAGACAGTTAACGTCCCGGCCACTCCGCCGGCGACCAACTTCCAATGGGATGATCCTTACAACCAGGTGCTGAATTTTGACCCGAATCCGATTTTTACGGATCATGGCGATTACACGACAATGCCCCTGACTTTCGTCACACCAAGTCTGACTGCGGGCCAAAACTATGTTATCACGATCACGGCTGACGCTGGCAGTTCCTTTGACGCGATCGTTACGATCAAAGATCCAAACGGCAACATCATTGTGAACAACCAGGACACAGGCACTGACGAGACGATTAATCTCTTCCCGCCTGTCACCGGAGCTTACTCCATCGTTGTGACCAATTTTGGCGGTACAATGGGACCATTCACGGTCAATGTTTACAACGGTCTCAACCCGCAGATCACGACCGACTTCAACCTGCTCGTTTTCGACCTCGAGGGTAACTATCTCTCGACCAGCTCACTCACGACGAATAACATTGCGACCAACATCCCGTTTGAATTCGGCTTGACCAAGCCCAAGGCTGGCGAGACTCAGGTGCAGTATGTTATCGCTCGCTCGAGCGTGCCGAGCGCGCCCCAGCCGGCGACTCACATCCGCTGGATTATCCGCGGCAACGGCGCCTCCGGCATCGGACCGGCGGAATACTTCACGGTCAATACGCCTAACACCAAGGGCCATGCGATGGCGAACGGTTGTAATGGCACGGCGGCCTACAGCGTCTTTCGGATGAGCATTCCGGAATACTTCACCTCGCCTGGACCGGCCACCGTTTACTTCGATACCATGGGCAACCGTCTTCCCATGCCGGAAGTGCGCCTCCAACCAGGCGTCGCAGCGGCCGATGCGGCCAACACTTCCTTCTTCGGCGGTGACGATGTTGGCGACTTGGATACGCTGCCGAACTTCTCTGGCACCAGCGCCGCTGCTCCGCATGCCGCGGCCATCGCCGCTCTCGTGCTTGAGAGAAATGGCGGACCCGGGAGTGTAACTCCGGCTCAAATGACGCAGCTCCTGCATCAGGCGGCTTTCCCGCATGATCTCGATCCGAACTTTGCCTCGAGCAAAGTGCGGGTGAGCGACGGCGGGTCAGTTCGGATCACAATCAGCACCGATCTTGGATTGAACCCCAGCTCGGGCGTCAATAACCTGAATACCTTCATCGTGACCTACCATGGCCCGAGCGCGATCTCGAGTTTGGTTTTCAATCCTGAAGGCACGGCGGCGACCGGTGGGAACACCACCGGCGGCAATAACGGCCTCGACCTGGCCAACACCTATTTCAGCAATGTCTATCCGGGTGTGGTCTTCCAACCGAACACCAAGGCGTTCACCCAGGGTGACTCGGTGGGATTAGGCGCGGGCGACGCAGTGGCCTCGTTCAGTAATCAGGCTCCGCTTCCATCAGTTGCGGGCCAATGGTGGACGATGTCGCTTTCATTCCCGAATAATAACTTCACCTCGGGCGACGAACTGCATTTCACTGTCGGTCACGGCCCACAGCACAACCGCGTGGTGACAAACGGCATTGGACCGGATGGAGGGGCGACCTCCACCTCGTTTGTCATGGCCGATCTCTTCGGCGGTGAACTGCTCCTGCCGGACGGCGCACTGCTGCGCCACGGCATGACCTTCAGCGGTACGACCACCGGTGGCGGCACCTTCAGCGGCACCCTGCAAAACAAGAACGGGGCTGGCTACTCGAAACAGGACGGCTTCGGCTTCATCAACGCGGAAGCGGCAGTGCACCTTCGGCCGCGATAAATCCGCAGCGAGATTGAATTAGCGAAACGGCAGGTCATGCAATGGCCTGCCGTTTTTGCTTTCTCGCGCCTTGGCGGGTTGACGCTCGCCGCGGACGCGTCCATATTCCGCGCTCCTCGGGCAGGGCGGGTCGCTGCGATCAGCCGGTACACGCCTCACGAATCGCCCCGGTCAAGTTTCATGGACAAGATCCGCAACATCGCAATCATCGCCCACGTCGATCACGGCAAGACGACGCTTGTCGATCAATTGCTCCGTCAATCCGGCACCTTCCGTTCCAACCAAAAGGTCGAGGAACGGATGATGGACTCGATGGATCTCGAGCGCGAAAAAGGAATCACGATCCGGGCCAAGAACGCCGCCTTTAACTGGAACGGTTACCGCATCAACATCGTCGACACGCCCGGTCACGCCGATTTCGGCGGTGAGGTGGAGCGCATCATGAAAATGGTCGACGGCGTTTTGCTCGTGGTCGACGCGCACGATGGACCGCAGGCGCAGACCCGCTTCGTTCTAAAAAAGGCTCTCGAAAACAAGGTCAAGCCGATCGTCGTCATCAACAAAGTCGATCGCGAAAACGCGCGTCCGCACAAAGTGCTCGACATGGTTTTTGATCTCTTTGTTGAGCTGAAAGCGAACGACGAGCAACTCGATTTCCCAATCGTTTACGCGAGCGCCAAGAACGGCTTCGCGATGCGCGAGGTGCACGAAAACAGCGAAGACATGACGCCCCTCTTCGAGGCGATCGTGAAATTCATCCCGCCTCCGACGATTGCGACCGAGCCGCATTTTCAGATGCTCGTCTCCAACCTGCACTATAGCGATTACCTCGGGCGGATCGCCCTCGGACGCATCGTGAGCGGTCGTGTCGCGGTCGGCGACTCGGTTGTTTGCATTCATCGTGACGGACGCCGCGAGCGTGCCAATGTGACCGCGCTCTTTACCTACGCCGGCCTGGAACAGGTCGAGACACAGCACGCCAGCGCCGG
>DATBDG010000048.1:0-6533 GCA_036270055.1 Chthoniobacterales bacterium
TACTTCGTGGCCGGGGAGGCGAGCGGCGACAACCATGGCGCCGCCCTCATGGAGGCGTTGCGCCACTTCCAGCCCGGCCTCGAATTGTCAGGCCGGGGCGGCCCGAAGATGAAAGCGATCGCGGGCGATGATTTCCTCGACTGGAGTCATGAAGCCGGTGTCGTCGGCCTTTGGGAAGTGGTGAAGCATTACCCTTATTTCCGGCGCGAATTCCACAAAACCCTGCGCGAGATCGCGCGGACCAACCCGGAGGCGGTTGTCCTGATCGATTACCCTGGCTTTAACCTCCGCCTCGCCCAGACCCTGCACCACCGCTCGTTAGGCGGGAAGATTATCTATTACATCAGTCCCCAGGTCTGGGCCTGGAACCGCGGGCGCATCCCGCAGATGGCGCGCTGGCTCGACCTCATGCTCTGCATCTTTCCCTTCGAAGCCGAGCTCTACCGGCAATCGGGCCTGCGCACGATTTTTGTCGGGCATCCGATGATCGAGAATCTGGCCGCGAAACGCAGCGACGCCCGCCGCGTTCGGAATCTGGTCGGACTTTTCCCCGGGAGCCGGGGGCGCGAGGTGCGCAAGCTGTTGCCGATCCTGATCGAGGTCATGCACGAACTGCAGCGGAGCCGTCCCGAATTGCATTTCAAAATCGCGGCGGCTTCGGAAGCACTCGCCGCCAAGATCCGGGACGAACTGCAACCGGCCCGGCGACCGCTCGGCGAGGTCGAAGTGGTCGTCGGCCAGACGGCGCAGGTCATGCAGGAGAGCGAGGCGGGCATTGTCGCGTCGGGCACAGCGACGCTTGAAGCGGCCTTTTTTCGAATGCCGTTTGTCCTCGTCTACAAGGTCGCGATTCTGACTTATCTTGCCGGACGAATCTTGATCGCGGTGAAACATCTCGGCATGCCTAACGTTCTGGCTGGCCGCGAAATCGTGCCGGAATTTATCCAGGGCAAAGCCCAGCCCTCCGCGATCGCGGCCCAAGTCCTGCAGTTGCTCGAGGACGACGCGCGTCGCGCGCAGATGCGGCGCGAGTTCGAGACGGTCATCGCCAAACTCGGAAGAGGCGGGGCGAACGAAGCCGCCGCCCGCGCCATTCTCCAACTGGTCCATTACCCATGAGCACGATCGAACAAAAGATTTCGCGCCTTCACGGCGGCGGCCTGGTTGACCTCCACTTCGATCTACCGCTCGGGCTTTTTTTGAATCGCGCTCGCCGCCAGATCATCGCGACGGATTTTCTGCCGGAGTTTGAGGCGGGCGATATCGGAGTGCTCGGCGTTGCGCTCTATGTGGAGGACAAATATCTCGGGCCCGGAGAGCTCGGCGTCGCGCTCGACCAGGTCGCGCTCCTCAAGACGGAGCTGGAGGTGACGCCGCGGCTTGTTCTTTGCCGAACTTTTGCGGAGATCGAGCAAGCGCGTAAAGAGAGCCGGATCGCGCTCCTCCTCACGATGGAGGGCGCCGAGCCGCTCGGCACCGACCTCCATCTGCTGCGGATTTTTCATGAGCTGGGATTGCGTGCCATCTCGCTCACCCACGCGCGCGAGAATGCGGCCGCGGCCGGTGGCGTTTTCGCTCCCAGCGGCTCGCCGGCGCACGGCCTGACGAGCTTCGGACGCGAATTAGTGCAGGAATGCGAGCGCCTCGGCATCATCCTCGATCTCGCCCACATCAACCCCGCGGGTTTCGAGGAAATTTTCGCCCTCACGACGAGGTCGCTCATCGTTTCGCACAGCAACGCACGACATTTTTACGATATCGAGCGCAACATTAGCGACCAACAGATCAAAATGATCGGCGCGCGTGGCGGCGTCGTCGGGATCAACGCCATTCTCGTTAGTCCAAAGAAGGAGGAGGCAACCCTCGACCGTTACGTCGATCACATCGAGCACGTGGCCGAGCTCATCGGCATCGAAGGCGTTGGAATCGGCTTCGATTTCTGCGAATTCCTCTGGCGCCAGATTCCGGAAGCGGAGCTGAAGGCGATGGAAAAGAAACTCACCACGCCGCATTTCCTATCCGATCTCGCGCATCACGGTCAGGGCCGCAACCTGACGCGGAGATTGATCGAGCGCGGCTTCAGCGACGAGCAGATCGAAAAAATTCTGCGCGGCAACTGGCTGCGCGTGTTGCGTGAGCTGTTGTAAGGCGGCGCGGAAGTCAGGCATCTTGCCTGACTCGGAGTGCGGGCTTCTCGCCTGCACGAAACAGCCGACCGGCTCGAAGCCCGTCGGCCGAGTCAGGCTAGAAGGCTGACTTCCACAAGCCGCGCGTGTATGCTGGCCGCAGCATTGTGCAAAAGGAACTCGTTCAGATCCAAAACTTCATCGACGGCCGGCTCGTCGCACCGCTGGGCGGCAAATACCTCGACAACATCGAGCCCGCGACGGGAAAAGTTTATTCGTTAGTCCCGGAGAGCGACAGCCGCGATGTCGAAGCCGCCGTGGCCGCGGCGGAGAAGGCTTTTCCAGGCTGGTCGCGGACCCCGGCGGCGGAACGATCTCGCATTCTGCTCCGGATCGCGGAGCTGATCGATCGCGACCTGGAGAAATTCGCCCGGGCCGAGTCAATTGATACCGGCAAGCCGCTCGCGCTTGCGCGCAGCCTCGATATTCCGCGGGCCTCGAGCAATTTTCGTTTTTTCGCGACCGCCATTCTGCACACCGAGAATGAGGCGCACGTCACGGATGGCATCGCCTTCAACTACACCCTGCGCCAGGCGCGCGGCATTGTCGGTCTCATCTCGCCCTGGAACCTCCCGCTTTATTTATTGAGCTGGAAAATCGCGCCTGCGATTGCGGTCGGGAATACGGCGGTCGCGAAGCCGAGCGAGCTGACCCCGATGACGGGTTACTTGTTAGGCGAAGTTTGTCGCGAAGCCGGTTTGCCGGACGGCGTCCTAAACATTGTGCAAGGGACCGGGCCTAACGTCGGCTCGGTCATTACCGCCCATCCGAAAATCGGCACGATTTCGTTTACCGGCGGCACCGTCACCGGACGCAAGGTAGCGGAGGCAGGCGCGCCGCTTTTCAAGAAAATCTCGCTCGAACTCGGAGGGAAAAACCCGAACATCATTTTTGCCGACGCCGACCTCGAGGCCGCGCTCGCGGGCAGCGTGCGTTCCTCCTTCGCGAATCAGGGGCAGGTTTGCCTCTGCGGCTCGCGCGTTTTCGTGCAACGCCCGATCTACGATGATTTCGTTAGGCGCTTCGTCGAAAAAGCATCGCAGCTCAAACAAGGTGACCCCTTGGAGCCGGTGACCGACCAGGGCGCGATCGTCTCGCAGACGCAACTCGAGAAAGTGAAGTTTTACGTCAAGCTCGCGCAAGAGGAGGGCGGCCGGATCGTGCTCGGCGGCGCCGCCCCACCCGCGCCTAACGACCGTTGCCGGGAGGGTTATTTTTTTCCGCCCACGGTCATCACCGGTCTCGCGGTCGATTGCCGGGTCAATCGCGAGGAGATTTTCGGGCCCGTTGTTACGATCACGCCTTTCGACAACGAAGAAGAGGTCGTCGCCTACGCCAACAACGTCGAGTACGGACTCTCCTCCAGCGTCTGGACCCAAAACCTGAGTCGGGCGCAACGTGTCGCGGAACGGATCCATGCAGGCACCGTCTGGGTGAATTGCTGGCTGGTGCGCGACCTGCGTGTCCCCTTTGGGGGGATGAAACAAAGCGGCGTCGGCCGCGAGGGCGGCGCAGAAGCGCTCCGCTTTTTTACCGAACCGAAGAACATTTGCATCGCAAAATGAGATGAGCGAATCGTTCGAAAGCCAACGCGCCGCGGAACCCGTCGGCGCATTTCCACATGCCAAGCGGGTGGGTGATTTTCTTTTTCTTTCCGGGATCGGGCCGCGGGTGAGGGGGAGCAAAGACATTCCCGGCGTGACCCTCGATGCCGAGCGGAACATTGTCAGTTACGATATCGAAAAGCAGTGCCATGCCGTGTTCGAGAATGTTCGGCTGGTGCTCGAGGACGCCGGCGGGAACTGGGAAAACATTGTAGATGTCACGGTATTCTTAACGAACATGCAGAACGACTTCCAAATCTTTAACCGCATTTATCCGGAATATTTCGCTGGCCCCGGAAAGCCGAATCCGAGCCGGACGACCATCGAAGTCGGCGCGCTGCCGACGCCTATCGCGATCGAACTGAAGGTGATCGCGGCGCTCAAGTAAGCTCGCGTTCGAACTGTTCGATTTCATCCAGCATCGCCTGAGCGCGATTGACGGTGCCTCCGATCCAGCTGCGCCGAAGGGAGCGCCCGCATTTTCCCGATGAACGTGCGAGGAGCATGAGGGCGTAATTCACGATCAGGCACACCACCGCGCTGGAGAAAAGCCAGAGCAGCTTGTGCGGTTGATCGAGAGACAGATCTGCCCCTAACGAGTGCAAGAAGATCAACATCACCGGCAGCCAGACGACGGACCCGGTGAAGCCATAAACAACCGCCGCCCGCACATGCCAGGCGCGCAGCTCCGCGAGCTGTTTTTGGATCGCGAGCACCGGCGTGCCGTAGTCGATCCGGCGAATCAAAATCAAGTCACGCACAGCGAAGGCGATGAACATGAGGCCATACGCATGCAGATAGACCCCGGAGACAAGCAGCAACGCCGAGTGCATATGATTGATCCAAAATTGCGCCGACCATCCGGCGATGACTGCTCCAAGGATCAGTTGCAAGAATTGGCCGGCAACGAGCGGGCGAATGCCGGAACGAAAATGCGCGAGCTTCCCTTCCCGCAGCTGATGCAGGGCGAGCGTGTTCTGGTGTTCCAGTTTTTCGCTCAGTTGCTGCCAGCCAATTTTCAGGTCGTCGAGTGTGGTAGGTGTCATTGTTGGTCGTGCTTGGTCGTTAATTCCTGCCGGATCCGTTCCTTCAAGCGGCTCAGCTTGGTGGCGACGTTCGTTTCCGTGAGACCGAGGACGGACGCGATCTCGCGATAGCTGCAATCGTCGAGATAAAGGAGGAGCAGTGCGCGATCGAGGGGCGCGGATTTGGCGATGATCTGGTGCAAGAGCGCGATCCGTTCTTCCATCTCAGGTGTATTGGAGGATTCCTGCATCGGTTCGTGCTGGGCTTCGTCGAGTTCGACCGTGTTGTGGTCGGTCCGTCTCTGTTTGCGGAGGAAGGAAATCGAGACGTTGAGCGCGATGCGATACATCCAGGTCGAGAAAGGCCGCCCAGGCGTGTAGTGGGGAAAGGCGCGCCAAAGTTGGAGCGCGATTTCCTGCATGAGATCGCGGCGGTCGCTCTCCCCGCGCGCGTAGCCGTAGGCGACCTTGTAAATGATACCGCCGTGTTCCTGGAGCAGCCGTTCAAACTCCGCTCGTGTCGCTGCCGGTATGTGCATGGCGATGGTCTCGTCTCGATCTCTGGAAGCGACTACTTGCATTCATCGGAGTGATTCGCCGGAGCGAGCAAAAAATCACAGGTCCCGAGGAATTCGCCTCGATTGCTCTCTCCCGAGGGACGTCGTAGATGGAGATCGTGCCTGCCGCTGCAGTTCTTTCCGTCGATCACACCGGCTTCACCGTTTCCGATCTGGAACGTTCGCTCGCCTTCTGGCGCGACGTCCTCGGGTTCGAGCTTTCGCATCGGCCACATCAGACCGGCACACTCGCGAGCGAGATTACCGGCGTGCCAGGAGCGGATATATCGATCGCGGTGATGAAAGGCTACGGGCACAAAATCGAGCTGCTCCAGTATTCCGCACCCGACGATCGCAAGCATGTGCGGTTGCGCCCGTGCGACGTTGGCTTCGTCCACGTCGCGCTCCTGGTCCAGAATCTCGACGCGCTACTCGACCGCATTGCGGCCTCCGGTTGGAACGCGGCCGGCGTGCCACAAACGCTCACCGCCGGCCCGAACGCCGGCAAACGCGTCGTTTATGTGCGCGATCCGGACGGCACGACGATCGAGTTTATGCAGAGCGCCCCTCAAGACTCATGAGTTCCGACAAATTTTCCAAAGACGAGGAATTCGCGCGGCAGCAGGACCGCAACGATGCGCTTGGATCTTTCCGGAATCGTTTCCACCTCCCGGTAAACGCAGACAAACAGCCGCTCATATACTTCGTCGGTAATTCGTTAGGCCTGATGCCGAAGGCGACGAGGAAAATTGTCGAGCAGGAGCTGGATGATTGGGCCAACCTGGCGGTGGACGCGCATTTCGACGCCGCCACCCCCTGGTATTCCTACCATGAGACGCTGCGGGAGCCGGCGGCCCGGCTGGTCGGGGCCCGGCCTAACGAGGTGGTGTGCATGAACAGCCTGACGGTCAATCTCCACCTCCTGATGGCAACTTTTTATCGCCCGACGAAAGCGCGACACAAGATTCTGATGGAGGATCCGGCTTTCCCTTCCGACACCTACGCGATCAGGTCGCAGATCGCGCAGCACGGTTTCGAGCCGAACGAGTCGCTCCTTCTGGCGAGGGCGAGAGAAGGGGAGCATGCCATCCGGCAAGAAGAGATCGAAGCCCTGCTCGAGAAGCAGGGCGATCAAATCGCGCTCGTCCTTTTTGCGGGCGT
>DATBDG010000049.1:0-9594 GCA_036270055.1 Chthoniobacterales bacterium
GTCGATCGGCGCTGACGGCATCTGAATCTCCTCGGGAGGTGGCTCCGCTCGACGAATGCTGGCGATGGCCACAGCGGCAAGTTCGAGTGCGACGGCGGCGGCCAGGGAGCCAATAAAGTGCCACCGCGGTCGTGGCTTGTAGAATATTGCTTTGGCCATTAGTCTCGAATTACGGGGTCCCCTGCGAGGGCAGCGACGGACTCTTCACTTCAAAAGCGATCTTGTAAAAACCTGCTGCACGCACCTGCTCGATCAATCGCAAGATATCGCCGTGATAGGCATCGCGATCGCCACGAATGAAAATCTTGGCGCCGGGAGCGATGCGATGCACGTTGAGCAACCTCTGGTAGACCTCATTCGGATCGACTTTTTCTTTATCGTAATAAATGTCGCCGTCCTTATCGACCGAAAGAGCCACGTACTCACGTCTTGATTGGGTCTGACCCATCAGGCCAGTGGGAAGATTCAGCTTGATGCCCTTTACGTGCACTTGGCTCAGGCTCACCATCATGAAGCTCGCGAGGAGGAAAAACATGATGTCAATCAACGGAATGATCTCAATCCGGGCTTTGTGGTGCGGAATTGGTGAGCTTACACGCATGAAAGCAATCCTTTTTCTCTAGAGAGACGATCCATGGGCGGAGCTTTGAGTTGCCCCAGCAATCGTCACCTCTCTCGTGCTCTGAGCTCCCAACATAACCTCAAGATTCGTCGCCGCCGTTTGTAGTTCAAACTCCAGGTTAGACACTCGAGACGAGAAATAGTTAAACGGAATCAGCGCGAAAATCGCGATGCCAAGACCGCACGCCGTCGCGATGAGCGCTTCCGCGATACCGCCGGTGACGGCTTGCACGGCGAGTTCTTCGCTCCCGAGCAAGCTAAACGAGCGAATCAATCCGGTTATCGTACCCAACAAGCCGAGCAGCGGGGCCAGGGTGACCAGGGTGTCCATCACCACGAGGTAATGGCCCGCACGTTTGATCTCGATCCCGGCGGCGACTTGCAGCGCCCCCTGGAGAGACGAGTGCTGATGATTCAAGCCGTTCCAAATCATGCGTAAAACCGGGTCGCGCGTGCCGCGGGCCAGCTTTGACGCTTCGTTCACGTCGCCGCTCTCCAGCGCGGTAAAGACTTTTTCGACCCGTTTGGGATCGCGGCGAAACCAGCGGAAGCCCCACCAGATGCAGCGATCGATGACCACAAACAAGGAGACGATGGAAACAATCAGGATCGGCCACATGATCGGCCCGCCCGCCTTGAAGTTTCGAATGAAGAAATTTGAGCTAACCGTGGACTCCGCCGCCGGGGTGACCTTTGCGGCGCCCTCAAGACCGGGGCTGGCTTCGGGTGCGAGAGTGGCCGTGACGGCGGGTGAAGCAACGGCTGCGGGTGAAGTGGCGGTCGCGGGAGCTGTGCCCGGCGCGCCTGGAACAGCCGGTGCGACCGTTGTGCCCGGAGCGGCAGCTTCTGGCGCGCCCGGGGCAGCCGGTGCGACTGTTGTGCCCGGAGCGGCAGCTTCTGGAGCGCCCGGCGCCGTCGTTGTTTCGGGAGCAGCTGGAGCAGCCGGCGACGCGCCGATATCAGCGGGTGAAGCTGCGTCGGGACTGGTCGCCGGAGGAGCGGACGGATCTTGCGCGAAGGCGGCGAGTGCGAGGGTGACGGAGCACAGACTAACGAGTAGCGTTTTTTTCATAGTAGGCAGGTTAATGATCGACAGAAGAATTGACGGCAGTGGTGGCGAGATTGCTTATCACAAAGCAAATAGGGGCGCGTCGAGCAAAACTTTTCAAATATTTTCTGCCGCAGTCGTTCATCCAGAGTCATCTATGAATCGGATTCACTTTTGTTGTGGGATGTAGAGGAAGCGTCGCAAATTGCATCTAGGCAAGAATATTTTTTTCGCGGGCGGTGTTTGCGACCCGGTTGCGCAGGGGCGGCCAGTCGCCCACCGCCGCGACCAGTTCGTCGCCCGCCCGGATCGCGCCTACCCCGGAGGGAGTGCCGGTCAAAATCAAATCTCCCGGGAGAAGCGTGAGTGACTGGCTGGCGAAAGCAATGATGTCCGCCACCGAGTAAATCATCTGGCTGGTGCGCGCCTGCTGTTTGATGTCGCCGTTTTGGCGCAGGGAAATTTCGAGATCCTCGATTTCGACTTCGGTGTAAACGAATGGTCCCACCGGCGTGTAGGTATCGAAGGACTTGCAGCGCGAGAATTGTTTCTCCGCCTTCTGCAGGTCGCGGTCGCTGATGTCCTCCGCAATCGTGTACCCGAAGACATGCTCGAGCGCGCGCGGGGCGCTCACGTCTTTCGCCCGGGTGCCGATGACGACCGCCAGCTCAGTTTCGAAATCGGTTTTATGCTCAGGGAAGGCGATCTCGATCGTGCCCTCATGCGGAAGGAGAGAACTGGGGGCCTTGAACCAGATGAGAGGGGAGCCGATCTCCGTCCGCTGCATTTCCTTGATGTGCTCGCTGTAATTCAACCCGACTGCGATCACCTTGCCCGGGGCGACCGGAGGTGCGAGCCGGAGTTCGCCTAACGAACGGACCTCGCCGCTGAAAGCGAGCCCAAGCCAGGGCGCCTGTCGCAGGATATGGACTTCTTCTCCCCGCACCTCGCCGTAGACCAGCGCGTCGTTCAGAAAAAATCCGCCAAAGCTGCGCATCGCGGCCCCGACTTTGGCCCGCTCCGGAGCGTCGTCAAGCGCCTAACGATCACTGCGCGGGACGATTGCGACGAAGTCGCGCACCGTCTTCGCTCCCGGGAGGGAAAAGTTTTTCTCTTCGCCGGCGAACCAGAAAGCGCTCGAGGAGCCGCCGTCGAGATTGAGGGCCCGCACGGCTTTCATTTCGCCCAGTGGATCGGTCAGAGAAAGGATCCTTGCCAGTTGCGCCAGTGAGACGGCGGAGGAGACGCCGAGCGCGACGTGTCCTTTTCCATCGACCGCGGCAAAGGTGCGGCGGGCCCGGCGGAGGGCGTTCAGGCCCGCGACCGCGTTGGCATTTTCCACCAGGAGCGGCCCGCATTGCACGGCGGCCTGCACCTTGGAGTTCATCTTAAAATGGCTCGCCCTCACGATCTCGATCTGATTTCCCCTCGCGCTCAGGACACCACTGAGCAGTTTCGCCTTGCGCAGGGGAGAGAGAATGCGCCCTCGGCTCACGAGCAATCCAACCGGCGCATCCTCCGGATCGAAGTAGCCGCCATTAACGCCGGCGAGCGCGTCACTGCCGGCCATTGCCTCAGCCAAGTCGCACCGTGGCGCCTTCGGTTGATCGATCACCTGCAAAGTCGCGGCCCCGGTTTCGAATACCGCGCTGTGCAGGGTGGCGCGGGCGCCGCTCCCTTTCTCTTCCACGACGGTCGTCCAATGCGCGACCTTCTCGTTAGGCGAGGTTTCGGGTTTCGAGCTGGCGATTTTCCATTCGGCCTGCGCGACGGCGCCAGCCGCGAAAAAACAGAGGAGTGCGCCCTCGCGCCAAAAAACCGCTCTCATGAAATGCGCAACGACCTGCGGCTAACCGCCCGCCCGCAGAACGGCGAAGGTGCGGCTTCCTTTGCGGTCGAGATAGAGCAAAATGCCACGAACGGGATCCGCTTTCGTGAGGGCGGCGCGGAAGCTGGCGACATTTGTGACTGGTTTTCCATCCACTTCCGTGATCACGTCTTCGCGCCGGATATCCTGCGCGGCAGCGATACTGTCCTCCGCCACGTCGGTCACGATCACGCCTTGGTCGGTCTTCAATTTCAATCGGGTCGCCACCTCTTTCGTCAGATCCTGCACCTGGAGGCCGAAGCGGTTCGTATCTTCTTCTCGCGGCTCGAGGGTCGGGGCGGGCGCCGTCGCCACCCGGCCAATTTCGTTGGGCAACTCGCCCGTCGTGATCGCGATCTTCATCGTTTGCCCCTTGCGCCAGACACCGAGCTCGACGTTTTGTCCCACCTTTTTCCGGAGGATTGCACGCTGCAGCTGCGAGTCGCTCGTCACCGGTTTGCCGTCTACCTCGGTAATGACATCGAACGGCCGCAAATCGCTTTTGTAGGCCGGGGCGTCGGCTTCGATCGTGCGTACCACCACCCCCTTGTCGATACCTTTGAAGAGATCGCGGATGGAAGAATCGTCGCCCAGGGTCTCGATGCGAATGCCGAGCCACGGTCGCACAATCTTCTGGCCGGCGATCAACTGCGTGCCGATCTCCTTCACGAGATTGCTCGGAATGGCGAAACCGAGGCCGCGGTTGAGGCCGTTAATGAGCGTGTTCATCCCAACCACCTTGCCGTCGATATCGCAGAGCGGTCCGCCGCTGTTGCCGGGATTGATCGAGGTATCGGTCTGCAGATAATCCGCGATGTTGTAGCCGCCGGTCTCGAGCAGTTTGTTGCGGCCTTTGCCGCTGATTACTCCGTAGGTAAACGTGTAGTCGAGCTTGAAGGGCGCCCCGATGGCAAAGGCAAATTGCCCGACCCGGACCGCGTCGCTGTCGGCGAATTGCACCAACGGCAGATTGTTCGCCTCGACTTTGATCACGGCGATGTCCGTTTTCTCGTCCGTCCCGACGACTTTGCCGGAAAACTCACGACCGTCCTGCAGCTTCACCTCTACTTTCTCCGCGCCCTCCACGACGTGGTAGTTCGTGCAGATAAAACCATCCGGCCGGACGATGAACCCGGACCCTTCGCTTTGCACCGGCTCGGGCTGGCCCCGGCGGTGATGCGGATCGTCCGGGGCTTGGAAAAAGAGATCGTCGAGGGTCGTGTCGTTGGCGTCGGCCTTCTTCGTAACCTCGATAATGACGACACTCGGGGCGACGGTTTCGAAGACGCGGGCGAAAGCGCTGTTCAGTTGATGCACGACATCTTTCCCCGGCGCGGCGGCTTCGGCCGGAACCGTCGGGGTGGGCTGCGGCGCGGCTGGTGGCGGGGCGGGGGCCGGGTTCGATTGCGCAGACACGAGAGCGGGACCGGCGAGGGCAACCGAGAAAATCAACAAGAGAAGGCGACGCATAGGTGGCGAATTTGGACAGGGTGCGGGCAGCACCGTTCAAATAGTAGCGGGAAGCACGCGAGCGGCAAGGTATGGGGCCCCGACACGTCTGCCTCCTGCTCATGATCGGATCGACTGCCCATCTATGGCGATTACGAGCACGATCATGATTACGAGCACGAGGCGAGGGAACCCCGAGGGCGGCGGCGCACCCAAAGGTGCCCACATTGACACGAAATTTAACCCCCTTAGCTTTTTCTGCTGCAAATCAAAATGGTTACTCTTGCCGACGGCAAAATGGACGGAAAACAGTTCGTCTCGCACGCGCCCGGATACTTCCCCGATATCGCGCCGGGACTCTGGAATGATTGGAAATGGCAGCTCCAGAATCGCGTCACCACCCTGGCGCAGCTCGAAGAGCATCTCACCCTTTCCGAGGAGGAGCGGGCCGGCGTTCTGCTCTCGGGCGATAAGCTCGCGCTCGCCATCACCCCGCATTTTTTCAACCTGATCGAACGCGATAATCCCGAGTGCCCGATCCGGCGTCAGGTCATTCCGCGCATCGAAGAGACGTGGGCTTCGCCTTACGACATGGCCGACCCGTGCGGGGAAGACTCGCATATGCCGGTGCCGGGATTGGTCCATCGCTATCCCGATCGCGTGCTCTTTCTCGTAACCGATCGCTGCGCGAGCTACTGCCGCTACTGCACGCGGAGCCGGGTCGTGAGCGGGGTGGGGGAACAGGAGCTGCACACCGAATTTGAAGCCGCTTTCAAATATCTCGAAGAACACACCGAAGTGCGCGATGTCCTCCTTTCCGGCGGCGACGCGCTCCTCTTCAGCGATTCGAAGTTGGAAAAAATTCTCAACCGGCTGCGCGCGATTCCGCACATTGAATTTCTCCGCATCGGCACCCGGGTTCCGATTTTTCTCCCGCAACGCATTACGCCCGAGCTTTGCCAGATGCTGCAAAAATATCATCCGCTTTGGATGAGCATCCACGTCAATCATCCGCGCGAGCTGACGAGCGAAGTGCGCGCCGGCCTCGAACGCCTCGCCAACCATGGGATTCCGTTAGGCAACCAGAGCGTCCTCCTCGCAGGCGTGAACGACGACCTCGAGACGATGAAAGCGCTGGTGCACAAGCTTCTCATGTGCCGGGTGCGTCCGTACTACGTCTATCAGTGTGACCTCATCAACGGCTCGTCGCATCTTCGCGCGTCGGTCGCGAAAGGCATCGAGATTATCGAAGGCCTGCGCGGTCACACCACCGGTTACGCGGTCCCGCAATTCGTCATCGACGCTCCCGGCGGCGGCGGGAAGGTGCCGATCAATCCCGGCTACGTTCTCTATCACGACCACGAGAAAATCGTCATCCGCAATTACGAAGGCAAAATCTTCGAATACCCGGAAACCGGGGCCGACCCGAACGTGCAATTCGCGCCTCAGCGCGAATACCACGACGAGTATCTCTATTCGTAACCCAGCCGCCCCGGCTCTCGTGTAAAGCAGGCTTCTCGCCTGCCGCTTGCCAGCGGCGCGCGACAGCCCCGGTTCAATTTCCGAATCGCTCCCGGAGAATTTCCGCCACGGTCGGATGGCCGCGCTCCGCCAGCTCATAGCTTACCCGCATCGTCGGGTGCTTGATCTTGACGATGCCGCGCAGATCAATCGGCGTCGCGATCAGGACGAAATCCGCCGGCGTGGCATTGATCGTCGCTTCCAGTTCCGCGATTTGCTTCGCGCCGTAACCCATCGCCGGCAGCACGGCGCCGGTCGTCGGATAGCGCGCAAAGGTTTCGCTGATCGAGCCGACGGCGTAGGGCCGCGGATCGACGATCTCGCTCGCGCCAAACTTGCGCGCTGCGAGCACACCGGCGCCGAAGCTCATATCGCCGTGCGTGAGCGTTGGACCATCTTCGACCGCGAGGACGCGCTTGCCGCGCATCGCCTCTCCATCCGCGTCGTCGATTGAAATCGGCGACTCGGCCTCCACGATCACCGCTTTCGGATTGACGGCCCGGATGTTTTGCCGCACCCGGGCGATGTTCTCGGCGCTGGCGGTGTCGACCTTGTTGATCACGACGACGTCCGCCATTCGCAGATTGGTTTCGCCAGGGTGAAAAGTCAGTTCGTGCCCCGCCCGGTGAGGATCGGCCACGACAAACAACAGATCGGGCTGAAAGAATGGCATGTCGTTATTGCCGCCATCCCAAATGATGATGTCCGCTTCCTTTTCCGCCCGGCGCAAGATCTTTTCGTAATCCGCGCCTGCATAGACGATGGACCCGCGCGCCAGATGCGGCTCGTACTCTTCGCGTTCTTCGATCGTGACGTGGGCTTGCGCCAGGTCGTCCATCGTCTCGAAGCGTTGCACGGCTTGTTTGGCAAGTTCGCCATACGGCATCGGATGGCGCACCACGACGAGGCGTCTGCCCATGGCCTTGAGCGCGTCCGCGACTGCCCGGGAGGTCTGAGACTTACCCGATCCGGTCCGCACCGCGCAAATCGCGACCACCGGTTTGCTCGATTTGAGGAGCGTCGCTTTCGGACCCATCAGCCGGAAATCCGCGCCCGCGGCCAGGGCGATCGATGCTTTGTGCATCACGGTTTCGTGGGAGACATCGCTGTAGGCGAAGATCACCTGGTCGACGGAGAACTTCTTGATCAGGTCGACGAGTTCGCTTTCGGGAAAAATCAGAATGCCCTTGGGGTAAAGCGGGCCGGCGAGCGCAGCCGGATAGCGGCGGTCTTCGATATTCGGGATCTGGGTAGCGGTGAAGGCGACCACCTCGCAGTCGCGGTTGTCACGAAAACCAACGTTGAAGTTATGGAAGTCGCGGCCCGCCGCGCCCATGATGAGAATCTTCGTTGTCATTTAAATTCCTGAATGCGAACGGCTCTTATCGTTCGCGATAATGCTAGCGTCAACGACTCCCCGAGGAACTAGAGCGGCCGCAGCGTCGCCCGCGCCGGCTCCTCGGCGACGAAGAGTCGCCACTGATCGGGAATACCCTTGAGCGTTTGCCGGCCGCGATCGGCGAAATTCAACCCGGATCCGGCGACAAGATTTTTCACCGTGCTGGAAACCAGGACCTCGTTAGGCGCAGCCATCCCGCTCACCCGCGAAGCGATGTGCACCGCGATTCCGGCGATGTCCTTGCCGGTCAATTCGATTTCTCCGGTGTGCAATCCGGCGCGAATTTCCAACCCGAGCCGTCGCACGCCATCGCGGATCGCACAGGCGCATCTCACCGCACGCGCTGGTCCATCGAAGGTGACGACGAATCCGTCACCCGCAGTCTTGATCTCGTGTCCGCGGAAACGCGCCAACTCTGTGCGCACGAGGGCGTGATGTTGCGCGAGCAGATCGAGCCAGACGCGATCGCTCATGCTGACCGCGCGCTCGGTCGAACCGACGATGTCGGTGAACAGGATCGTGGCCAGAACGCGGTCGGGCTCGAGGACGCGGCGCTCGCCGGTGAGAAACTCTTCCACTTCATCCAGAACTGCATCCGAATCGCCGACCCAGGGAAAATGATCCTCACCCGGCAACTCGACGAAACGCGCCTCGGGAATTTGCGATGCGATCCAGCGACCCTCCTCGACATTTGCGTCGCGGTCGCCGGTGCGATGCAGAACCAGGGTGGGAACGCGAATCGCCGGCAGCACGCGCCGGACATCGATCTGTGTATTCATGCGCAGGAGCGCGAGAGCCGCCCCCGGGCTGGCGGAGCGGCGCAGATAGGTCGCGAGCCGGGCGGCAAAAACCGCGTCGTCGATCTTGCTCGGCGTGTAATGCTCCAGGCCGCCCATTTCGCCCCAATCGCTCTCGACTAGATCGTAGCTTTTCTGTCGCTCCTCCGGTGTCGGCGCCCATGGATATTCGGGACTCCAGATTCGTTTCGCGAAAGTGCCAAACATGACGAGTGCTGTCGTCCGCTCCGGATAAGTCGCGGCGAAAAGCGCACTCATGTTGCCCCCCTCCGAAAAGCCAAAAAGCGCGGCCCGCTCAGAGCCGACCGCATCCATGACCGCGCGCACATCGTCCATCCGCTGCTCCAGCGTCGGCAGCTTGTCGTTAGGCACGCGGTCCGAGAGGCCGGTCCCGCGTTTATCGAAAAGAATGAGCCGGGAAAAAGAAGCGAGCCGACGCAAAAATGCGGCCAGAGTCGGCTCTTCCCAGGCCAGCTCGATGTGCGACACCCACCCGGCGACGTAAACCAGATCGATTGGCCCCGGGCCGATCACCTGATAGGCGATCTGCGTCTCGCCGCTCTGGGCGAATTGAGTTTTTGGATGCTCGCCTGACATGAAGTCTGCGCGCCTACCCTAGCGCGAAAGCTCGCGGGACAAAAACGAGCTTACGATTAGTTCGCGATTCCCGGGCCCACGGCGGAGCGTCTTAAGGCACTACCGTGAGGGTAAGGTCATTCCCATCGCCGCCGCTGTAGCTGGCTTGGAGATTGTTGCCGTTTACAGTCACGATCGCGCCGTCGGCCAGGTTGTTGAAGGTGCCGGAAATTGCGCTGGCCGCCGTGTTGCCGATGACGGTGAAGACCTGCCCCAGCGGCAATTGCGTCGTTCCGCTGGCCCGGAGGGAGAACTT
>DATBDG010000050.1:0-5598 GCA_036270055.1 Chthoniobacterales bacterium
ATTTCGCGACGCCTTGCACTCCGATCTCAGGCAGGTCGCGCTCGGTCCGCCCTCCGGGCTTTTGCGCAAGATCCGGGCGGGCGACCCGATTTCGCCTAACGAGCGCGCCCTTCTCCCGAAGGATTATCGCTCGAGCCCGGAAGGCTACGATAATTTCGTCGACCGCGTCGCCATCTCGCCCCGTCTCCGGCGTTACAACCTGGCCCACCTCTACCGCTCGCATCTCGCCGCCGAGCAGATGATCGCGGAAAACATCGTTCGCTTCCGGCGCGATCATCCCGACATAAAGCTGCTCGTTTTCCTGCCGGATGACATCATGATCGATCCGCGCGAAGTGGCTGACTACGTGGCCCAGAAAGAAAACGTGCGGCAGATGATCCTCGATCGGGCCGGGGCCCAGCCGAAGACCCGGCCGCAGTTATTGGCGGCGGCTCGGAGCGGGCGCGCGCTCCAGATCGTAAATCGTGCCCCAAAAACCGCTCGCCACCACCGCGGCTTGCTCGCGCCACGGTTGCGCGCTTGAGGCGTAGGCGCGCTTCTCTTCCTCGCCCCAGAAAAGGTAACGGGCACGCAGCGCGCGAGCCCGCTCCCGCCAGCCGGGCGCGCCGAGCATCAGGGCGCGCAATTCCCGCTCGATCGGGGCGTAATCGAAACCCTGCGTCCAGAGATGCCCGCCGTAGCCGAGCACGACTTTGCGCCCGTCCATCAGGAGGGGGTGATTGTAGGTCGGGAAAGCGGCGAAACGTTCCCTGATCGGCACCGGCTTCACGGCGCTCGCGACCGCATCCAGCTCGGTCCGATCCGCGATGTCGAAACCGGGCGAGCCCACCTTTAGCCCACCGATCAGACTAACGAACCCGGAAAAGAAGAGAAGAAAGCAAACGGCGACGCGGACGAGGACCGGCCATTTCGCGATCAGCTCGCTCCACAAAAACGGGAGGCAGATGAAATAGGACCAGATCATGAGCTTGGTGTTGTCCCAACCCCACGGCGCGGTTTTGACGAAAAGCGCGAAAAGAAAGATGAGCGCCGCGGGAATGACGAACGCGAAAGCGGGGAATCGCGAAAAATCGGGGATCCTGATCCTGCTCCTGGTTCTTATCTCTGGTTCGGGATCAGGCGCAGGAGCGGTAGGATCAGGAGCAAGAGCAGGATGAGGAAATGAAATCTGCCAGACCTGCCAAACAACCACCGCCACCAGCGCCACCATCGCCGGCAGCGTGAGCCCAAAATTCTTAATCCAAAAAGCAAACACGTTATCGGAGAAACCGGGATCGCTTTGCAGCCAGCCGGGCGCCCAGGCGAGAATCGATTTCGCCTGGAAATGATCGGTGATCATCCAGACGATCCAGGTCGCGGGAATGAAGGCGGCGGCGAGGAGGAGGGCGATTTGTTTGCGCATCTCCCAGGTGCCGATGAGGAGCCAGAAAGCGAGCACGGCGGAGAGCGCGAGAAAGGTATGAACGTGAAAGAGCGGCATGGTCGCGTAGATCGACCACTCGACCCACCACGGGATGAGCCCACGTCCTTTGCCCGGCGCTTCGTCCACCTTCGTGGGGTAATATTTTCGCCGCCAATGCAGCAGCAGGAGCAGTCCGGCTGGGATGGCATAAAGCAAGCCGCGCTGGGTGACGAACATCGTTAGGGGAATGCTTTTCCAGGCGATCCGTTCCCCCTGATAATCGGCAAACCGAAAGGTTCGGAAGAACTCGAAACCGGCGAGGCCGCCGTTGAAGAGAAAGCCCGCGACCCCAAACGCGCCGCCCCAGCGATAGAAGGCGTAGAAGGTGGCGAGGGAGCCGAGCAACCCGGTCCAGACGAGCGCGCGCACGAGATCGACGTGCAGGAGAAGAAGGAGCGAATCGAAGAGATCGATTCCGGCCGGATAACGCAGCTTGCTGAAAACGTGGATCGGGTTGTCGGGCCAAAGCGGGACGCCGTTGGCGAAATATCGCATGTAGCTGATGTGAAGCGCGAGATCGCCGAGATTGTTAGGCGACTGGATCTTGTAATGGTTGGCGTCGACCCAGAACAGCCAGCAAAACGAGCGAACGGCGAAGAGGGCGAAGACAATGCCGATCCCCCAGGCCCACAGATGATAATTGGGGCGGGGCCGGGGGGCGATCTTCGGTTCCGCGGGCAGTTTCATCCGGCGACGGGCCCGCTTCGATTTCGGCAGGGACGGCGCGGGCGGAGTCACCACCACTTTTCGCCGGGAAAACGAAGTTGACCCGAGCCAGGCGAAAACCGCTGCCACGATCGCGAGGAAGAGCGCGAGCGAGGCAAAGCCCTCATTGAGTCCGCTGGCGAGAATACCAAGGATCAGGCCAGCAATGGTCGCGACGTTGACGAAAGTCAGCCCGGCCGAGAAAAACTTCATTTCGGCGGGGCGGGCGTGGCAGCCGGATGCCCCACAAAATCCGGCGCGCGGCCGGGGAAGAGCTGACGAAAGGTTCTGGCATTGAGGTAAATCTTCGAGGGATCCTGGTAGGGGCGGATCTTCATCGGTTCGGTGAAATATTTCTCGTGCAGATTCTTTTCCACCTCCGCGATGCGATCTTCCTGCACGACGAGAAAATCAGCGTCGAATTTTCCGGGCGCGTTGTTGTGCTCGTAATATCCGACATTGGGAAAATCGCCCAGCAACCAGGGGAAGGGATAGGTGCTGGTGCGAATGAAATGTCCGACCATCCGGTAGTTGAGCGGGTTTCGGACCAGACGCATGATCGGGTTCATCAGCCGATCGATGTCGCTGTAGGTCTGGACGTAGACATAGGGCTCGGTGTCGGTCGCGAAGCGAAAATAATTCAACCAAATAGCCATGCCTAACGACACGAGGAGAGCCAGGCCGGTCGCGCCACGCTGGACCGCCCGCATGACGCCCTCGCCCAGCCGGGAAGATTCGCCCAGCCGCAGACCGGCAGCGCCACCGAGGAGCGTGCCGGCGATGGCGCAGCCAAACAATCGCCAACCCATGTCGCCGCAGGTCGCGCTCGTGCTGGCGGCGGCGAGAGTGATCGTGACTGTCTCCCGCAAATACGCCCCCCACGAACAATGGTCCCGCGTCGCGCCCGACTGGATGAGATAGCTGAGCCCCACGCCGAGAAAGAATCCGACCAGGCCGAGTCCGACGACGTAAAACGCCTTGCGCGGGATCTTGAGCGCCACCGCGCCAGCCGCGAATACAAAGAGCAGCGGCCAGACGATGCTGATGATGATCCAGGGCGTTTTGTAATTGATGATGCTGTAGGCCGCGAAAACCCCCACGCCATAGATCGCGAGATAGCGGATGACGTAGCTTTTGAAAAACTGGCAGACAAGACAAAGCATGAGCCCAATGAAGACGGGCCACTCGTAGCGCATCGTCAGCTCGAGCCAGTAGGGCCACGGTTTTTCATGGCCGTTGCCTTTCGAACCGGTCTGATACCAGATGGCAAAGGTGTCGTAGAGGCCTTTCACCCCCGACCAGTTGAGGAACGTCCCCGAATAGAAAAAGACAATGAGAAAAATGCCGGTCCCGGCCACGATCGCGAGATCGACCAGCTCCCATTGCTGCCGGGCCCGCTTCACCTCCGGCATCGGGGTCAGCCAATGGGAAACCTGGAGCACGACGCCCGCGAGGAGGGCGCAACCAATGTGAATGATGTAGGTCTCCTTCGTCAGGATCATCCCCGCGACGCCGATCCCGACGCACCAGAGATAACCCCGCGTTCCGAAGCGCCAGAGCCCGAGCAACCCGAGAACAAAAAGCATCGAGAAAAGGAGGAGCCACACTTCGTGAATCGCGTAGCGCCCGTAAAAAATGAAGCCGGGCGAAATGGCCATCGCCAGCGCCGCCATCCGACTGGTCCGGCGCCCGACGAGCGGCTCGAATTTTAGGGTTACAAAAATCGAAGCGATACTGGCGAGCACGACCGGAAAGCGCAGCGCCCAGATGTGGCGTCCGAAGAGCGCCTGCGAGATGAGCAGGATGTAGAAGTGAAGCGGCCCGTGGTAATTCGAGGGATCGTAACGGTAAAAACCGTTCTTCATCATCTGATCGACGAACCAGCCGTTGATCCCCTCGTCGAAGTGCGGGGGCTTCATGCTCAGGAAAAGAAACCGGAGCAGCGCACCGAAGGCGATGATGCCCCAGAAGGTCCAATCGGCCCGCGCCAGCCGCTCGGAGAGCGGGGGCGGCGCGGGCTCAGTTTCTCCTCGCGCGGCTTCCTCTCCGCTGCTAGGTAGCGCGTCGATGCGCATCTTGGTGACGGGCGGCTGTGGGTTCATCGGGAGTAACTTTATTCGTTACATTCTGCAACATTACAAGCCGGCTTCGGTGACAAATGTCGACGCCCTGACCTACGCCGGAAATCTCGCCAATCTCGACGGCGTGGTCGAGGAACACGGCGCCCGCTACGAGTTTTTCCAGGCCGACATCGCCAACGCCGATCAGATGGACACCCTCCTGCACGAGGAGCAATTTTACGCCATCATCAATTTCGCGGCCGAATCGCACGTCGATCGCAGCATCAATTCGCCCCAAAATTTCATCCACACCAACGTCGTCGGCACGAGCGTGCTCCTCAACGCCGCCCGCCGCCATCGGGTGCAGCGTTTCATCCAGGTCTCGACCGACGAAGTCTATGGATCGTTAGGCGAAACCGGCCGCTTCACCGAGCAGTCGCCGCTCGAGCCCAGCTCCCCCTACTCCGCGAGCAAAGCCGGGGCCGATCTGCTCGCCCTCGCGTTTCATCGCACCTTTGGGCAGGAGGTCATCGTCACCCGCTGCTCGAACAACTACGGCCCCTACCAGTTCCCGGAGAAATTGATCCCGCTCATGATCATCAAGGCGCTCAACGACCAGCCGCTCCCGGTTTACGGCGACGGCAAAAACGTGCGCGACTGGATCCATGTCGAAGATCACTGCGCCGCCCTCGTCGCCGTGCTCTTCAAAGGCAGGCCGGGCCAAGTCTACAACCTCGGAGGCGACGGCGAGATGGTGAACCTCGACGTCGTCAGGCTGATCCTCGACCGACTCGGCAAGCCGGAGAGCCTGATCTCATTCGTGACCGACCGCCTCGGACATGACCGCCGTTATGCGATCGATTCCTCGTTTGCGAAACGCGAGCTCGAATGGCATCCGCTCCACAACCCGCGGGAAGGCATCGCGCGCACGATCGACTGGTATCTCGACCACCGCGCCTGGTGGGAAACCCTCCTCCAGCGCACCGAGCGTTTCGATTAACCGGGGGGACGACCGCCGGCCCGCTCGCGAAAGCTTTTGGAGTGTTGTCCGTTTCTGCAAAGCCCAACAACAAGACCGTGTTCGAAATCTGTGAGTCGCAAAATCGTCCTCGTCATCGCCCTCGTTCTTCGAGAACAGACGGAAAGACAAGGAGGAGGAGGAGAACGAGCAGGAATCACCCAGCTGACGATTGACGAGCAAAACCAAACAACCAGATCGCGCCCGCGATTTCCCTTTTCAAAGTGCGCAACGATCCTCATTCTCACCCCAAGCTCTTCAAAAAGCACCACGGGCGGCAGCGTTGGAAGAACAACCTTTTCGGCTTTCGCCCAGATCGGTGGGGCGAGACTCCGTCAGGCCTTGGCCTTCCA
>DATBDG010000051.1:0-3395 GCA_036270055.1 Chthoniobacterales bacterium
AAGTTCTACAAGCTCACGCGCGCCGGCCGTAAGCAGCTCGAACGTGAAGCGCAAAATTGGGAGCAGACCACCGCCATCCTCGCGCGCTTCCTCGCTCCCTCCCGGGATTCGGCATGAAAGTGCTCCGTACCTGGCTATCAAGGCTTGCCGGCATGTTCCTGAGCGGCCGGCAAGAGCGCGACCTGTCTGATGAGATCGCGAGCCACCTTCAAATGCACATCGATGACAATCTTCGCGCCGGTATGTCTCCCGAACTCGCGCGTCGCGATGCGCTTCTAAAGCTGGGTGGCATCGAGTCTCTTAAGGAAGCATGCCGCGATCGCCGCTCTGTCCCTTTTTTCGAAAATCTGGTGCGCGACGTTCGCTTCGCGATCCGCCAGTTGCGAAAGAATTCCGGCTTTACCGTAACCGCCATCCTTATGCTTGCCCTCGGCATGTGTGCGAGTGTAGCCATCTTCGCCTTTGTCGACGCGGCTCTAATCAAACCTCTTCCTTACCGCAATCCCGTACGCTTGGTAAGCGTGTTTGAAAGTATCCAGGAGGTTCCGCGCTCCAATCTTTCTTATCCCGACTACCTCGACTGGAAAAAACTCAACACTGTTTTCAGTTCGCTCGACGCATATCAGCATGTCTCGTTCATGCTGAAAACTCCTTCTGGCGCGGAAAAAGCCAGCGCCGCTCGCATTACCGACGGCTTCTTTCGCACTCTCGGCGTTATCCCCGTCCTCGGGCGCGATTTCCGCGCCGGTGAGGACTTACCAGCCGCGCCGCGGACGGCTCTGCTCAGTTACGCCGCCTGGCAGCAGCACTACGCTGGAAAACCGGATGTGCTCGGCCAGACCGTTACTCTGAATGGCGATCTTTTTACTATCATCGGCGTCTTGCCGCGCGAGTTTCATTTCGCTCCCGCAGAGCCTGCCGAATTCTGGACCGCTCTGCATGCCGGAGGTGGATGCGATCTGAGACGAAGCTGTCACGGTCTCTATGGTGTGGGCCGCCTCAAGGACGGCGCCTCGATCCAGGCTGCGCTCGCCAACCTGAAATCCATCGCGCGCCAGTTAGAAAAAATGTACCCTGAAAATCGTGACCAGGGAGCCGCCGTCGCGCCTTTGAGCGACGTCATTGTGGGAGATATCCGTCCCATACTCCTCGTACTGCTGGCCGGCGCCATGCTGCTGCTCGTCATTGCCGCCATCAACGTGGCGGCTTTACTGCTGGTCCGTTCCGAGAGCCGCCGCCGCGAAATCGCCGTTCGAAACGCCCTGGGCGCATCCGCCGTCCGCCTCATCGGCCAGTTTGTCGCCGAAGGATTGGTTCTGGTCGCAGTCGGCAGCGCCCTGGGCCTGGCTTCCGCCTACGGCGCAATGCACCTCCTCGTCCGGCTTATTCCGGCCGACGCCTTGGCCAGAATGTCCTATCTGCGAAGTCTCGGCTTGAATGGTCGCGTCTTGGCCTTTGCCGCTGCCATCGCGCTGCTCGCGGCACTGCTGTTCTCAATCACTCCGGCTGTCCATCTTTCCCTGTCTAGGCTGCATCAGGGGACGCGTGCGGGTCTGGCCGAAGGCAGTCGCGGCTCCTCGGCAAACACTTGGCGCAGGGTCGGCTCCAAACTCATCGTCCTCGAGCTAGCGACCGCCATGGTCCTTTTGGTAGGCGCTGGGTTGCTCGGCAAAAGCCTCTACCGACTCCTGCGTGTGGAGATTGGTTTCGACGCCGATCGCCTCGTCGCTCTCCAGGTTTCGTCGCCGCAGTCGAGTTACACGAACGACGCCCAAATTATCGCCCTGGAACGTCAGATCATAGATCGCATTGCGAGCCTCCCTGGGGTGAAGTCCGTTGGCCTCTCTACCGACATCCCCATAACCTCCTGGGGCGATACAACCTGGTTCCGCGTGGTAGGCCGGCCCTGGCACGGAGAGCACAACGATACGCCCGAGCGCGACGTTAGCTCTGCTTACTTCACAACTATCGGCGCGAAACTACTGCGCGGCCGGTACTTTACCGAAACCGAAGATGCCTCGAAGCCCCGCGTCGTTATCATCAACCGTGCCTTGGCAAACCAATACTTCCCCGGTGAAGACGCGATCGGCAAACAGATCTCTGCTGTCTCCACTCCGCCCAAGCCCGTAGAGATCATCGGTATTGTGGAGGATATAAAGGAAGGCGGGCTCGATACCGTAAACCGCCCCGTTCTGTATTTTCCCTATAACCAGCGCCCGGAAAATTATTTCATCCTGATGGTTCGAACCTCGCAAGCCGGGCCATCGATCGTTCCCGCGCTGAGCGCCGCCATCCATCAAATCAACCCCGGCATCGTGACTGCGGCCGGAGCATCCATGAACGAGCGAATCAACGATTCGCAATCCGCATACCTGCACCGCTCCTCCGCCTGGCTCGTCGGAAACTTTGCCGCGTTGGCCTTGCTTTTGGGAGCCGTCGGACTCTACGGCGTTGTCGCCTACTCTGTCACCCAGAGAACGCGCGAAATTGGCGTCCGCATGGCGCTCGGTGCGGAGCGCTCGTCCGTCTATCGCCTCATCCTCAAAGACGCGGGCCGCTTGGCGATTTTCGGCGTCGCCATGGGCCTCGTTGCCTCGCTCGCAGCAGCTACTCTCCTGCGCGGTCTGCTGTTCTCCGTCCGCTCTTGGGATATCCCCCAACTCTATTCGCGGTCGCTGCGGTCCTCTCGGTCGCAGCGCTCCTCGCCAGCTTCCTTCCCGCGCGTCGCGCCGCGGCCGTCAACCCGATAAAAGCTCTACGCGCCGAATAGACCGCACCTGCCCGAACGGCTGATGTGAAAAGTTCCGTTCACTCTCACACTGGAGCTATGTCAGTTCCAGTGCCCGGGCGCGTCGTAGAATCGCTTCGCAGATCGACCGTTCGTGTGACGAGCGGGCGGGGCAATGGCTCCGGCGTCGTCCTCGCCGGCGAGCGAATCGTCACCAACGCCCACGTGATCGCCGCAAGCCGCATGAGCGTCGAATCATGGGACGGAAAGACCCTGCCCGCTTCTCTCACAAAGGTCGATCGCCGCCGCGATCTTGCCATTCTGGCCGTACCTGCTCTCGATGCTCCCGCTGCTATCTTCGGAGATTCTGCCCGTCTACAGGCTGGCACGCCCGTGGTCGCGGTAGGAAATCCACTCGGCTTCACCGGCGCTGTCTCAAGCGGCATCGTCCACACCGCCAGCCGCTCCATGTGGATCTCCGCCGATGTCCGCCTCGCGCCCGGAAATTCGGGCGGCCCGCTCGCCAATTTTCACGGCGAGGTCTTAGGCGTCAACACGATGATTGTCGCCGGTGGCCTTGCGCTGGCGATTTCCAGCCGCGTCGTTCAGTCCTTCCTCAACCGCGACGCATCGAGCCTGAGCCTCGGAGTCGTCGTTCGTCCCATCC
>DATBDG010000052.1:0-10200 GCA_036270055.1 Chthoniobacterales bacterium
CGATCATCTCGGTGCCGACTTCTTCGAGGGCGCGTTCCGCGGTCACATCGCGCAGGATGAACAGCGTTCCGTCCGCCACTTTGCTCGTGCGGAGAACGATCCGGCGCGTTTCTTCGCCGCGCGGGACGACGATCTCGCGCGTTTCGTCTGCCGACGCGCCGGCAGAGTCCGGCCTAACGAATGCGAACAATAGCCGGCCCACCTCGTTCGCCAGAACGATTTCGCCCTCCGCATCGAGCAGGATGACGCCTTCCTCGAGCCGCGTCAGGATCTCCGGCCAAAAGCTCTCCGTCATTTCGCCGGCTTCTCCACGAAGCGATAACCAAAACCGTGCACTGTCTCGAGATGCGCTGCGGCCCGGCCGAGTTTGCCGCGCAGGCGCGTGATGTAGATGTCGACCGTGCGCGACTCAATCGCCGCTTCGTAACCCCAGACGTCGTTGAGCAACCGCTCGCGGGTCTGGACCCGGCCGGCCCGTTCCATCAGGACGGTGAGCAACTTGAACTCGGTCGCGGTGAAAGCGATCGGGCGGCCCGCGACCTCGACCGCCGGCTGGGCGCGATCGATTAAAATCTCGCCGACCTGCAGCGTCTCGCCCGGCCTGGCCTGGCCGGGAAGTTTGCGCACCTGGGCCTGCACGCGCAGGACGAGCTCACGCGGGCTGAACGGCTTGGTCACATAATCGTCCGCCCCCAGCTCGAGCCCATGCACGCGGTCCCGCTCCTGCGCTTTCGCCGTCAGGAGAATGATCGGCATCTCGCGGCTCCGCGGGTCGTTCTTGAGCGTGCGGCAGATATCGAATCCGGAGGCTCCCGGAAGCATGACATCGAGCAGGAGCAGCGCCGGCCTGATTGCGAAAACGCGTTCCATCACCTCAGCGCCGTCGACCACTTCTTCAACCGCAAACCCGGCCCGCTTCAGGTTGCTCCCGACAAGTCGGCGAACCGCGGGCTCATCTTCCGCTACGAGGATTTTGGCTTTGTCGCTCACGAGAATCTCTATTTTCTCTTAACGAGAAGTCAGATTCCCGATCGTATTACGCGAGGTGCGTAACGCAAACGTTGGCGAGAGACTGGACGCCGGAGGGACGCGCCGCGGCGAGTCCAGGTTCCCATCGGCATCCCATGATCTCGGTGCAGCTGATCCACACCTAGAAATTCTCCAGCGCGATGATATCGCCGAAGCTCTGGCGTTTCCGGATGATCGTGAACTGATCACCCTCGACCAGGACTTCGGGCGGCAGGCCGCGCGTGTTGTAGTTTGACGACATGGCGGCCCCATAAGCTCCCGCGTTTAGAATCGCCACCAGGTCGCCCGCGGCCAGTTTTGGAAGCTGGCGATTGGTTCCGAAAATATCGGACGATTCACAGACCGGTCCGACCACGTCGTAGCGTTCGTTAGGCGCGCCTTCCCGCACTGGAACGATTTCGTGATAGGCACCGTAGATCGCGGGCCGGGCGAGATCGTTCATCCCGGCATCGAGGACGGCGAAACTTTTCTCGCCGGTGTGCTTGATGAACTGCACTTCCGAAATCAGCGTGCCGGCGGAGGCGGAGATGGAACGGCCCGGCTCGAGAAAAAGCCGGAGACCGAGCGGCCGCACATATTCCAGCACGAGCTGGGCATAATCGGACACGGCAATGGGTGTTTCATCCTGGTAGCGAATGCCGACGCCACCGCCGAGATCGATCCGGCGCAAAGCAAAGCCGTCCGCCTGCAATTCCCGCACCAGCTCGACCACCCTAACGAATGCGTGTTGGAACGGCGCACGCTCGGTAATCTGGCTCCCGATGTGACAGGCCACACCATCCACCGCGAGATGCGACAAGCTCCGCGCTCGGGCGTAGGTCGCACTCGCTTCACGCCAGGGAACGCCGAACTTGTCCGACTTGCGCCCCGTGGAAATCTTCTCGTGCGTGCCGGCGTCGACATCGGGATTCACCCGTACGGAAATCTTTGCCTCCACCTTCCTTGCCGCGGCGATCTCCTCGATCATCTCCAGCTCTTCGGGCGATTCGACATTGAGCTGACCGATCCCCGACTCGAGCGCAAAAGCGATTTCTCCCTTCGTTTTGCCGACGCCGGAGAAGATGATGTTTTCCGGCGCAATCCCGGCCAGCAGAGCACGGCGGATTTCGCCTTCCGACACGGTGTCGGCGCCCGCGCCCGCCGCCTCGAGCAATTTCAGGATCGCGATGTTGGAACAGGATTTGACCGCGAAGCAGATCGTCGCGTTCGCCCCGGCAAAGGCGCGCTCGTAGGCTCCAAAATTCTCGCGCAACTGTCGCGCGGAATAGAGATAGAACGGCGTCCCGATCCGGGCCGCGATCTCGCCGACCGCAACTCCTTCGCAGACGAGCTCCTGGTTTCGATAAGTGAACGACATGCGCGGGCCAGCATCTGCGCCACCGCGAGCGGGGCGCAAAATGCTGGTCAGTTTCACGTCGTGCTGCCAAATTCGCCAGCGCGATGTCGGCTGGAGAATCGTTCTGCTCATCGCCGGGCTGGCCGCTCTCATTTGGTTTTTCGATCCGCAGCGGGCGATCCAGTCGAACGAACCGGGGGTGATCGAAATCAATTACACCGGCGACGCGGCTGCCTGGGCGCTTTCCGCGCGCAGTCCTACGAGCAGGACCTGGCATCGGCTCCGGATCTTTGTCGAAAAAGAGGGACGGCGATACGAAGCCGCCCGGGCTTTGCCGGTGGGCGATTACGACTGGGTCCTCGATACCTTGGCAGGAGCGCGGGCCGGAGGATCGCCCACCAAGGTCAAAACCTGGACGCTGCTCAAGCCGGTGGGGCGGCCGGGGTCAACGCCTCCGGCGACAACTCGACCTAACGAACTAACGGTGACGCTCGAATTGCAGCGGACGAACCAACTGGGGGCGTGGCTGGCCAAGATCACGCGCAACTACCGGCTCACTTTCGACCAAATCCCGTTCTGGCGTTATGTCGGGACGAGTCTGTTTCTCGTCATTCTTAATCTCGTCGGGACGCTCTTTAGTTGCTCGCTCGTCGCTTAGCTTTCGCGCGGCTGCAATGGCCCGTGCGCACCGTCTGTTTCGGGCTCCTCCTCGCCACCGTGATGATCCCGGCGCAGGTGACGATGATTCCGCAATTCCTCATCATGCAAAAGCTCGGCTGGTACAACACTCTTCAGCCGCTTTGGATCGCGAGTTTCTTCGCACCCGCTTTCTATGTTTTTCTCCTCCGGCAATTTCTCAAGGGGGGGTGCCGCGTGACTTGGAGGACGCGGCCCGGCTCGATGGCTGCGGCTTCTTTACTCATGATGCTCCCCGTGATCGTGATCTTCCTTTTCGCCCAGCGGTATTTCCTGCGCGGCGTCACCCTCACAGGAATGAAAGGCTAAGAGTCTGGAGGCGCGAAAGGCGCGCTGGCTCACTCGACTGGCACTCGCCGCGGCGCGTCTCTCCGGAGACGCGCTTCCGCGCCTCCGGTCTTTCGTTCTTCGTTAGGGCGCCTTGTCCGCCTCGATGTCGATCGAGACCGTCACCTCTTCACCAACGACCGCAGTGCCCTCGACCATCTTGCTCCAGTTCAGCCCATAGTCGCTCCGCTTGATCGGCTCGGGCGTGACCTGCCAGCCGCTGATCGCTTTCCCGCCCATCCCTTTGCCTTTGCCGAGGAACTTGATGTGCAGGGTGATTTCTTTCGTCACCCCATGCATCGTGAGATCGCCGATGATGTCGCCGCTGTCGGCGCCGGTCTGCTTCACGTTCTTGCTCTTGAAGGTGATCGTCGGGTATTTCGCGACCTCGAAGAAATCTGCGCTCCGCAGATCTTCGTCGCGCTTCTCATTCTGGGTCTCAATGCTCGCGGCGTCGATCGTGGCCGTGACGGAAGATTTTTCCGGATGATCGGGATCGACCGTAATCGTGCCCTCGAATTTCTTGAAGCTGCCGTTCACGTAACTGAAGAAGTGCCGCACCTTGAAATTAATCGAGGAATGAACCGGATCGATTTTGTAGGTGTCGTCGGCGCGCGCGCTCAGAACGCCAGAGCAAAGAACGGCGGCCAGAAAGAGAAGCAGGTGGTTTTTCATCGCGCCCAGACGTTAACGCGCCCGCCGAGAGCCGCCAGAAGTTTCGCCGCGAAAAAAGTTACGCGAGCGCCTCGAGGAGAGCGGCCCGCCCGCGCGGGAGTCGCCCGAAAAGCGCGCCGAGCGCCTTCGCCGGGTCGCTTTGCAGGATGGTGGTATCGTGCACTCCGGTGAGCCGGGCCAGCTCGGCCTCGAAGTGGCGCACGGCGCGCAGGGTTGCATCCTGGGCGTCGAGAAAACCGAAAGCGCGCTGCAACAATTGAAACAGCTCCGGCGCCGGATGTTCCAGTTCGGTGCTGATCTCGATCAGCTCGACAAAATAGGAGGCCGTCTGGGTGCGGAGGTAATCCTGGCGAATGCCGCCAAAGGGATTGCGCAGGACCACCTCCGTCAAAGTGTGGAGGTGCGATCGGCGGCTCCGCGCGATCTGAATCTCGGCCTCAAAAAAAAGATCGAGCTTGCCGGCAAAAATGCTTTTCGCGCGGCGCGCCCCTTTGGCCGCGGTCTCGATCTTGCCTAACGACTCGGTGCACCACGAGATGATGAGACTGGTGTCGCTCAGTTTCCGTTTCCGCAGAAGAATTGCCCGGGTCGTTTCCATTTCGCCGCCGCTGAACAACCTTAGCTTTTTTTGGCCTCCCCAGAATTTTTTTCGCGATCGACTTTGGTTTTTTCGGAGTCGGCCGTCGGATTTTCGAGCAACAAAGCCTTAGCCAGCTTTCCGACGCGTGTTGTCCTCTGCACCTGCGAAATCCTTCGCACAGATGAAAAAAGCACTTATCACCGGCGGGGCAGGATTCGTAGGTTCGCATCTCGCCGACGAACTTTTGCAACACGGATATGTCGTTAGGGCGCTGGATAATCTCTCTCCCCAGGTCCACGGAGTGTCCGCCGGCCGGCCTGATTATCTCGACCCGGAAGTGGAATTGCTGGTCGGTGATGTGCGCGATGAGGCCGCGGTCGAGGAAGCGATTGAGGGCGTCGATACCGTTTTCCATCTCGCCGCGGCGGTCGGGGTGGGCCAGAGCATGTATCAGATCGCCGAGTATACCGAGTGCAACGGCATGGGCACAGCCGTGCTGCTCGAGGCTTTGATGGAGCATCCGGTCGAGCGCGTCGTCGTCGCTTCGAGCATGAGCATTTACGGCGAAGGATTTTATCGCGACCGTCGGGGGCGGATCATCTCACCTGACGAACGCCAGATCGCTCAGCTCAAGGTCCGCGATTGGGAGGTGCGCAATGCGCAGGGCGAAGCGCTCCAGCCGATCCCGACTAACGAATCAAAGTGCCCCGCTCTCCCGTCGGTCTACGCCATTTCCAAGTATCACCAGGAACGCCTCTGCATGACCGTCTGCCGGGCCTACGGAATCGAAGCCGTCGGACTGCGCTTCTTTAATATCTACGGCTCACGCCAGGCGCTCTCCAATCCTTACACCGGCGTTCTGGCGATCTTTGCCTCGCGCTTTCTCAACGACAAACCGCCGCTCATCAACGAAGACGGCCGGCAGCAGCGCGACTTCGTCAGCGTTCATGACATCGCGCGCGCCTGTCGCCTCGCGATGGAAACGCCGGCCGCGGCGGGAAAGGTTTTCAACATCGGAAGCGGCCGTTCCTTCAGCATCCTCGAGATCGCGGAAAAGATGGCGCGCGTCCTGGACAAAGAAGAACTCGAACCAAAAATCACCGGCAAATATCGCGTCGGCGACATCCGCAACTGCTTCGCCGATATCTCGCAGGCGCGTCGCGTTCTCGGATACGAACCGCAGGTCACGCTCGAGGAGGGACTCGAGAACCTGGCCGGCTGGCTCGAAGGCCAAATCCCGGTCGACCAGGTGGATGCTGCGCAGGAGGAACTGGAAGCGCGCGGTCTCACCGTTTGATCATGGCGACGGCGACCGAGCGCGACCTTCTCGTTCCATCGCAAACAACCATGCAGGCGGCCCAGCTGGTCGAGCCGGGCAAGCTGGAGCTGGTCGAGGTGGTGCGGCCGAATCCTGCGCCTAACGAAGCGCGGATCCGGCTCGAGGGTTGCGGAGTCTGCGCTTCCAATCTCCCGCCGTGGGAAGGAAAGCCCTGGTTCAGTTACCCGATGGCGCCCGGTGCGCTCGGCCATGAAGGCTGGGGGCGGGTTGATGCGGTCGGCGAGGAAGTGACCGGGTTCGCACCTGGCGACCGGGTCGGTCTCCTCTCGCAGCACGCCTACGCCCAGTACGATGTCGCCCCGCAGGATGCACTCGTTAGGCTGCCGCCAAGATTGTCCGACGACCCGTTTCCGGCCGAGCCGCTCGGCTGTGCCTTGAACATCTTTCGCCGGAGCGAAATCCGGAGCGGGCAGACGGTCGCCATCCTGGGAATCGGTTTCCTCGGCGCGCTCCTGACGCAACTGGCGAGCCGGGCCGGAGCCCGTGTCCTCGCGATCTCCCGGCGTGATTTTGCTCTCGAAATGGCCTGGAAAATGGGCGCGGCGGAAACCATCTCGTTAGGCGAAAGGCATCAGATCATCGACCGGGTGCGGGAGCTGACCACCGGCAAATTTTGCGAAGTTGTGATCGAGGCGGTCGGCAAACAGGAGCCGCTCGATCTCGCCACCGAACTTGCCGCCGAGCGCGGCCGGCTCATCATCGCCGGGTATCATCAGGACGGCCTCCGTCAGGTGAACCTCCAACTCTGGAATTGGCGCGGGCTCGACGTCATCAACGCGCACGAGCGCGACCCAGCGATCTACCGCGGAGGCATGCAACGGGCGGTTGAGGCGGTCGCGCGCGGGCTCCTCACGCCAGGCCTTCTCTACACTCACACGTTTCCGTTGTCCGAACTCGGCACCGCCCTGCGCCTCACGGCCGAGCGGCCACTCGGTTTTATGAAAGCGCTGATCGCCTTATGAACGCACCCGCCCTCGCAACCATCGAGAAAAGCATTCCTGCCACGCGCAAACCGCGCTTGGGTTTCCTCGGCGTCGGTTGGATTGGAGCGAACCGACTCGCCGCCCTCGCAAAATCCGATCTGGTGGAAATCGCGGCGGTGGCCGATCCCGTCGCGGACCTGGTCGAAAAAGCCACCGCGCACGCTCCGGAGGTGATGCGCTTTAGCCGATTGGAGGAACTGCTGGAGTGCGGCCTCGACGGCGTCGTCATCGCCACGCCGAGCGCGCAACACGCCGCGCAATCAATCGCGGCACTGGAGCGCGGGTTCAGTGTCTTTTGCCAGAAACCGTTAGGCCGGAACCGGGCCGAAGTGGAGCGCGTGATCGATGCCGGGCGCACCGCCGATCGTCTCATCGGGGTCGATCTTTCCTACCGCTTCACGCGCGCGCTGCAAAGCATTCGTCAGCTCGTCAGGTCAGGCGAACTCGGGGAAGTCTTCGCGGTCGATCTCGTTTTTCACAACGCCTATGGGCCGGACAAGTCGTGGTTCTACGACCCCGCGCAATCCGGCGGCGGCTGCCTGATCGATCTCGGCATTCATCTGGTCGATGCGGCGCTTTGGATTTTGGAGTCTCCGATCGTGCGCGCCGACGGCCGGCTCTACTGCAAGGGCAAGCGATTGAAAGGACGCCGCGACCTCTGCGAAGATTACGCCACCGCCCGCCTCGAATCGGCCGCCGGCACGATCCTGGATCTCGCCTGTTCCTGGAACCTGCACGCCGGCTGCGACGCCGTCATCGAAGCCGCTTGCTACGGAGCGGAGGGGGGCGCTGCGATGCGCAACCTTGATGGATCCTTTTTCCATTTCACCGCCGAGCGCTTCACCCGCACGGGCCGGGAGACACTCACCGAACCGTCCGACGATTGGATGGGACGGGCGGCGCTCGATTGGGCGCAAAGGCTTTCCCAAAGCGCTCGCTACGATTCCGAGATCGAGCGCCTTCTGGAGGTCAGCGCGGTCCTCGACTCTATTTATGAAGGGGGCGGCGATGACTGATTCGACCCTTCCACGAAAGATCCTGATGACGGCCGACGCCGTCGGCGGGGTCTGGACTTACGCACTAGACCTGGCGCGCGGACTCGCCCCCGAAGGCGTGCAATTCACGATCGCAACCATGGGCCCGCGGCCGACGCCGGCGCAAAAGCGCGACGCCGGCCATTTGCCTAACGTGTCGCTGGTCGAAAGCGATTACCGCCTTGAGTGGATGGAAGAGCCGTGGAACGACGTCGATGCGGCAGGCGAATGGTTAGGGCAGCTCGCCGCCGATCTCGCGCCCGACTTGATTCATCTCAACGGCTACGCCCACGCCGCGCGTCACTGGCCTGCGCCCGTCCTCGTCGCGGCGCATTCCTGTGTCCTTTCCTGGTGGCGCGCGGTCCGCGGAATGCGCAACCCGGAGGAGTGGAACGAATACCGGCGGCGCGTCGCGCGCGGTCTGCAAGCGGCCGATTTCGTGGTCGCACCAACGCGTGCCATGCTCGCTACTCTCGGCGACAACTACGGTGATCTGCCGCGCCTCGGGGTGATTCCGAACGGCCGAGACGCGCGAAAATTCCGCGCCGCGCGCAAAGAGCCGTTCGTTTTTTCCGCCGGCCGTTTCTGGGATGAATCGAAGAACCTGAGCGCGCTCGAAAAAGCGGCGGGCCGGATCAGTTGGCCGGTGCGGGTGGCTGGGAGCGACGAGGAGCATAACGCGCTCGTTAGTCTCGGGAAACTTTCCCCCGACGCGGTCGCGGACGAACTTTCCCGCGCCACGATTTTCTGCCTCCCGGCGCGTTACGAACCGTTCGGTCTCTCGGCGTTGGAAGCTGCCTTCTCCGGTTGCGCGCTCGTCCTGGGCGGCATCGCGAGTCTGCGCGAAGTCTGGGAAGATGCCGCACTTTTCGTCGACCCGGATGATTCCACCGCCCTCGCCGGGGCACTCCAGCAGTTGATCAGCGATCCGGAAAGACAAAGGCAGCTCGCCCAACGTGCGCAGAGGCAGGCGCAACGCTACGGCCTTCAGGCCATGGCTGAGCGTTATCTCTCCCTTTATCGCGGACTTACCCGGCAGGCACAGCTCGTGAAGGAGGCGGCGTGAAAGTCGTTCTTTTCTATCACTCGCTCCTTTCGGATTGGAATCATGGGAACGCTCATTTTCTCCGCGGCGTCGCCACCGAATTGATCGAGCGCGGCGACGAAGTCGAAGTTTACGAACCGCACGATGGCTGGAGTCTGGCGAACCTGCGGGCGGAACATGGCGAAGCGCGAACCGGCGATTTTCGCCGCGCCTATCCGCGCCTAACGACCCACTTTTATGATCCCGCGCAGGTCGATCTGGACCGGATTCTCGACTCCGCCGACCTCGTCCTCGTGCATGAATGGAACGCGCACGAACTGGTAAAAAGAATCGGGCTCCAGCGCGCCCGCACTGGCAGGTATCGGTTGCTTTTTCACGATACTCATCATCGGGCGGTCACCGACCCGGCCGCGATGAGCTCGTACGATCTCAGCAATTACGATGGGGTCCTCACCTATGGTGAAGTCCTGCGGAACTTGTATCTCGAGAAAGGCTGGGCACCGCGCGCCTGGACCTGGCACGAAGCGGCCGATATCCGCGTCTTTCATCCTCATCCCGAGATCCGGCGGGAGCGCGATCTCGTCTGGATCGGGAACTGGGGCGATGAGGAACGGAGCGCTGAGCTGCGCGAATTTCTCATCGAGCCGGCGCGCAAGTTGAAGCTCTCCACGACCGTCCACGGAGTTCGTTATCCGGACTCGGCGCGGGCGGAGCTCGCGGCGGCGGGAATCGATTTTCGGAGCTGGTTGCCTAACTTTCGTGTGCCGCACGTCTTCGCCGCGCATCGCGTGACGGTACACGTTCCGCGCCGGCCTTATGTCGAAGCGCTTCCGGGCATTCCGACCATCCGCCCGTTTGAAGCCCTCGCCTGCGGCATTCCCTTAATCAGCGCCCCCTGGAACGACTGCGAGAATCTTTTCGCACCGGGCAAGGATTTTTTGATGGCGCGGAACGGCCGCGAGATGCGCCGGCAACTCTGCGCGCTCTTGAGCGACAAGGAGATGGCGCGCGATCTCGCCGAACACGGACGCGCCACAATTCTCGCCCGCCACACCTGCGCCCACCGGGTCGACCAACTGCTCGAGATCGTCAGCCAAATATGAAAATCGCGTTCTTCGGCTCCAGCCTTCTCTCCGCCTATTGGAACGGCGCCGCG
>DATBDG010000053.1:0-37199 GCA_036270055.1 Chthoniobacterales bacterium
CTGCCTGATGGTTTTGCCGACCGGCCAGATCCTGGTTGCCGGCGGTTCGCTAGTCAGGATTTACACTCCGGCGGACACCAGTTACTCGCCTGACTGGGCGCCGCGGATACGTAAGTTTCAAGCACGACTCCGGCGCGGCACGAGTTACACGATCACCGGTCAACAATTTAACGGACTTTCCCAAGCTGCGTGCTTTGGCGATGAGCTGGAAACATCCACCAATTATCCTTTAGTTCGGTTAACGAACGTCGCATCGGGGCACGTGTTCTACGCTCGAACCCATGATCACAGCACGATGGCGGTGGCAACCGGTAAGCAGAAGGTCTCAACCAACTTTGATGTGCCGGCGACAATGGAGACGGGAAGTACAACCCTGGAGATCGTAGCGAACGGAATCCCTTCGACGCCGGTTACAGTCACGGTTCGATAGGGCCTGCGCTTCAAGGCGAAGCTGTTTCGGGCCGCGCTAAGGCCGCTGTAGGATTGCCCCGGATCTTCTAGAGTCAATGCAATCACCGGCGGGGAGCGAGATGATTCCGCTCACCGCGTGCGCGCCTGATTGCCGACCAGCGCCCGCGGATACCTACCTGTTTGAGCAGGCGTTCTATTGTCTCCCAAGTGCGCTGATCGTCATTGTCGAGGCCGATTGAAATCGCACGAGGCCTTCCCGGATTCCCATCCTGCAGCGCTCTCTCGCGGGAATCTCGGATGAAGTACTGTGGCCCGGACCGTCGAATAGGGTTTTGAAATAGCCAAGGCTGACGCGATTTTCTACGAAGAATATGCGGCTAAGACCCTCTCTGGCTTCCTGTTGTCCTTGGCGCTTTGCCGTATCGACGGCTCGCTCGTCCCTATGGTTGACGACGTTGCGATCTGCGCTGTAAGCGAGCAATACATTGATGACCGAACAGAATATTTTGCGCGCCGTCTCTCACATCGCACGCCCAATCGAGTAATGGGAGCAGCGATTGATTCAACGATGTAGTTGCTCAGTTTTGACCCTTGCTCTATCGCTTTAGCCTGGCCCTTTTCGCTCCCAAGTCGACGCCGCAGGCGTTCTACCTCCGGGCGACCAAAGATCATCAATTGCAAGATCCAACCAAGGTGAAGTCCCGGCTTTTTACCCCGGCGAAGGTAGCATGGGGAATTCGTCACGCTCGCGGCCCGGCTGGAGCCTACGGTGTGCCACGCAGAATCAGAGTACTAATCGGCTGTGAAAAATCTCTTGGGTAAAAGTAACCCGCCGTCCACAGCCCACCACCTTTGTCTGATGTGACGCCGTAAAGTTGGTTAGACGCATGTTTTACCGTCGGAACCGTGGTCAAACTCCAAGAGGAACCATCCCAATGCTCGACCAGGGGTTTATAGGACTGGCCGACAAGATTGTAGCCTACCGCCCAAACGTCGTTACTGGCTAAAGCGACAACGTTTTCGAGAAAGGCATAACCGCCCGGAAAGTTGGGATTACTGACGAAGGTCCACGCTGAGCCATCCCAATGCGCGGTCACCGGTTGGGCCGGGATTGCTCCGTATCCAACTGCCCAAAGGTCGGAGGCTGAGATCGCCGTCACGGCATAAAAGAAGGGGTAACCGTCCGCGGTGTTCGGCACCCCCAAATCCGCCCACTGCGTGCCATTCCAATGCATGGTCAAAGGTTGATAGCCACTTTGAAAAGTGAAGCTATAGCCCACCGCCCAGACGTCGTTTGTGGCCGAAGCGGTGACATCGTTTAACACACGATAGCCGCCAGGCAATGGATCGAACAATGTCCAGCTCACTCCATCCCAGTGAATGATGAGTTCGGAATATCCTGTGTTGGTTTCCTAATAACCAACCGCCCAAACATCATTCGCACTCACTGCCGCAACGCCCGAGAGATAGTTTTCCCCATAAAATGGGTCTCGGCTCGGGTTCGGGCTTGGCACCTGCGTCCAGGTCGCCCCGTCCCAATGCTGGGTGACGCTGAAGTCAGGACCGACATTGTCCTGGTGGCCGACCGCCCAGATGTCATTAGAAGAGATTGCGACCACGTCGCTCAGATAACTGTCGGGAACAGAGGCCGCAGCCACCTCGTGCCAGCGGGCGCCGTTCCACCTGTAAATGAGCGGCGAGCCCTCGTCACTTTCCCTATCTCCGACTGCCCACGCCTCGGTCGCTGAAAGGGCTGTAATGCCATAAAGGTGTCTCGCGGCGCCGAACTTGCGTGGCGATGGCACGATCGACCAGGTAAGGGCGGGTGCGAGCAGACTGGCGCCGAGCGAAGTCGACGGAGACAGCAAAGGAGCGGATGGCGCCGCTTCCGCAGCGAGGGCATTGGCAAACAAAGAAACCGCAAAGATCGAAAATGACCAACGGAGAAGTGTGTTCATACGAAAGAAGAGGACCTCGTCGAAAATTAATCCCGCCGCCAGCGGCTTTGACCTTCATAGAAGGTCGCCCAAAATTAATCAGCCTTAGTGTTCAATAGGTCTTTCTCGGAAGGCATTAGTGTTTATAGACAGCGCGTCGAGGAACTCTACTCATGCGACGGTGTCCAGCCCCGAACCACACGTGGGCCCAGATTTCCCAGCTTAGGAACGCCATTCGTAACTCCCGCGGCGACCTGCCGGCTTGAGAACTCCGGGCGTCAACCGCTCTCGAGAGATGTCCGACTGCTGTTCCAACACTACTGCCGAAGGAATCCGAAGCTCGCGGCCGCGAACTTGGTCGCAAGAATTCACCGACCCGATCACTCGGATCCTACCGGCCCTGCGCAGCAGCGCAGGGCCGGTGGCCGGCTTTACCTCACATGCCTTTAGAAGCCCCTCTGGGCGCGGTCTGCATCCTGCGCCAGTCGGGTCATGTAGTTAAAGAACGCGGGCGATTGGCCGATGAAAAGTCCCATGTCCGTCAGGAACTTGAGGGCGCCCAAGGCCGCACCGTTCGTGTTCGTTGGCCGGATGACCGAAACAATCGGCAGACTTCGGTCCAGGAAGGGGCACGGCTCGGGCATGATCAACGCCTTGTCGAAGAGCTCATTCTCCACCTCCAGATCGGGAAATGTCACTCTCACTCCGGTTACCGGGTCAACCGCGGTAAGGGCGGGCGCATTACCCGCCACATCCGACCAGGTTTGGAAGTGCATGGTTTCCGTCGGGCCGATGCTTATCAGGATCCTCAGCACTTCCACACTCGTCGCCCTTTGCGCGAGTGACGGGTAAAGGCTGTTGCCACCCTGTTCGATCGTCGGGAAGTGGAAAGCTGCGGTATTCGCGATCGCCTGCAGGAATTTGGGGTCATTCGTGTCGGCATCCGTCCGCGGAATCGCCGTGTGTTGGCCGACGGCCAAGGTGGGCACCGCCTGCGGGAACACAAAGTTCGGATCCAGGTCCGGATTATGTTTGTCGTCGCGATAGCGGGTCCACCAGCTGGTATCCAAGGTCAGCTGGGTCAGGTTCGTCAGTCGTTTCCCGATCAGGTCCTGGTTGACTCCAGTCGCCGTACTACCCATCAAGGTGCGAAACGCATCGAGATTCGCCGGCGGCGCCCCCTTGGAGACCAGATAGGCGTTAAGGAACGTATGATGAGTGATCTCATCATCGGTGTTGTCATGGATGTAGTCTTGCATCTCATCCTCAATGACCTCCAAGGCCTCGGTATAATCCGGGTTGCCGCTGCCACCGGGGACTTCGTCGTCCTGGCTGCCACCCAGTTCGTTGTATTGGATCCAGAAGTCGGCTTCCAACAACTCGAGTGCCGCGGGGAAGCGAAGCAAAGCCGCGTCTCCGGGTGAGAGACCGCCAGCTGCTTCTGCAGTTCGGAGGCCGGTTAATAGTCCGGCGCCGGCCGTTCCTGCTCCCAGGGCGATTGTCTTGCCTAGGAAAGAACGGCGGCTGATATAGCTTCTGCGAGGTTTGACTCCACTCTCAAGAGTCGCGCTCTCAATCGAACCATTTAGTGCTTTCATGCCCATGGAATCGTCCCGCTGCGCGCTGCGCGCTGCATCGTAACCGTAACAATGTCGTTACGTGTGGCGGTCCAGCGGGTCCCGTGGATTGACGAGGACCGTCCACGTGCTCCAGCGGATGCCAAGTACCAGCTTTGATCACCGCGCAAGGAGATCCGGGCGTAACAGAATTGTTACGAACATTTCTCTTTTGCGACGACCCGAAGGGCACCGACCCGCGAAACATTTCTAAGTTCAACTGGAGGAAATTATGGAAATCAATTGCACCCAATTAACGCGCGAAGTGGCGAAAACCGAAATAGTCCAGTCGTCTCGACGGCACAGACTCTTCCTGAAAACCATCCCCCTATTTCTGCTCGCCTCGTCGGTGACTCTTACCGCGAGCGTCGTTGCGGAACCGATGCCACTGCCTCTTATCCCGAAAGGCAATGTGCAAATCGAACTTCAAACCGTCGCGAGCGGGTTGACCGCTCCGGTCGATCTGGAAGATCCCGCGGATGGCAGCGGCCGGCTTTTCGTTGTTGAGCAAACCGGCAGAATCAAGATTTTGAGCGGTGGCACCATCTTGCCAACTCCGTTCCTGGATGTCACCGATCGGCTCGTGCCGCTCATGCCGGAGTACGATGAACGCGGTCTTTTGGGCTTGGCGTTTCATCCTGACTTCAACAATCCATCCGCGGTGGGCTTTCACAAAATTTACACCTACACGAGCGAACCGGTCTCGCAAAAGGCGGATTTTTCCGTGCCCGACTCACAGCCATTTGATTGCCAAAGCGTGATTGCGGAATGGCAGGTCTCGGCGAGCGATCCAAACGTGATCGACCCAGCCACGCGACGAGAGGTGATGCGGATCAACAAGCCGCAGTTCAACCACAATGGCGGCCACCTCGCCTTCAGCGCGCAGGATCACGATCTCTACATTTCGTTAGGCGATGGTGGGAACGCCAACGATGTAGGACCAGGACATAATCCGCAAATCGGCAACGGGCAGGACAAGACGGTGGTCCTTGGCAAAATGCTCCGCATCGACCCGCTCGACCCCAACCTTTCGAGCAGCGCCCGGGGCCGGGTTAGCAAAAACCACAAATACCGCGTTCCGCGCGACAATCCCTTCTTCTTTCAGCCGCCGAGCATCCGCGAGATCTTCACCTACGGTCACCGGAATCCCTATCGCTTCAGCTTCGACGCTTCGACCGACGAACTGATCATCGCGGATGTAGGGCAGGATAATATCGAGGAGGTCGACCTCGGCGTATCTGGCGGCAACTATGGATGGAATCGGAAGGAGGGCAGCTTCCTCTTCGATCCCTCGGACGGTTCCATCAGGCCCGACCACCATCCGGACCCCGAACTCATTGATCCGGTCGCAGAGTACAGCCACGAGGATGGCGAAGCGGTCATCGGCGGCTTCGTCTACCGCGGCGAACTCGCAGCCCCGGTTTTGACCGGACAGTATGTGTTTGGCGACCTTGCACCTGAAGACTCTACCAGCGGGCGGCTGTTTTATAGTAACCTTTCCAGCGGAGTGATCTTCGAATTTCAGATTGGTCCGAACGACGAGCCGTTGGGAGCGTTCCTGAAGGGTTTCGGAGAGGATTCGAGCAACGAAGTCTACGTGCTTGATGACACCAACCTCGGCCCTTCGGGGTCGGGTGGCGAGGTCAGGAAGATCATTAGCGCGACAATCATTCCGTAAGAGAAGCGATAATCGTATGATCTTGCGCAGAATTCGGCAGCTCTGCACTCTCGGCGCTCTTTTTCTCTGCGTTGCTCCTTTGTCCAAGGTAGCAACCGCCGGAACCTGGAGTCTTGTTAGTACGCCAAGTGTCCCAGGTGTAGGGCAAGGTCTCTTCGGAGTGACAGCGATATCAGCCACGGATGCCTGGGCGGTGGGGGATGTCTACAGCCCGGAGAAGGGGGATCAGCAGACCCTCACGCAACATTGGGAGGGGAGGCGGTGGCGCACCGTCCGCAGCCCGAGTCTCCCGAGGCACTACAACCACCTTGTGAGTGTGTCAGGAGCCAACTCCAATGATGTCTGGGCAGTTGGTTATACGATCGACGATCGCACCTCCGCCTGGCAGGCCCTGATTCTGCATTGGGATGGCTCGCGTTGGAGCATTGTGCAGGGTGCCGCGCTGGCAACCCAATACAATGCGCTCACTCGGGTGTTGGCCCTGGCCTGGAATGACGTCTGGATCGTCGGATACAACGGAACAAGTATTAATTTTCACACCCTGGCAGAACATTGGGACGGATTCTCCTGGAGCAAGGTCGCCACGCCCGCTCCCGGCACTTACGATGCGCTCAACGGCCTCGCCGGCACGGGGTCGAACGATCTTTGGGTTACCGGTTATTACAAGATCGGTGTGACGACTTACAAGTCCCTCACGCTGCATTGGGATGGTAATGCCTGGGTCGAGATCGAATCTCCTAACACTACTGAATACAACTGGTTTAATGGCGTGACGGCGACCGCGGCGGACAGCGCTTGGGCGGTCGGTTATGAAATTGAAGACGACGGCACCGCGACCTCACATCCTTTGATCCAACGCTGGAACGCCACCGAGTGGTCTGTGGTCGCAGGACCCGCGGCCCCAAACGGCCATTACACGAACCTTTCTGACGCTGCTTGGAATTCCTCGACGGATATCGTGGCGGTCGGAACCAGCAGCGACGCCCACGACAACTTCGACCCGTTGATCGAACAATTTGATGGCGTCCAATGGTCGTCGGCGATCGTGCCTGAGATGGCGGGATTCCCGACAACCTTCATTTTTTCCGTAGCACCCGATGAGACCGGGGGTTATTGGGCGGTGGGATGGGCGCAAAAGCCCTCGCCTCTGACTTTCAAGAATTATATCGTTCGCCGATCGCCGTGATCACGGCGGGGCGCGGGTTTGGAAAGGCGGTCGGTTCGCTCGTGCGGCGTTCTTCCCTTTTTGAAGCTTAGTTGGCGGGGACGCCGATGCGAATGTGGCTGGGAGGGAAAGACATTATGTCGGTGACATAGATGTGGGCCGGGCTATCCACTGCGATCGCGTCAACGATTGCAAAACGGGCGTCGGCACCCACTCCATCGACCAAACCGATTTGCCCAGGTGAACCGGCCAGAGTCGTTACGTTGCGATTTTTGTCCATCTTTCGAATGATGAAATTGTCGTCATCAGTAATATAGAGGTTATTGTTTTGATCGATCGCCACGCCGAGGGGGAGATCGAAGGTCGCTGCGCTTCCGTTGCCATCCGCACTGCCCGGCACGCCCGCCAGGCCGGTTAGGATGATAGTGACGCCTGTCGGCGAGCGCGGCGGATGGCACGGTTATTGGCGTCGGCCACGTAATAAGCCATTCCGGTCCACGGCCACGCTGGCCGGCCGATCGAATCGAGCATTGCTGCCTCTGCCGTCGGCATAGCCGGGGGGGAACCAACCAAGCCGGCGATCGTTGTGACTACATTGTCGGGATCGATCTTCCGAATCGTGTTATTGCCCTCAGATCCCCCTAATTCCCGGGATTGATGGACCGGGGCGGTTCGGAGCTATCATAGCCCCGGCATGCCCAAGATCCGACTGCTCCAGGTGAAGGTGAAACCGAACGCGCGCGCCAGCGCGCTCGATGAGGTGGCCGGCGTCTGGCAGGCGCGGTTGAAATCGCCGCCGATCGATGGGCGGGCGAATGCCGAATTGGTGGCATTGGTCGCGGCGCGGTTCGGCTGCCGGAAGGCGGCGGTCACGATCAAGAGTGGCCGATCCAGCCGGATGAAACTGGTGCGAATCGAGGAGTGAAACTTACATCCGCAGCAACCGCGGCGAAGAGGTCGGCGTCGGCACCGGAGGCGACGGCGCCACTGCGGACGGCCCTGACGGCGGTGGCGGCAGTTGCGGCTGCTCGGTGCGCAAGGGCGAGACTTCGGTTCCACGGAGAGTGGCGACGATGAGGGTGGATTGGCGCGGGCTCCAGCGATAACCGATGCCGAAAGCGAGGGGAGCGGGGTTGCTTTGCTGATAGAGGCCCTGCAATTGCGGCTGGTAATATTGTTTAAAAATCTCGATCGGCCCGGCGTAGTTGCCGAAAAAACGGAGGAGCCATTTCGACTGGTCGAAGGCCGCAATTGGAATTCCCGAATCGTCCTGCACGATCGCCTTGCTTTGCTCGAGGAGGAAATTGCGCACCGAGCTGAACCCGTTCTCAAACATCAGATAGGAAGCCGATTTGAGCAGACTCGCGCCCATCCCCTGCGTCCGGCAGAATTTCAGGAAACCGGGCTGGGCGTGGATGCCTTCGTTGGAAAGATCGGTCGTGAAATAATAGAGCGTCTGGGGCGGCGCCCCGGGCGCGCCGGTAAAGGTGATGCGGACCCCCGGGGTCAGACCTTTTCCCTTCTCGTTAGGCACGGCCGACTGCGCCTCCCCGCTTCTGTCGAGGGTGAGGAAGCTGACGTCGGTGATCGTTTTGCCGGCGCGGGCGAGGAAGACATAGAAGATTGGGAGAGTACCCTTGAGCTGCTCGTTTTGCAGATCGGTCTTCATTTCCTTGGTGATGAAAAAGGAAAAACTGAGAACGCTGTTGAGCGATCGCTGCAGATTTTGCAGGACGGAATCGAGCGCCGGCCCGGCGAAACGGGTGACGTCGGGGAGCGGCCCGATCGGTTCGGCGCCGGCGAGGATGTAAGTGCCGGCGTTAGGGAAAAACTGGTTGGCGTAGAGAAGATCCGGGCCGCTAAACATGTAAAACACGACCGGGATCGGCTGAGTGGCGTCGGGGAGATAGTTGACCTCCCAGTCGCGGATGCCGGTGAACTGGCGGGCCGCCAGTCTCGCCCAGGCTTGGTCGAAGAAACTGGCGTGTTGTTGCCAGGAAGGATTCTGCTCGAGCAGAACGAGCGACGACCCTGTCGAGACCGGCATTCCGGCGAGGAAACGCGCCGTGTCGTTAACGGACGCCGGACCAGTCGCGACCGCCGGCGCCGGGACGGGACCCAGCTGAACGTTAGGCGCGATTCCGACCGCCGGTGTTTCTGCCGCCGGCCGATTCCGGCTTGGCGCAACCGGAGCAGGCGGCGCGGGCGCCACATCGGGACCGACCCCGCGCGCGGGCGTCTCCGCGACCGTCGGCTCGACCGGCAGGGCGCGCCGGACTTCCTGCGCCGGTACGGTCGGACCGAGGAGGCAGCCGCAGAAGAGCGCAAGCCTGACGAGATGTTTTGCTATCAATTTCACACCTTGAGATGGCCGGGGAAGGCGCCTAACGACTCCCTCCCGCGCGCCGGTCGGAATTCGCCTTCCACGGCATCCGTCCGCGCAAGCTCACGATTTCGGCGAACATGCGCAAGCTGTCATGCACGAGATGGACCTTGCTCCCCTCGTTGTGATCCCAGCGCACCGGCACTTCCAGCATGCGCAACCCGGCGCGCTGAGCGAGCACGAGCAACTCGACGTCGAACCCGAATCCATCCAACTGCCCCTGCGCGATGACGGCGCGGGCCGCCTCCATCCGGAAAGCCTTGAACCCGCATTGGGTGTCGTAAAACGGCAGACCAGTGAGGAGACGGACGATGCCGTTAAAAATTTTGCCGCTCTGTTCGCGCTGCCAGGGCTGGCGATGGCCGATCAGGTTGCGATCGAGCGCGCGCGAGCCGAAGACGATGTCGTAATTTCCGGCCTCGATCGGCTCGACGATCTTCGGCAGCTCGGCGATCGGGGTCGAAAGATCGGCATCGGAGAAAAGCGCGATCGGCGCCCGCGCGGCGAGCAAGCCGGCGCGGACGGCATGGCCTTTGCCGCGGTTTTGCTCGAAGCGCAGGACGCGCGCCGGCACCTCGGGGTGACGGGCAAAAAATTCTTCCGCGACCCGCGCGGTCTCATCGCTCGAGCCGTCATCGACCACGATCAATTCGGCCGCCGGGCGCAAATCCTGCAGATAAATGAGGAGGGCGGGCAGGTTGTTGGTCAGGCGCCGGGCCTCATTAAAAGCCGGAACGATAACCGAGAGCGGAGGAGACATGCCTAACGATAACTAACCAAGTGCGCCAAAGGCCAGCCCGAGGCCATAGGTCACAACTGCCTCGATCACGCCCAACGACATTAGCCGGTTTCCGTTCTTTTGTGCAACTGCGGGCGCGAAAGAAGCGGCACTTTTTCTTTCGCCTGCTGGGCGCTAATGACGAGCGCGACCGAGCTGACAATGATGGCGGCGGCGATCGCAGTCCGGAGGGTGAGAGTTTCACCCGCAAAAAACGCGCCGAGCAAAACTGCCACGACCGGATTGACGTAGGCGTAGGTCGCAACCTTGGAGGGATCGCAATGGCGCAGGAGCCAGATGTAAGCCGTGTAGCCCACGACCGCGCCGATGAGGACGAGGTAGACAAACGCGCCTAACGACAGGGCGGTCATCTGGTTGAGATTAAAATCGCGCGCTTCGCCGTGCACGAGTCCGGCGCCGATCATGAGCCCGCCGCCGCAGAGCATCGTCTGGGCGGAGGAAAGAAAGGGCGAAGCGGTGTTGCGCGCGTGGCGCGAGTAGAGCGAGCCGATCGACCACATGAGGGACCCGAAGAGAAGAATCAGCATTCCCAAACCGGCATGCTGCGCACCGCGGGCGGGCGGAGCGCTCAGGGCCGGACCGACCAAAACTCCGACTCCCACAAATCCTCCGGCGAGCCCGAGCAAAACCAACGGGCGCGGGCGCGGCGCGGCACCGGTCAACCAGGCGAGGAGCGCGATGTAAATCGGGACGGTCGCAACGAGGAGCGAAGCGAGGCCGGAGGGGACCCATTGCTCGGCGATCGTGACGCCACCGTTGCCGAAAAAGAGGAGACAGGCACCGACGATGAGCGCGGTCCGCCATTCGGCCAACGAGGTTTTCGACGCTCCCTGCCAGAGGGCGATCAGATACATGATGAGGCCGGCGAGGACAAAGCGGCATCCGGCCATGAGGAGGGGCGGAATCGATTTGATCGCAAAGAGGATCCCGAGATAGGTCGAGCCCCAAATGATGTAAAGCGCGGCGAAAGCGGCAACGAGGATGAGCTTGCGCGGAGGACCCGCGGGCGCGCTCACGAAAAGCGATCTTCCGTCCAGGGATCGGCGGTGTTGCTGTAGCCGCGCACTTCCCAGAAGCCCGGCTTGTCTTCGGCAGCAAATTCAATCGCCTTGACGAACTTCGCCCCCTTCCAGGCGTAGAGTTTGGGAATGATGACCCTGGCCGGCCCACCATGCTCGCGGGTGAGCGCTCTGCCGTCGAACTGGTTCGCGACCAGGACGTCGTCGTCGAGACAATCGGAGAGGCGAACGTTGGTCGAATAACCGTCGTAACTGGTGAAAAGAACATGCTCCACCTCCGGTTTCGGCCTAACGAGATCGACGAGAGTGAAGAAAGCGACTCCGCGCCAACGGCAATCGAACTTGCTCCAGGTCGTGACGCAGTGGAAATCGCTCTGGTCTTCAAACTGCGGGAGGGCATTGAACTGCTCCCAGCTGAAGGTCTGCGGGTTTTCGACCAGCCCGCCAACTTCGAGGCGCCATTCGCCTAACGAAATCTCCGGGCGGACCCCGAGATCGAGGACCGGAAAACCCGGGGTAAGGTGTTGTCCAGGCGGAAGCCGGCTCTCCGAGCGGACCGCCGGTTTCACTTTCCCGCTCATCTTGCGGGCCCAGCGCTCCTTGCGCTCGGTCAGGCTGGAGTTAGAGGCCGGCATGGATTCGTTAGGCCAGCGGGGCGGGTCAGCGCCCGCGGCTACAAGGATTTCGTTTTGATGAGGCGGATGGCGTCGCGCAGCTCGGCCGCGCGCTCGTAACGTTCGCCCTGGATGGCGCGTTCCATCTCCCGCTCCATCACCTCGAGTTTCGTCAGGGGACGCTTCGCCCGCACCTCGTCGAGCCATTCGTCGAGGAAGGCGATCTCGGAGCTTTTCGCTTCCAGCTCCGGGAAAGCCGATTGCTGGAAAAATTCACTGATCCGCTCGCGCCCTTTCTCGATTTCGCGGATGGCATCGCCAAACTGGCCGTCGGCGAGGAGAATGGAGACGCGCGCGCGGGTATTCATCATCAGGACGTAGGGGCGGAATTGTTGGAAGCTCCAGACCAGCTCCTCCCGCTCGCTGTGTTCGTCGACGAAAGTGAAAAGGTCGAGGTTGCGCTGCGTGTCGCGAATCACACCCTCGAATTCATCGATCTGAAAGAGACTCAGGTAGCGGTGATAATATTGAATCCCTTCCTGCTGCAATTCGCCGCATTGCTCGGGCGTGAGCTCGTAATCCTCGCCGCGCTCGGCGGCGCGGAGAGCGCGGCGCTGATGATAGACGAGATACGACTCGCAGTTGTGCGGGCGCTGACCGTCGGGCCGGCCTTCCATCTCCATCTGGAGGAGGCCGAGGTCGATCCGGAGCTGCAGTTTTTCCCGGCCGTCGAGGCCCGGAACTTTCCGAACCTTGATCGCGCCGGACTCGTGGGGCCAATCTTTCAGAAGGCTGTTTAGGTCGAGACTCATCGCTGCGGAAACAATCGATTCCGCGATTGCTTTGTCAACGCGAGGTGGATTGTATGGAGGGGAGAGTTGGTCGAAAGCAACGAGAAAATGGAGGCGGAGATCGAAGCATTCATTCGCTACCTTGCGGTCGAGCGCGGGCTCTCGGGAAATTACCAGCTCTCGACCCTGCGGTCGCTCGGCGAGTTCGCCGCCTGGTGCGCGAAGCGGAAACAGATCCTGCGGGCGCGCGAGGTGGGTCTGCCCCTGATCAGCGAGTACCTGGCGGAGCGAAAACGAGCCGGTCTCTCGGCTTCGTCGATCAAGTTGATCGTGGTGGCGCTGAAGATTTTTTTTCGCTTCGGGAGCGCCCGCGGTTTCGTGAGGCGGGATCCGACCGATTCGTTAGCGCTCCCCCGGATCGAGCGTTATCTGCCGGAGACGCTGAATGAATTGCAGGTCGAGCAGTTGCTTGAAAGCGTGGATGAAAAGGCGCCGCTCGGGTTGCGCGATCGCGCCGTGCTCGAGCTGCTTTATGCCAGCGGGTTGCGTATTTCCGAGCTGGCCGGGGCGAAGCTGGAGAATCTCAACCTCGAGGAGGGGGTTGTGCGGGTGACGGGGAAAGGAAACAAGACCCGGCTCGTGCCGGTGGGGAAAAAAGCCTGCGCCGCGATCGCGATTTATCTGGAGCAGGAACGGCCGCGGCTCGTGCAGCGACGGACGGGGAGCGAAGTTTTTCTGTCGGTGCGGGGCGCGCGCCTAACGACGGTGCGGATCTGGCAGATCGTGAAGGCGGTGGCGCGGCGCTCGGGGTTGGAGGCGAATATTTATCCGCACCTGCTCCGGCATAGCTTTGCCACCCATTTGTTAGGCAACGGGGCCGATCTGCGGATCATCCAGGAAATGCTGGGGCACGCCGATATTTCGACGACCCAGGTTTACACGCATGTCGATCAGCAGCGGTTGAAAGCGGTGCATCACAAGTTTCATCCCCGCGCCTGACACAGGCCTCTCGCCTTTTAGGCCAGCGCGTCGGCGGCCAATCTATTCGCAAAAGAGCGCGACGGAGGCCGTGTAGCCGTGCAAATAACTGGCGTTGCCAATCGGGCCGATCTCGCCATTGCAGAAGAAGCCCGCGCTCGGCACCGGCCCCAGGATTTCGGCGAGAGTCGAGGCGTCATGGTCGGGCACGCCGAAGAAGCGCTGGCCGCGTCCGTTGCAGGAGAAAACGAGCGAGGCAAAAGGTTTGCAGCCTTTGAAGCCATTGATTTTGGCCAGTTCAAGAAGGTCAGCGTGAGCTGTGATCTTGTCGCGCAGTTGGTACTGCAACGTCTGCCCGGTGCGGGCGCGTGCGCCGATCGCGACCGCGCCGGTCTGGGGATCGGCGCCTAACAAGTTGCGGACAAGAAAATCGCCTCGCTTCAGGTCGGCGACGTATTCGGAGGCGGCAAGGCCGGCAAAGAGATTGCCGCGGGCCCGTTCTTTTTCATCATCGGAAAGGTTATTGAAGGTCTCGCTCAAGACCTGGTAGGCAGGTCGCGAGCCGAGGGCGTAGACAAGATTTTCCTCCGCCTGGGTGATGGTAAAAGGCTCGCCGACCGGTTTGCAGCCCTGGCTCACGATGGTGCGCACTTTGCCGCCTTTGACCGCGAGGGCGAGGATGGCGGCGTCGACCGCCTGGCCATCGAGGAGGAGCGAACTTTCACCGCTTTCCGTGCTGCCGCTGGAGAGCCCGCCGATGCTCGGGGCATCTGGGAACGCGACATTCCATTGTGCCAGCCAGCCCTCGAGATTGGGCGTAAAAGGGTTGGCCAGAATGATCCAGGAATCGACCTCCTCCGGGGCGAGGCCAGTCTCCATCTGCCAGTAGGCGGGCCCGGTCGATTCTTCGATTTGCTCATTGGAAATGAGGACCGGGGTCAGTTTCGTCTCGGGCAGCCTAACGAGAAGAAGCGACATGCCGGCGCTCCCCTCCGCTTCCTGCCGGCGGCCGATGAGGCCGGCGCCGACCGAGCCGACGAGGAGCGGGATGCGCCCGTGGAGCCGGACGAGGTCGAGCACTTCATTGACCTGCGGGAGCCAGCCGGGGGAGAGAAAAAGAAAACCGCAGGTCGGCTGGCCGCCGCACTCGGCCCGCGCCTCCTCCGCCGCCGCGCTGACGGCTTTTTCGGAAAATGCGCCCAGGATGAGCCGAGAACCCGCGCATGTTTCCATAGAGGGAGATCGTCGATGCACGGGCAAAAGTCGAGCGGGAGCGGGCGGTTCGCGGTGCGCCGATTTGATGCGAGAATTCGCCGGTATGAAGAAACTACTCGCCGTCGTCGTCCTCGCGCTCGTGGTGGCGGCCGCCGTCTGGGTGATGATGCGAATGCAACTGGCCAAGCGGCTGGCGACGGTGCCCGAGCTCCTGCCTGGAACGACCCTCCTCTTGGCCGAGGCGCCGGATCCGCGGCGCAGCCGGGAGCGTTGGCATGGGAGTGATCTCTACCAGATCTGGCGCGAACCCGCCGTCCAATCGTGGCTGCAAAAACCGCTCGAACGCCTTCCCCAAAACGACGCCGGACGCAAAACAGTCGAGGAATTCTTCGACCTTCACCCAACCCATGGTTTCGTCGCCCTGACCGCGCTGGAGAAGAACGAACCAACCGTGGTTGGCGGTTTTCATTTTGATGGAGCGCCGGAGGAGGCACGCAAATTCATCGCGCAACGAGAGGCGGAATGGCTGCCGAAGAATGCTGGGACGAAACGCGAGACGATCGACTACGAGCAGCACCAGATCGAGAAGGTCACGGTTTCGAATCTCGTCCTGGTGACGGTTTACCATAACCAATGGTTTTTTGCCTCGAACGATGTGGCGACGCTGAAGGGATTGCTCGACCGCGCCGATCGGCGCCGGGAAAAATCCGGCCCTTCGCTCCCGGATAAGAAGGCCTTCAGCGAAACGGCGCGGCATCTGCCGAGCGACTACGCCGGGATGCTTTATGTCGATCCGCGACCCTTTGTAAAAAAGCTCGTCCCGCTCATCGCCCTGACCGGTCAATCGCTGCCGATGAACCAATTGGAGCGGTTGGGGCAGGTGCAAAGCGTGGCTTCCGCGATTCGATTCGATAATGGGAAAATGCGCGAGACCGATTATGTTGCGATGCCGCGAGTCGGGGCGGAAAAAAAGCTGACGCGCACCCTGCTCGGAGCGGCGGGAGCGAATACATTTCTCTATTCTCTTTCCCGCGTGCACTGGTCGGACAAGGCCCTTTCGTCGTCGGCTCCGACCACGACTGGGCTGCCCGCGCTGGTCCGACAATTTGCCTCCGCTCTGAGGGCGCGCGGGATTTCGCCGGAAGATCTGCGCCAGGCTTTTGGGGAAGAGTTGGAGGTGGCAGGCGATTGGAGGGCTGATGCGCATTGGCCGACGTTTCTCGTTACCCTGCCGGTGAACGACAGCGCGCGAGCGCGGAAAGTCGCCGAGGCGCTCACGTCGGTGGAGATCGCGGGCATGCCGTGGACCCGAGACGAGAAGAACGGCGCGCTGTTTTACCATGCGCAGCCGTTTGGCGGATTTGTTCCGGTCAATCCGGCGATAGCGGTTTCCGATAGAGTCATGCTGGCTGGATCGGACCTCGTGGCGGTGGAGGGCGCGCTGACGAAAATGGCGGCGCCGACCAACGAGCTGGAAAAGAGAGCTACCTTTCACGATGCGGCTGCACTCGTGCCGCCGGCTGGCTCCGCCTTCAATTATGTCGATACCCGACTGCTATTTGAGCGTGCCGACGCCGCCCTGCGTCCGCTGCTCGTGATGGGTGCGACATTTTATCCCGCTTTCGGCAAGAATGTCGACGTCACTAAACTTCCGCCACCGGAAGCGATCGCGAAGCATCTGTCACCGATCGTCATGTCACAGCGCTATGAAGGCGACGGCTATGTCACGGAGTCGGTCGGGCCGGTCACTTTTCGTGAGGCGACGCTCGGGCTGGCAGGCGTGATCGGCGGTGTGTTGATTCATCTGCGGGAAGGAAACGCTCTCCTACAAAACCTCTCCGCGAGCCCGTCGCCAGCGCCCGCCTTGGCCGCGCCGAGCGGGTCGCCGGAGCCGACAGAAACGCCGACGCCAAGCCCCTTTTGATGTTGGTTTGCGACAGGCGGCAGCGAGGAAGGCTGAAGCGCTGAAGGCGAGCCACTTATTTTTCTGGCGAGGGAGAAAACTGCTGCGATTTTCGCGGGATATGCTATCCTTTGCGCCCTATGGCCATCCTAAAAAAGAACGCTTTCTCACGCCGAGTGCCCGATCTTGTTACCGAAGAGCTGGTTGCGGTCCTTTCCCGCCGTACTTCCTTCGAATTCAAGCAACTCTTCGAGATCCTGCATGAAAATCTGCGGGCCCGGAATGCGGCCAGCGGCGGTGAGGAAATGCTGCGTCTGCGCGCTTACGAAAAGCTGCAAAATCTGGTCGCGCGAGGGATGGTCAAGAAAACGGGCAAGAAGTATCGCGGGTTGCCCTCAGCTTTGGCCAAAGCTTTGATTCCGCCGAACGGACACCTCCCGCCCGCGACGGCCGGTTCCCGTTAAGACGGAGATCTCGTGCTGCCGGAGGGGAGCGCGAAGAAGGAGCCAATGATCCGAGAATACATCCCGGTGCTGTTGCAAGCGGTGGTGGCGGTGGGCTTCGCCGCGGGCGCGCTCATCATGAGTGTGCTGCTCGGTAAATCGGGCTTGCGCACCCGGACGAAAGACTCCGCCTACGAGTGTGGCATGGTGGCGCAGGGTGAAGCGCAGCCCCGCTTCAGCGTGAAGTTCTATCTCGTCGCGATGCTCTTCATTCTCTTCGACCTGGAAATCGTCTTCATGTACCCTTGGGCGGTGGTTTTTCGCGAAGCGATCGTGCACAGTCAGGTCATTTTTTGGAGCATGCTGAGCTTCGTCTCCATCCTGATGGTGGGCTACGTTTACGCGCTGAAAAAAGGCGCGCTCGACTGGAAGAAGTAGGGTCGGAGAAAAGGCTCGCCCCGGGGTCCGCACTTTGGTTTCTATCGGCGCGATGCTAGCGCTGGGGTATCTCGCGGTCGTCATCGTCCTAGGCGACCGGATTCGCGGCAAATTCTGGCTCGCATCATCGCCGCTGCACCGGTGGACGGCCGCCTTCCTCGTCGGCATCCTCGTCAGCACATGGCTGACGTATCTTTTCGCCGTCGCCTTTGCGGCCAGCGCCCGGCCACTCGTCTGGGCAAACGTTTCCTTTTTTATCGTTGCGGGTTTTCTCCTGCTTCTTTTGCGCCGGTTCGACGATCTCGATTCCACCTCGGCGCCGGCGACAAAATTGAATTGGCGCGATGCGCTCTTTGGCGCCGCGTTCGTCGGGGTCTCCTGCTGGCTAATGTTCGGCACGCTCTCGATGGACCACGGCGACGTTCTTCTCGCTTCCGTCGTCTGGAACGATTTCGGGCCCAATCTCGCCCTGATGCAGAGCTTCGCGCTCGGGCACAACTTTCCGGCTGAGTATCCCTATTTCATCGGCGAACCGATCCGATACCATTTTCTGTTTTGGTTTCAGGCCGGCAACCTGGAATTTCTCGGGCTCAACCTTGCGGTGGCGCTCAACCTTTTGAGCACGCTCTCGATGCTGGCGCTGCTCATCTCGATCATGGCGCTGGGCGAAGCGCTCTTCGGCTCGCGCGTCATCGGCGGCATCGCGGCCTTGCTCCTCTTTTTTCACGGCTCGCTCTCTTACGTGCCGTTTATCCAGTCTCACCACTCGGTCGGCGACGCCACCCAAGCCATTGTCCACCTGAACCACTGGCTCTCGTCCGGTTTCCCGTACAAAGGCGAAGATTGGGGAATCTGGTCGCCGAGCATCCTTTACGTGCAACGGCATTTATTGGGCGCGATCGGAATTCTTTGTCTCGTGCTGACGTTTCTCGTCGAGTTTTACAAACAAAAATCGGCCGGTCGCGAGGGGACGGCGAAAGAGGCCCCAGTCACCTCCCCGCCCCTGCGCAGCTTCATTTTCTCCGGGGCGCTCATCGGCCTTCTCGTCTGCTGGAACAGCCCCATCTTCATTTCCGGTCTGACTTTGATCGGTTGTCTGTTTCTGTTTTTGCCCGGGCGCGTCCGCCTCGCGGCCCTGCTCGGGACCGCGCTTCTCATCGGGATTCCGCAGGTGTTATTGCTCGGCTTCGCCGAAACAACCCATCGCTTTTCGATCCTGCACTGGGGTTATACGATCGAGAATGCGACTTTCGGCACGACCGTCACGTATTTCCTTTTCACCTTCGGGCCGAAGCTGGGGCTCGCTTTCCTGGCGATCATTTTGCTCGGGAGGATGCAGCGAATGTTTTTCCTCGCCATGGGCAGCCTCGTCCTGCTGGCTTTCGGAACGCAGTTGAGCGTGGACATCATGAACAACCAGAAGTTCCTCTACCTCTGGTTGATTCTGCTGAACCTCTTCGTGGCTTACGCGCTGACGCGGATCTATCGCGTTCGGTTGGTCGGCAAAATTGCGGCAATTCTGCTCGGCGCGAGCGTGATCGCCGGCGGCGCGATCGAACTGTTCTCTTTTCACAACGACCACTGGGTCGCTGTCCCCTTTCAGAACAACGCGCTCTCGCGCTGGCTCCGGCAAAATACCAAACCGGGCGATGTGTTTCTGACCGACCGCTTCGTGCATCACCCGATCCTGATGAACGGCCGCCGGATATTTTACGGCTGGCCCTACTTCCCGTGGTCGATGGGTTACGAGACGGCCAAGCGCGACGCGACCTACAAGCTGATGTTAGGCGCGACACGGCCCGATCTTTTGCTCGATCTGCTGAAAAGCAACGGAATCGATTACGTCGCGATCGACAACTCTCTGCGCAAGGACGAGTGGGGTCTCGGCCTGCACGAGAAGGTCTTCGGGGCGAGTCTCCCGAGGGTCTTTCAGGACGACGAAAAACACTTCGGCAGCCTGACCATCTACAAAGTTCCGCGCTGAGCAACAATACCGGGCCGTCTTCAAAAACTCCGAAGTTGCAATGACGCGGCTGCCCCGGCCGAATCTCGGCAATAAAGGAGGCAAACTTCCCGGTGCGACGCTAGCGCCAGTCGAGGTCGCAAATCGCTGCGCTCCGGGCTTTGTCATTCCTTCTTCACCCATCGGATTCGTGCTTGCGCCGCCCGCTCCCAACGCCTAATAGCTAGCCCTCATGGTGCATCACATCGGCCTCTACAAATTAAAGCCGGGCATCACCCCGGAAGAGACCGAGGAAATGATGATGCGGGCTCGTATGCAACTCCTCAAGATCGATGAGGTCTTGAGCATCAAGTGCGGCCGCCGGATCGATCCCAAAATGCCCTGGCCCTTTTTCATCGCGATCGACTTCGAGTCGATGGACAAGCAGGCGATTTTTCAGGAGGACCCGATCTATATCAAGTTTGTCGAGGAAGTGATCAAGCCCAAAACGGCGGATTCTCTGGCCCTGGATTACGAGATGGATCCGGGGAAGAATTTTTCCTGAGGTTGCTGGGCGGAGTGACTCGACCGATGATTAAGTTTCGGAGATCCTGAGAAGAAACGGCCCACCGGGGCGGGCCTTTTTCCTGCTCCCGTAAAGCCATTGACTCGGCGTTTCGGCTCCGCACGATGCAACTCGCTTACCTCTACTCGCGTTATCCGGTGATTTCGCAGACTTTCTGCGACATGGAGATGCTGGAGCTGGAACGACGGGGCTACGATCTGGTTATTGGTTCGGTCCATGCGCCGCTCACCAGTTTGCGGCACGAGCATTTCAACCGTTTCCGGTCGCCGGTCCATTACGCGCCGCCGGCCGCAATCCTGCGCCTCTGGGAGAAAAAGATGCGGGAGGCGGAGCGCTGGCCGGAGGCATTGATCGAGCGGCACGAACGCAAGTACGGCCCGGCTTTCAAGGCGTCATTGCGGGCCCGCAACGCTTCCTATTTCGCGGCGCTCTTTGAGCGGCATGGGATCACGCATTTCCATGTCCATTTCGCCAATCGTGCGGCGCATACCGCTCTTTTTGTAAAGGAGATCACCGGGATTCCATTCAGCATTACCGCCCACGGCCAGGATTTCATGTCGGATCTGGGGCAGGACGAGTTGCTGCGCGAGATTTGCATGACGGCGGAGTTTGTCGCCGCTGAGACCGATTACAGCCGCGACCTTCTGCGCGGGCGCTGCCCGGAGGCTGCGCACAAAATCCATCGCGTCTACAACGGGCTCGACCTCGCGCATCTGCCTGCTCCGTCGCGCGAGGAACGAACCCCGGGGCCGGTCACGATCCTGAGCGTCGGGCGGCTCGTGCCGTTCAAGGGCTTTGAGATTCTGCTCGAAGCCTGCGCGGAGCTCGAGCTGCGCAACTTCGATTTTCGCTGCCAGATTATTGGGGACGGTCCGCTGCGGGAGAAACTCGAAGGAATGATCGCCAGCCTCGGGCTGCGCCGTCGGGTCGAGCTCTGTGGCTCGCGCTCGCAGGAGGAGGTTTACTCGAGATTGCGCAGTTGCGACATCTTCGCGCTCGCCAGCGTTGTGGATGCTGAAGGCGCGAGCGATGTTTTCCCGACAGTGATCATGGAGGCGATGGCCTGCGCCCGTCCGGTCGTCTCCACCCGACTGGCAGGCATCCCGGAGTCGGTCATCGATGGTCTAACGGGCTTGCTCGTTCCGCCAAACGACTGGCAGGAGTTTGCCGATGCGCTCGACAAGCTGGTCCGCGATCCGGCGCTGCGACAGCGGATGGGCGACGCCGGGCGGCACCGGATGGAAACCGACTTCAGCGTCGCGAAAACAATCGAACCGCTGCACGAACTCCTGAGCGCCTCTCTGGCCGCGGCACCGGCGCCTCGGGCATCGGCCGGGATCGGCGCGAGGGCAAAACAAACCGCCTACCTGATCGAGCGCTGGCCGGATGAACGTTTGCCCTTTCTCGAGATGGAACTGCGCGGCCTGCAACAAAACGGCGTGGCGCATGTGCCGTTCATCTTTCAACCCCCGGTCGAAGCGGAATTGTCGCCGAAAACGAACAATCTGGTGACCAGCTTTGCCTATCTGCCTGACGCGATGGTGATCGAGGCGGAGTGGCAGAACAATCTGCCGTTGGTGCGGGAATTGGAAGCGATCTACGCGAATCTAAAGCATCGGCCGCCGTCCGGTTTGTTCCTCGAACAGGCCCGGATCGCTCTGATCTTGCGCCGGCTCTTTTTGCAACACAACATCGCTCACGTGCATGCCACCAGCTCGCGCACTCTCCTCTGTGCCCTGCTTTTGAAACGGCTCCTCGGTTTAAGCATCAGCGTCGCGATCGAGGCCAAGCCGATCCTGGCCGAGTCCTTCATCTTCGACGCGTTTGACCAATGCGTCGGCGGCCGAAGCAACAACCGGGAATTGCTGGCCCGCCGGGGGGGCGGATTTATTTTCGATCAGACACTGGAGAAACCCTCCGTGAACGATATCGGGCCCTGGTTGACCAGAAAAGCGCGCATCGATTGGACCGGTGCGCGCCCTTTCTGGCAGGAGTGGTCGGAGCAGTTGACGGGGTGGACCCGGCAGCCGTGAGCAAGAAGGCCGTCATCCTCGCTGGTGGCGCCGGGACACGGCTTTATCCGCTGACCAAAATCGTCTGTAAACAGCTCCTCCCGGTTTACGACAAACCGATGATCTGCTATCCGCTCGCGACTCTCATGCTCGGCGGATTGCGCGAAATTCTGGTCATCTCGACGCCGAAGGATCTCCCGATGTTGCGCGATTTCCTCGGCGATGGCTCGCAACTCGGCATCCGTCTCGAATACGCCGAACAGCCCGAGCCAAAAGGGATCGCGCAGGCCTTTCTCATCGGCGAAAAGTTTATCGGGGACGACGGCGCGACCCTCATTCTGGGCGACAATATCTTCTACGGGAACCTCAATTTTTTCCGTGACGCGCTCGCGCTCGAAAAAGGCGCCTGCGTTTTCGGTTATCAGGTCCGCGACCCAGAACGCTACGGGGTGGTGGAATTCGGGGCCGACGGCCGCGTCATCAGCCTCGAGGAAAAGCCGAAGAAACCGAAAAGCCAGTATGCCGTTCCCGGGCTCTACGTTTACGACCATCGAGTGGTGGAATATTGCAAGACTCTGCGGCCATCGGCGCGAGACGAACTGGAAATCACCGATCTCAATCTGATCTATCTCCGCCAGAACGCCCTTCACGTGCGCTTGCTCGGTCGTGGCATGGCCTGGCTCGATACCGGCACCCAGACGAGCCTGCTCGAGGCGGCCAACTATATTGCTACGATCGAGCATCGCCAGGGGTTGAAGGTGGCGTGCCTCGAAGAAATCGCTTTGCGGGCGGGGTTCATCGACCGGCGGCAGTTGAGCCGGCTGATCGACCAGCGGCCAAAGGGCGAATATCGGGAGTACTTACGCCTCGTGGCCGAGGAAGAGCGGGGCGGCAGCCTGGGCGGCCTTCATTAGGGAAATTCTCGTCAGCCCAGGCTGGTGAAGGCCACGCGCCCGCGTTATGGAAATTATAACGCCCGGCATGTCGCTTGCTCTTTTAGAGGAGAGTGATCGCTCCTCCACGCCGCCAATCCACAGCCTTTGGGCAGTCCGCCTTTACTCTCACGGAAGCGGCGATTGCCATCGCCGTGATCGGAATTTGCATGACCAGCTTCGTCGGGGCGATGAGCAGCCTGAACCAGTCGGCCAGTGTCGCGCGCAACGCCACTGGGGCGGCGACCGTGGTCCAGAATCAGATCGATCTTCTTTTGTCGGATGGTCCATTCAATCCGCAAAAAACCAACTCCGATGGCACGCTTCAAATCCCCCCTGAACTGACGCTTGGCATCCACGTCGCGAACGACGTCCCCATCTATCGCGAGGCCTCGACCGGGATTGTGGTTTCGGGAACTCTCACCACCACCGTGACTGACATGAGCACGGTCCTGAATGGTATCACGATGCCAACCTACCGGGCCGATGTGCAGATTACCTACGTTTATCGGAGCCGGACTTATTCACTCACGCGCAGCACACTCAGAGTTTCGGACATATGAGACTGATAAGGCGCCAATCTCGGCAGGGCACCTCGCTGCTCGAATTGAGCATCGCGATGGGTTTGGTCGGGGCCATCGGACTCTCGATCTACTCCATGTTGAACGTCGGCATGATCCTGGGGGCGAAGAACACCGCCGTCAACACCGCCCACCAACAGGCGCGGGCCGCGATGTTGCAATTGGTGCAGGATCTCCATTCGGCCATTTCCCTGCCAGCCCTAACGGACGAGAACTCCGTTCCCATCATCAATCCCCCGCCGAACACACCGGCGGCGGGGATCGCGTTTCAACTCTGGGCGGGTGGCCCCTATCGGATTAGCGCCGACGCAGGCGCCAGCTCATCCGTGGTGCAGATTCAACTTCTGGCCGATGATGTCACACCGCAGGTGGGCGAACGGCTAATCGTCAAGAGTCATCAAATCGAACAGGACATTACCGCGGTCACCGCGGTCGGCGGTGGCAAATACAATATCACTCTGGCTGCTCCCATCGGTGTCGCGATCGAGGGCACTGCGGCACCCACCAATTACAATATCCCGTCGTTCATCACTGACCGGTGCTCCTATGTTGTAAAGAACGGTGCTCTGGAATGGCACGGTCCGACTCAGAAGAAGGCCTTCGCCGTTCTTGGTCACGATATCATCAGTCCGACCCCATTTTCCATCCCGAGCACTCCTGGAGGTGCCCTCTACTACCGCTTTGTCGCAGCGATTAACCTTTCGACCGCAGATAGCAAAACAAACAACCGTGGCTTCAAATCGGCCAACATCCTCCTCAATGGTCAGGTTCCGATGCGAGCCCGTCTCACGACCTACCAATGAAAGCTCAATCCAAATCGTCGGAAACCGGTTCGGCTCTGATCGTGGTCCTCTCCGTTGTTGCGACCCTGACCGTCACAGTGGCGGTGGCAATGGAATACACGACGAGCGTTCGCCACAATGTCCAACGGACCGAGAGCCTCCAGACGGCATTGTCGGTCGGAGATGGGGTGCTGGAGCACGCGTTCTCCTACTGGCGGGAGATCTGTCGCAGCAACACTGACGCGTCGCTGCACAACAGCTCCTTTGAGAACATCCCGCTACCCACTCAATCTCAGTTCCCGAACATCGTGAACTTCAGCGCCCAGCGGGAGCCGGCCGATCTGGGTCAGGCGCAGGTTCCCACGGTTTCGAATTTCAAGGTCCTCGCGATCGATCCCGAGTTCAGGTATGTCGACAGTTCTTCCGCCCTTGTCCCGGCGATTGGACAATCTCCTGTGACCGCGACTTATTCTTACCTCGGCCAGGCCGACGTGACCATGCCGGTGCTCGGCGCAAATGTTACGACCAGGGTTCGCCGCGTCTTTCAGAAGGAACAACTCTCGCCGTGGAACTGGGCGATTTTCTATGTCGACCCGTTGGAGATTCATCCTGGCGCGCCTATGTATGTCACCGGATGGGTGCATACCAACGCCACCCTTTTTACCGGGCACGATCTTCTGACCTTCCAAAGCAAGGTCACCTACGCCAGCGACTGGGTCATAGGCTTTCGCGCGGGCGATCCTCGTGCTCCTGGTGGCAGTACCCCCGAGGTGCCCACAGCACCGCATTACGCGAGCAATCTGCCGCCTGCCTTCGATGTCGCACATCAACCCTTCGGGCTCGACGCCGACCGCATTTTTACGACGACGGATGGCAATCCCAACAACGATAGCTACCATGAATTGATCGAACCCCCGACACCCGGGTATGATGACCCGTTGGCAGGCAAGCGGTACTACGATCAGGCAGGGGTCAAGATCCTGGTTGACTCGAGTAACAAGGTAACCATTAAAGACCAGAATGGGGTCACTCTCTCGTCATCGAGCCCCGGCATCGGCGGAGTCATTTACTCAACCTTTACGAGCGCGCTCACGACCAATCAGACCATCCAGGATAACCGCGAGGGCGCTTCGGTCCGGCTCGTGTCCTTGGATGTTGGGAAGGTCACGGCCAAGATCAAGGACGGGACCCTGGCTCCCTTCAATAATATCGTTTATATCAGTGATACGAGCGCGAGCACGACGGGAGGCACGCCGAAGCGCGGTGTCCGCCTGAAAAATGGTGCAATCATGCCGAACAACGGCCTTACTATTGCCAGTCAAAATCCGGTTTACATTCAGGGCGATTACAATACCGGCGGGAGTAACCCTCCCTCCAACTCGGGCAACTACGGTCAGCCGCAAGTAACTGGTTATACACGCAAACCCTGCGCAGTGGTGGCGGATGCGGTCAACATTCTTTCCAATGCCTGGAACGACGCCAATTCAACCTCCAGCCTGAGCTCGAGGACAGCCAGCAACACCACGGTCAATACTGCCATCGTTTCCGGAATCGTACCGAGCACGAATAACCATTACAGTGGCGGGGCCGAAAATTTCCCGCGCTTTCTCGAAAACTGGAGCAGCAAATCACTCACCTACTACGGGTCGATGGTAGAACTGTACCAGAGCAAACAGTCGATCGGCTATTGGGGGAGCAGCAACGTCTACAATCCGCCCAATCGGCAGTGGTTTTTCGATACCAACCTGCAAGTCTATACGCCACCGGGAAGTCTGCCCGTGTATAGCTATACCAAGGGACGATGGTTTCTCGCCAAATAAAAGCACTGCTGATCCTTCTGCGATTTGTTCTGCCCTCGCTCGCAGTCCTCCTTCCAGTCGCGGCCGTGGCTGACCTGGATCTGTCGCCGCGGGCGGACTCCTATGAGCTGGAGGGTGTCAGCATGCCGCAGCTGAGTTTCTATACCGGGACGAACAAAGACGCCACTTATCAGCCGCCCTCAGATTGGTCCTACTCCGGCGGTCACGATCATCTCGATCTTCAGCCGGAGGGGATAAACCAGGCCATGGCGCGCATCAGCAAATGGCCGGCTGAACCAGCCCTGGCTTTCGACAGCGAGGGACTGGTCCAACTCCGGCAGAGGATTATTGCTTTGCTGCCGCAAGACAGCGTCGAAGTCGAAGTCCGCTCCGAGGAAATGAATCCGCTCCAGATCGATGGCAAACAAACCTATCTCGTTGAGCTTAGCTACACCTGCTACGGAGAGAGGTATGCCTGTTATTGCCTGGTCCTCGATCGCAAGCCGAAACCGATCTGCTTTCGCCTAACCTGTCGCGAATCCGACTACGAAGCATTGCGCCCGGCGTTTCATCGCAGCCTCTTTACCTGGCAAAATCTGTAGGGCCAGACGAGATCAGCGACCACTTTTCTTCTCTCCTGTCGCCGGTTGTTCGCGCAGAAGATGATTAGTATCCGCGAGTACGCGCGTGATCGCGTCCGCGTCGGTCGCATCGTAGTAACCGCGGATGATTCCACTGCGGTCGACCAGGACCATTCGGGTGCTGTGAATCGGCCCGGCCTCACCACCCGCGGCCGTCGCCAGCTTGAAGCCGTCGCGGGCCAGGCGGTAAATGGTGTCCTTATCGCCGGTGAGGAAATGCCAGCGTCCGGGCTGCGCATCCAGCCGCGCCGCATAATCCCGGAGCACGGCAGGGGTGTCGTGTTCCGGATCGACGGTGAAGGAGACCAATTTTACATCGGTATCGCGCAGTGGGTTTTGCGTCTCGCTCATCCGGCTGCTGATTATGGGACAGGGGCCGGGGCAAGTGCTGTAAACGAAGTCGGCGATCCAAATTTTCCCCTGCAGTTGCTGCGAGCCGTACGATTGGCCGTTTTGATCGACGAGTTGAAAGGGCGGAACTACTCCCTCCTGCGGCAGAGCGTTGCTGGCGAGGCGAGCGACCTGCACCTGGCGCAGAAAAAAGAGCCCGGCCGCGGTCAGAAGCGGAATGAGAACGAGCGTTGCCTTCCAGGCCAGCGCGCGCCAGGAGAGCGGCGGGCGGGTCGGCGCAAGAGTCGAAGCCTGGCTCATCGCTTGGTCAGAACGAGCGCGCCGAGGAGGAGCGGAAGATAAATGATGGAACCGAAAAATAACTGCCGCGCCGTCACTAAACTGCGCTGCATTTGAAAGCGAAAAGCGAGTCCGAGAAAAATTGCGCCTAACGACAGCGCGATCGGCAGGTAGGCCAGGGAAGTGAGACCGAACCAGACCGGAGTTACGCTCACCACGAGCAGGAGAACGGTGAAGAAAATGCTCTGACGGCCAGTTCGGCCTCCCTCCAGATCGCGCCCCGAAAGCATGACAAAACCGGCCCGCGCATAGTCCTCGCGGTAGATCCAGCCGATGGCAAAAAAGTGCGGGAGCTGCCAGAAGAACAAGATTCCGAAAAGTGTCCAGGCAGGCAGCGCGAAATCATTGCGGGCCGCCGTCCAGCCGATCAGCGGCGGCAGCGCACCGGGAATCGCCCCGATGAGCGTGTTGGCAGTGCTGATCCGCTTCAAGGGCGTGTAGGCAAAGAGGTAAATGCCGATCGTCGCGGCGGCCAAAAGGGCGCTGATGAAATTAACCGCCACCGCAAGATAAACCACGCCGCCGAGACCGAGCAGCGTGCCGACGATTAAGCCTTCCCGCGGCGTCATCCGCCCCGAAGGAATGGGCCGCATCTGCGTGCGAATCATGATGGCGTCGTATTTGTATTCCCACCATTGGTTGAGCGCCGCGGCCCCGCCGGCGGCCAGGGCGGTGCCGAAAACGGCGTGCAGGAGCGCGGCAAAATTCATCGGCCCGCGCCAGCCAAGGTAAAATCCGACTGCGGTGGTGAGGAGAACGAGGAACGTCAGGCGCGCTTTGACCAATTCCGCGAGGTCGGCCATGGTCCAACCGCGCTCGATCGGAACCGCTGTTGGTTCGATCACGGCTGTTTTCATGTTGCCGCCGCCTCCGCGAGTTGAGGCTCGGGTCGAGTCGCAGGGGGCGCGTCGGTCGACTGCCGCAGGCGCAAAAGAACCGCGCAGATCACGATTCCGGTCGCGAAAGTGAGCGCGCCAACGGCGACGTGCGCGGTCGCGATGTCCGCCGCTTTGTTACTCCAGATGGTCCAGGCGCCGAGGGCGATTTGCATGATCACGAGTCCCAGCCAAAGATTCGCGAGCCGGGCCAGGATTGGATTGAGGTCGCGCTTGCGCCTAACGAGAAACCAGAAAGCGGCTATCGTTAGACCGATGGCCGCCGCCACGAAGCGATGCGCCATTTGCAACCAGATCTGGCCGGCCGAAACGTCCGATAGCGCCTGCGCATCACGCGCTCGATTGATCTGCGCGATCGTTGCCAGATCGGTCGCGGGCCAGACCTGGCCGTAGGCGAGCGGGAAATCGAGAATCGGGAGGTCACGATGCTGATGGCGCATCGTCGCGCCGAGACCAAGTTGGGCGTAGATCAAGCCGGAGATGACGAGTGCAAAAATCGCGAGGAAGCGCGCCGGCGCGGTGGCGCGTGAAGCAGCCAGTTTGCGCCACGAGGGCGAGGTGGCGAGGGCGATGACCACGAGCAGACCGAGAAAAGCCTGCGCCAGACAGGCGTGAAAAATCCCGATCTCGTCCTTCAGCAGGGTGACGCGAAGTCCACCGAGTATGCCCTGCAAAATGACCGCGCCTAACGACGCCCAGCCCAGTACCTTGATCCAGCGTTCCACTTTGGAAAAGGCGAGCCAGAAAGCGAGGATGATGGTGAGGAATCCGATCAGCGAGGCGATCAGGCGATGGGTGTGTTCGAAGAAAATTCCTCCGACCCATTTCGAGATGGGGAAGAAAAACATGTTGTAGCCGAAAGTGGTCGGCCAGTCGGGCACGGCCAGGCCGACTCCTTTGCTCGTCACCATCCCGCCGCTGCAAATGAGCAGAACGGTCGCGCCGGCCGTGAACCAGGCAAAGCGATGGAGGAAGCGATTCGTCTCGGCGGCGGGCGTGCGCATCGGTTTGTTGGCTGATTCCGGCGTGGAGGCCGGTCGCCCTTTCCTATCCGCCGTCCGGATTGGCTGTTTTCGGAGCGCCAGGTGGAGGGACGGTGCCGGGCGTCGGACCGACCGGCGGTTCGCCCTCGGGACGAGCGAGAGGAGGCGGCGCGCTTTGGCTGCCCGAGAGTTCGATCCGCTCCTTGATCCAGGCTTGATAATCGTCCGGCGTATCGACCACGACCGAGCCTTTCATCGCGTAATGACCCAGGCCGCAAAGTTGTCCGCAAACCACTTCGTAAGTTCCCGTTTTGATCGGCCGGAACCACATCGGGATAATCTGACCGGGGATCGCGTCCTGCGCGATCCGCATCCCGGGCAGGCAAAAATTATGGATCACATCCTTCGATGAAAGATCGAGCACGACGTTGCGATCGACGGGGACGTGCAGTTCGCCCAGGACGACGAGATCGTCTTTCGCCGCCGGGTCGGAGGAATCGAGCCCGAGCGGATTGGAGTTACTCTCTAGTTCGAGATCACGCCGCCCGAAAACCCCGTCGGGGCCAGGCAGGTGAAAATTCCAGTTAAACTGTTGCCCAACGACATGGGCGACAATCGCGTTCTTGTCGTCCGGGAAAGCATTGACCCGTTTCGCCCAAAGCGGGATGGCGAAGCCGACGAGGAGGACGGCTTCGATCAGGACGACGGCAAACTCGAGATGCGTCGAGATGCCGCTCGTGACGCCTTCGTGGCTCGCGACCGGGTTGCGACGTTTGTGAAAGCGCCAGAGAACAAAAATAAAGAACGCCGACCACCCGAGAAATAGCGAGCCCATGAACCAATGACAGAACTCGATGATGTGATCGATCTGATAACCGTGCTCGGAAGCATTTGGCGGCTGCCCGAGGAAAGAATTGATCAACGCCAGATCAATCATATTGCTCGAGGTCCTCGTCGATGAGCTGCTCGTGCGGCTCGAGCGGCACGCTGGAATGACGCCAGAGATGGATTCCGAACGCGCTCACTCCGCCGAGCACGCCCATGACCGCGCCGATCATGACCCAGATTGCGACCGCCATGTGCGCGGTCGTTTTTGAATCCTTCGCCGCCATGCAGGTGGAGCAGGCCAGGGCCTGGATCGTGGGCGAAGCCAGCAAAAAGCTGAGCAGGAGAGCGAGCTTCGTTTTCATCAGATCAAACGGAGCCGCTTCATTTTGCGCCAGAACCAGCAACCATAAACGATGAGAGCCAGCGCCGCGACGAACGAGACCACAGCGCCGATCAGATACGAGCTGCTCGGTCCCATGCTGTTGATCCAGAGACACCAGACCCCGCACCCAAACGCGAGCAGGGTCGAGAAGGTGATAAAGATTATATGGAAACCTTTAAGCGACATTTAATGAACCACCGGATCGTACCACGCCAGAAAGGTAAGCCAAAAAAGACCAAAGACGAAAATCGCGGTGAAAATCAGGATGCGGTAGATCAGTTTCTTCTCCGCTGAGAGGTGCATGAAAATGTAGGCGACGAGCCCGGCCTTAAACGTCGCCACGATTAGCGCCACGGCGACGTTTGCCTTCTGCGTGCCGAAGTTGACATAGGAGAGGGCGACCGTCAGGCCCGTGAAAATGAGCAGGGTGGCGCCTACCAGCAGATAGCCGCGGACGTGCTTGCTCACGTCGTGGGCGTTCGGCGCATAATGTTCCGTCTCGTGTTCAACCGGCGCGGTCGTAGGCGGATTATTCATCGCTTAGAGCAGGTAAAAGAGTGGGAAAACAAAGATCCAAACCAGATCGACAAAGTGCCAGAATAACCCCGCCACCTCAACTCGATTTGCGAGATGCTCGGGATTCTGGCGATAGAGTGTTCCGCCGAAGAGAAACATGTAGACAAAGACGATCACGCCTCCGAGCACATGCAGGCCGTGCAATCCGGTGATCGTAAAATAGGTCGCAAAAAAAGTGCTGTGCGAGGGGACGAACATGGTCGCGCGCTCGACATCGGCCTTGTCGATCCGGGCCAATTTCTCGGTCGGCCCCACGTAGAGAAAATGCGGTCGGTCCATCTCCTTGTTCGTCGGGTCGGTGTAAATCGGATCGAGCCCGACCTCGTATTCCTTGATCTTGGGATCGTTCAACGCCTCGTGGTTATGGAGATGCCCGGTGATCTCGACCCGCGGCGGCAGACCTTCGGAGAGAAGGTGTTTGTTGCCGAGGTAAGGTTCGTACTTCTCCATCGCGCTCGGCTTAATGTAGGCCCCGAAATGCTCGAACTTCTGCGGCCATTCGAAGTAGAGCTTGATGAAAAGAAAGAGAACGCCGCAGAAAATCGTGGCCCCCATGTAGACCTTGTAGCGGGTGAACTGCCGCATCTTCAGCGCCGCCCAGGCCAGCACGACCGTGACCGATGAGGCAATCAGGACCGCGGTGTTGAAAGTCCCGACCGGCACGTTGAGCAGGCCGTGCGGCCAGTAGCCGGGCTCGGCGTCGAGTCGGAGGAAAATGTAGGCGGAAAATAATCCACCGAAGAGCATCACTTCGGATGCGAGGAAGAGCCAGATGCCGACTTTGGCGTTCCAAAGACCGGTATCAGGCCGGGCCGTGACTGTATACGGAATTTCCATGTTGAAAAATTCCGCTAATGGCTGAGCGACATGGTCGGCTCGTGCGTCGCCCGCTCGTTAGGCTGGACCGGCTCGGTCTGCATCGTGTAATCCTTCGGCCGGCCCGGCAGGCTGTATTCGTAGGGCCCGCGATAGGCGACCGGAGCGACGAGGAAGTTACCGTGCGGCGGAGGCGAGGGCGCGGTCCACTCCAGGGTCGTCGCTTCCCAAGGATTGATGCCGACTTTTTTCCCGTAACGCATGCTCCAGAAGAAATTAATGATGAAGGGAATTTGCGCCAGACCCATCGTCCAAGCCGCGATCGAGATCGGCGTGTTCCAGTGGAAACCGCTCAGGCCCCAGACCTTTTCCGCCGCCAGATTCCAGCCCTGTCCGCCATCGTACCAGCGGCGATGCATCCCGAGCATTCCCTGCAGGAACATCGGGAGAAAGATCACGTTCATGCAGATGAGCGAAGGCCAGAAATGCACCTTCCCCCAGAAGTCGTTCATCTTGCGCCCGGTCGCTTTAGGGAACCAATAATAGACTCCGGCAAAGACCGCGAAGATCGTGCCCGGCGCCACGATGTAGTGGAAGTGCGCGATCACGTAATAGGTGTCGTGCAGGTAAAGATCGGCGCTGTTGAAGGCGAGCGGGATGCCCGTTAGGCCGCCGATCCCGAACATCGGAAGGAAGGCCGTCGCGAAAAGCATCGGGACGGTAAATCGAATCGACCCGCCCCAAAGCGAGATGAAAAATGCGCTCAGAATGATGACCGACGGGATCGAGATGATCATCGTCGTGGTCTGGAAAAAGGCGCTCACGACCGTGCCCATGCCGGTCAACCACATGTGGTGGGCCCAGACGATGAAGGAAAGAAACCCAAGGACGAGGGCGGCGAGGACGAGCGACTTGTAACCCCAGAGCGGCTTGCGGGTGTTGTTCGCGATGATTTCCGCCACGATCCCCATGCCGGGCAGAATCAGCACGTAAACCTCCGGGTGCCCGAGAAACCAGAAGAGATGCTGCCAGAGCAACGGGCTGCCACCGCCGCTGATCGATACCTGCGCCCCATTGACGACCAGGCCAGTTGGCAAAAAGAAACTCGTGCCCGCGAGCCGGTCCATCAACTGCATCACGATCGCCGACTCCAGCGGCGGGAAAGCGAGCAGGAGCAGGAACGCGGTCACGAACTGCGCCCAGACAAAGAACGGCAGCCGCATCCAGGTCATTCCCTTAGCCCGGAGCTGAATGATAGTGGCGATAAAATTGACCGCGCCCAGCAACGACGAAGTGATGAGCAAAATGAACCCGATCAACCAGAGCGTCTGGCCGTTAAAAATCGGAAGGTAGGTCGGTCCTTTGTCCACGATATCGGACAGCGGTGTATAGGAAGTCCAACCGCTCTTGGCCGCGCCGCCCGGGACGAAAAAACTCACCAGCATCACCACCCCGCCGGCAAAAAAGGCCCAGAAGCTCGCCATGTTGATCTTCGGGAAGCACATGTCCGGCGCCCCGATCTGGAGCGGGACGACGAAATTCCCGAAGGCGGCGAAGGCCACCGGCACGATTCCGAGGAAGATCATGATCGTGCCGTGCATCGCCCCTAACGAGTTGTAAAACTCCGGGGTCATGACTCCGTTCGCGACCGCCCCGGGGCCGAAGACGTTCTCCAGCATCTGACCGACGACCGGCAGTTTGGTGCCGGGAAAAGCGAGCTGCCAGCGCATCAGCATCATCAAACTGAAGCCGAGGAAAAGGAAGACGAGGCCGGTCACTCCATACTGGATGCCGATCATCTTGTGATCGGTCGAGAAGACCCACTTGCGCCAGAAACCCGGCTCGTAGTGCTCGTGATGTTCCTCTGGATGGTGCGGATCGTGGGCAGCGTGCGAGACGGATGAAGGAGCGTCCATAGATGCGGAATCTGACACTCAGTATCCAGCGAAACTTTTCAAGAAGAAAGCCACAAAAATCTTCCGCTCGTTGCCGCGCGCCGGACGCATTTTGCACTCGCCTCCGGCCGAAAGTTTTGCGATTCCCGGCTTCATGAAATGGCTTCTCTACCTCCTGATTCTGCTCGCGCTCCTGATCGGCGCGGCTTTTTTCGTCGGCTACGCCCTGCCGGTGAAAACGACTGTGTCGCGCTCCATCACCTTGCAACAGTCGCCAGCGGCGGTCTTCGCCGTTCTCGCCGACGTGAAGAATCTAGCCAAATGGAATCGCAACACCGAGAAGGTGGCCATGCTCCCGCCGGTTGAGGGCAAGGAAGCCACTCTTCAAACGTTCAACGGGGGAATGACGATGACCATTATCACCACGGAAAGCACCCCCCCGAGCCATCTCGTCCGCGCGATGGGTGACGACGGCGGGCCCTTTGCCGGTTCCTGGACCTACGAGATCACGCCGGTCGACGGCGGCTCCCGCGTCGTGCTGACCGAGGTCGCAATCTTCAAAAACCCGCTCTTCCGCGTCATGACCCGACTCTTCGGCCAAACGAAATACATGGACGAACACCTGGAAGATCTCGCTAAAAATTTCGGCGAAACGGCGGCTTTTCGTTAGCGCGACCCATCTTTGGGAAGTCATCGACAGGGTCGATTCGCGATCGTTCTTACGCCCCCAATTGGAGAAGGGTACCTCAGAGCGGTTTCGGATGACACCAACAAAAGCCCGAATTCAACAAAAAAAGCTTGCCAACCAAGATCTAAAGCGCAGCAATCGCTAATGCACTGGTTGCATCATGCATGGCCCGTCTCATCGCGGCTTTGGTTTCCTGCTCCATAAGCAGCCGCTCTGCCTACAACTGTTGCCTGACCCCGGAGGCCGTTTTCAATTATCGGGTGCCGTCGCGGCCGCACCTCGCCTGACGAGACTCGACTCCGTTCAGGCTTATCGAAGACTTTCTTCTCCTCCACCTCCGTCCTCCACCTCCGTGTGTGCTCGTCATCTCCCAAAACGGAGGCTGACGACGCTCACCTCAACCTAAAAACCCCCATGATAACTTATTCCTCTAATAGCAAGGCGAACAAGATCCGCTCGCGCATCGCAGCTCTCGTTCGGCGTCCCCGCAAAACATTCACTTGGCCGGACCGCGTTGCGGCCGATCGAGTTAAATGTGCTCCGCTGTTGAAGGTGATGTCGACCACATTGCTTTTGCTTGCTTTTGTCGCGACCGGCGCCCAAGGCGGCGGGCGGCAGGCCGAGAGACCAGGCGTTTCCTCGGCCCGAGAAAGATATGGAATCTCCCGAACGCCGTTCGTTAACCCGATTCATAAGTTGGTCCGTCCCGCGGCGGCCTACGTCCTGGACGACGGAACTGCGGAAGACTCCATCGGCCTCACGGCCGGCGGAGACATTATTTGTCTGAACGAGTTCGCAGTCGTTCCTGGCGCAGAAGAAATCACTTCTGTTGACATCGCCTGGGGCACGCCATCCTTTCCCGATCCCAGCCTGGTGGGACTCCCATTCACCGTCGCTCTCTGGAGCGATCCCAACGGAGATGGCAATCCGCAGGACGCGGTCCTCCTAACGACCGCCGCCGGGGTTATCCCAGACCAGGGGACGGACGCTTTCTTCACCGTCGATATTTCTTCAACGTTCATTACGACGGCGAATTTTTTTGTCGGCTTCCTCGTAACCCATGTCGCAGGACAATCCCCCTCCGCTTTCGATGAGACAGATCCGACCTTTTCCGACCGGAGCTACATCGCGGGTGACTCTGTCCAAGGCGACATCCAGAATCTGAACAACAACGAGCTGCCGGTAGCGACGATTGAGTCCTTTGGCCTCGTGGGCAACTGGCTGATCCGGGCCAATTCGGCATTTGTGTCCACGCCGTTCCAGGACATCGCCTCGGCCGGGCCCCTGACTCACATCTATATCGGGAACGAGCTGAGCGCCCAAGTTACAGAGGTCTCCGACGAAGCAACTGGCGAGTTTTTCCCTCCAGCGGCAATACCGGGCGACTGCGGAACTTTCCTCGCCACCGGTGGGATTCTTTATTCTCCCGACTTCGGCTCGCATAACGGCACGGCCACGGATGGACTGGGTGCACACACCGCTTTCACCCCGGTCAGCCAAACGGGCGTCACTGGTAGCGGGACTTCGTTGGACCCGTTCAAGGTCGTGACCGTCGTGAATGTCGGCCAGACCAGTCTTCAGATCCAACAGACTGACACCTACGCGGCCGGCAACGAGTTCTACCAGACCGGCATCCTCATCCTAAACACCGGAAATGTTTCCGCGAGCGGTATCCTGTATCGGGCGGGCGATTCGTATCTTGCAGCATCAGATGAGGGCTTCGGGTTCGCAACAACGTCCGGTGATCGGAAAGCTGTCGGCTGTTCGGTCAACGCTGACAACACGCCTCCTGACCGCATCGAGCAATGGAACCCTTTGATCGGCGGCAACAATTTCTATGAAGACGAGTTTAGCTTGATCTGGGGTGCCATTGGTCTCAAGGCACCCTTTCCAGACAGCTGTACCTGCCCGATTTTTGAGGACAACGGTGCTGGCATTAGCTGGAATTTCGACATTGCCGCGGGCGGGTCGGCTGCATTTTCGCAGGTAACGGCCTTTGGCCCTCCGGCCACGACGCTGTGGTACAATGGCGACTTTGACGGGGTCAACGCTCTTAGCAACGAACGGGACACCAGCCTCGGGCAAGACCAGTACGGCAGTGTCTACGACGATTTCATCGTGACGGACCCGGGCGGATGGGACGTGACCTCTGTGTTCTCCGATAACCTGTCGGACACATTTATCACCGGCGCGACCTGGGAAATCCGACAAGACATCAGCGAAGGCAACGGCGGCGCCTTGATCGCCAGCGGTATGACCATGACCCCTGCGGTGATCCCAACGGGTCGCACCGGGTTCGGTTTTGACGAAGTCCAGGTAGAGGTTACCGGCCTCAGCGTCATGCTCCCGATGCTCCCGACGGGGAGTTACTTCCTCAATGTCACGCCGATTGGCGGCGACCTGACCGGACGTTCATTTGATTCGTCGACCTCTGGCGCCAACGCTGTCGGCATGCCTCCGGGCAACAATCAAAACGCCTTCTTCGACAGCAACTTCTTTGAGGCCATCTTTACGTCCACTGCCAACTTTGACCAACCCTACGACTTTTCGATGGGTGTGAAAGGGATCACGCCGACGCCCACTCCAACCCCAACCCCAACCCCAACCCCAACCCCAACTCCAACTCCAACGCCAACTCCAACTCCAACGCCAACTCCAACTCCAACGCCGACTCCAACTCCAACGCCGACGCCCACTCCAACCCCAACCCCAACCCCGACTCCAACGCCAACCCCGACTCCAACGCCAACCTCGACTCCAACGCCGACTCCGACTCCAAC
>DATBDG010000054.1:0-2281 GCA_036270055.1 Chthoniobacterales bacterium
CGCGGCTCGCCGGATCGATCAGGCCGTCCTTCTGCAACTGATCCATTTTCGCTTCATCCGCGGAAAGGAACACGTCAGCCGGCGCGCCTTCCTCGATCTGGCGGGCGAGGAGACTTGAGCCGCCGAAGTTCAAGCTCACCCGCGTGCCGCTTTGTTCTTCGAAGTCGGCCGCGATTTCCTTCAGCGCATCGGTCAGGCTGGCGGCGGCGAAGACATGGAGGTCGGCGGCGGCGGTTTGGAAAAGCGGGAGCGCCATCACGATCGCGAGCAGTTTTCGCACAACCGACTTTCTCCGGCGCGCTTGGGCTGCACAAGCGCCATGTTGCGCTTTCGCGCCGGCCGACTTTGCCTGTAAGTTGCCGGGTGACTCCGACTCCACCCGTGGCCGATAAACCGCCCGCGCATTACCAACACACCAACCGGCTCGCGCAGGAAAAGTCGCCCTACCTCCTTCAGCACGCGCATAATCCGGTCGACTGGTATCCGTGGGGCAAGGAGGCTTTCGAAAAGGCGCAGCGGGAAAAGAAACCTATTTTTCTCTCGATCGGTTATTCCACCTGCCATTGGTGCCACGTGATGGAACACGAATCGTTCGAGAACGAAGAGGTGGCGGCTTTCATGAACTCGCGCTTCGTCAACATCAAGGTAGATCGCGAGGAACGGCCGGACGTGGATCGGGTTTATATGACCTTTGTCCAGGCGACGACCGGCGGCGGCGGCTGGCCGCTCAGTGTCTTTCTCACCCCGACGCTGAAACCGTTTGTCGGCGGCACGTATTTCCCGCCGGAAGATCGCTACGGGCAGCCAAGTTTTCTCAAGGTCTTGCACCGGATCGCGGATGCCTGGGAAAAAGATCGGGTCAAAATTAGCGAGAGCGGGAACCAGATCATGACCGCGCTGGCTCATTCCGCGGCGGCCGCGCCTGGCGCGACAAAAGTCGAGACAAAAGCGATCGATGCTGCCTATGAGCAAATCGCGCGCAGCTATGATTCGCGCGAGGGCGGATTTGGCGGTCCGCCTAAATTTCCGCGGCCGGTTACGTTGAATTTCCTCTTCGATGTTTATCACCGTTCGCCGCCTAATTCGGAGAAAGGCGAGGCGGCGCTTGGGATGGCGTTGCTCACCCTGCGGAAGATGGCGGCGGGCGGGATCCACGATCAGTTGGGTGGCGGCTTTCATCGTTACTCGGTCGATGGTCTCTGGCGGGTGCCGCATTTCGAAAAGATGCTCTACGACCAGGCGCAACTCGCGAGCGCTTACCTCGATGCCTACCAAATCACGGGCGACCTTCAGTACGAAACGATCGCACGCGACACGCTCGATTATGTGCGGCGCGATCTGACCGCTAAAGGCGGCGGATTTTATTCGGCGGAGGATGCCGACAGCCTAACGACATCGGACGGGACGGAAAAAGCCGAGGGTGCCTATTACGTCTGGACGAAAGAGGAGATCGACCACACGCTCGGGGAGTATGCCGAGCTGTTCGATTACCAGTATGGGGTCGCGGCGGAGGGCAACGCGCCGGAGGGGAGCGATCCGCAGGGGGAATTTGGGGGCAAGAACATTCTTTACCAGCCACAGAACTTCACCGAGACGGCGAAGCATTTCGGGAAGAGCGAACTGGATGTCGACGAGTCGATGCGTTACCGGCGCGCCACCCTCCTCGAGCTGCGGCAGAAACGGCCCCGCCCTCACCTCGACGACAAGATCATCACGGCCTGGAACGGACTCATGATTTCCGCTTTCGCCCGTGGAGCGCAGGTCCTGGGCGACCCGAGCTATCTCGAGGCCGCGACCCGGGCGGGCGAGTTCGTTAGGCAAAAACTTTACCTCGAGAAAAACCACGCTCTGCTGCGCAGTTACCGCGAGGGGCCGTCGGAGATTGCCGGGTTCGCAGAGGACTACGCCTTTTACATCCAGGGATTGCTCGATCTCTACGAAACCTCATTCGACGTGCAATGGCTTCAGCTCGCGGAGCAGCTGCAGGCGACCCAGGACCGGCTTTTCTGGGACGATCGGAACGGGGGCTACTTCACGAGCGCCGGCGACGACCCGAGCGTGCTGATCCGGTTAAAGGAAGATAACGACAACGCGGAACCGGCCGCGAGCTCGATCGCCGCCCGCAATCTCCTGCGCCTGGCGCAGATTCGCGACGCCAAAACGCTGCGCGAGAAGGCGCAGAAAACGATCGCGGCCTTTGCCGGGTCGTTGAATCATTTCCCGAGCGCGATGCCACAGATGCTGGTCGCGCTCGATTTCAGCCTGTCGAAACCGAAGCAGA
>DATBDG010000055.1:0-4036 GCA_036270055.1 Chthoniobacterales bacterium
CGGCAGCCTGACCATGAATCCCGGCTCGACCTTGGAGCTGGCGGCTGACTCTTCTCCCGCCCAGGCCTTGATCCAGAGGAGTGGTCAACTGATGTTCGGCATGGAAGTCAATACTCCGCGGTTGGCCGCCTATAAGATTGGCCGGGATGGCATTCTCTCGGAAACGAGTTCGATGGCTCCTCCGAGCGAAAGTCCATTCTTGGGCGAGGCGCTCTCTCCCCGGAAACGGGTCTTATATGGGGGCCTTCCCGGAACGAACGAAGTCGTGGTTTACCGGTATACGAATGTCGGCCATTTGACACTCGTCCGAACGGTCCCGAATGCGGCCGGATCTCTGGTCTGCTGGTTGACGACGAATGCGGCCGGCACCTTGCTCTACACCTCCGAGACGGCGAGCGGCACCATCTCGGTCTTTGATCTCGCCGACCCACTCGACCCGGTCCTGCTCCAGACTCTGGCTCTGGTCGGCAGCAACGAGCACCCGCACAATATCGCGCTCGACCCGACGGAGGAGTTTCTCTATGTCCAGTCGGGGATCGAACTCCACGTGCTAAATTGCCATGGCGATGGCACGATCAGTGAAACCATCAGCCCCGTCGTCCTGCCACAGGCGCCAAACCAGGAGCCAATTGGCCTGGTGGTCATCCGGAAATAGCCGACGACGCGCAGGAGAAGGTTGAAGAACCTCGCCTCTCGGATCACTTCGAAATCGTTCGCTGTCTAAATCAGCAGGTTCTGCCTGTTCTGACTGCTTCCCTCGTGGAGTGTTCTAACTTTGTGCTCGCTGCCTCGCAAGGACTCGAACCTTGACAAAGAGATCCAGAATCTCTCGTGCTACCATTACACCACGAGGCACGCGGGTCGGGGATTGAGACCTAAGCGCTGCTCGCCCTGCTCTGCAAGTGGGGGAATAAAACGTCGGCGTCCGCGGTCATGGACGGCGACGGCAACGGGAGGGGCGGGTGCGAGAATGACGCCTCAGGCGGTCGCCAGTTCCAGCTCACCGCGCTCGTGGTCGAGTTCCTGGAGAGCGGCGCGCTCGGCTTCCTTTGTCGCCATCAGCTTACGCATCGCAATGCGCGCGACATTGTTCGCGCCTATCGCGCCGTAGATGCGGCCTGAGAGGAGGTCGAGGGCCGATTCCTTGTCCCTCCAGGTCACGATGCGCTGGAACGCGAGCGGGTATTCCCAGAGCACGCCGATCACGTCCTCGACCACTTCGTTGCCCTCGTCGCAAAGGCGTTCGAAATCGGCAAATGGATTGCCATCAGTGCGAATTTCGCCTGAGAGCAATTGCGCGATGGTGCTGGCGGCGAACTCGCCTTCCTGGATCCCAAAGTAAACCCCGTAGGCGAAGATCGGGTCGATGAAGCGGTGCGCGTCGCCGATGCAGACGAAGCCTTTGCCGGTGTAATTTTGCACGCGGTAGGAGAAGTTCGGGATGGCGTTGATCGGCTCCTGCGGCGTGAGATCGGGCAGCCGCTCAGAGAGGACCGGCGTCATGTGCCGGCATTCGTGCAGGAACACTTGTTCCTTCGTCATCCGGGCCCTTTTGAAATGCTCGGCCGTGAAGACGACGCCGACGCTGGTCAGCTCATCGGTTACCGGAATGAACCAGGCCCAATAATGTTTCGCCTGATAATAGAGGAGGGTGTTACCCGGCTGTTGATGCCGCTCCGCGCCGCTGTCGCGCACGGTGTTGGCAAACTGGCTGAAGAGCGCGATCTGCTTGTCGGAATTGCCGGGCACTTTGCGCCCGGTAACGCGATGATTGGCGAGGAAGGTGGCACAACCGGAGGCGTCGATCAGGACATCGGAATAGAGATTCTCGGTCGCTCCCCCGGGCGTCCGGATGGTGAGTCCAATGACGGCGTCGTCTTTCACGATCGGAGCTACGGCCGTCGCCTTCATCCAGATCGCCCCCCGCTCGATTGCGGCCTCGAAGAGGATCTTGTCGAAGGTGCTCCGCATCACGTTCCAAGTGTAATTCGGTATCTGCACGAAGTTTTCATCCCGCCGCACCAGCCCGACCCAGAAGTCGTTCTTGCCGTCCGGGCCGTAAAAGACCGCGCCGTGTTTGATCGGGTAATTCTGCGCCTCGATCGCCGGCCCCAGCCCCAGGTCCTTAAGCGAAAGCGCGGTCGCCCCGGTGAGCGATTCGCCGACGTGATAACGCGGATGATCATCCCGCTCCACGATGACGGGCGTGATGCCGCGCCGGAGGAGATTCATCGCGGTGACGGAGCCGGCCGGGCCACCGCCAAGGATAATTACGGGATGCTTCTTTTTGGACATGATGCGCAAATCTGAAAATTACAGTAACGAGAATGCAATTCTCCGGTCAAATTCGTCAAGGGCTTTGGCCCGGAGGCAGCGAGTCTTACCAGGCTTTGCCGCCGCGTCGGCCCGGCGGGAGTTACAGCCCGAGGCTGCAATCCGCCTTGATATCCTGCGCGTAGATGTCGCCGCCGTCATTACGTCCGTCACTCCATGTAGCAAGGGCCAGGCCGCTGCTGGACAAGGTGAGATTGAGGCGCGATTTGGAGGAAAGAATGGACGAAACGGCAAACGGCGGACAAATCAATGCGCCCGTCGAGTCCAGCTTGGCGCCCATGATCGTATCCTGTGCAAAGGCAGCTTCCGACGACCAGACGACGAGCGGTCCCGCGGCCGTGAAGACGCTCGTGACATTGAGGACAGGGGCCGAAGTGAATCCCTGCACGACCACGCCGGTGTCTCCCCACTGCCGGGCGCCGGCCGCATCGAATTTCTGAGCCGAAATTCCCTCGTTTGTGACCGGGCCGGGGAGTTGTTCATTCCAAGCGAGGTAGGTCGAGTCGGTCGTCGGATCATAGGAGACACTCGGGTTCACTTGGTTGTGTGAGGCGTCGATGGAACCGGCGGTGCCGTTATGCGGGAAGGCTTCGCTCCCGTCGCTCAGGATGTGCTGGGCGAGTGATTGCAGTGGCGAGACCTGATACCAACCGAAAACCGCGCCGCCCGATCCGTCGGTGATAAACGGCGGGAAATTCCCAAACTGAAGTGAGCCGCCGTCGAACACCGCGACGTGATCGGCACCCCAAAGCAGATCGCCCGCCGCGCTGAGCTTGTTCGCGAGAAGATGTTTCGGGCCGCTGAAACCCGCCGCGGAAACAAAGGAAAAGATCACTGAGCCCCCGTCGCTCCCGTGCAGATCCGCCAGGGAGTAGGTCAGGCCGGTTGGCGCCGTGACCTTGACGCCGTCCGTCCCCCAGATCGCGTTCCCGGCGGAATCGAATTTCTGGAAAATGAGATCGCTGTTGTCGATGTAGCCGACGACGATGGATCCGTCGGAAGTCGCGGCGATTTTCGGATTCCCTCTAAAGTCGCTGCCGGTGCCAAGCTGACGGCCGCCTCGACCCCAAAGCCGCTCGCCCCGCGGGCTTACTTTCATCGCGGTAACCACCGTGTCGGACCCAAAACGATCGTCGAGGAAGGCGAGGAGGGCGTTGCCATCCGCATCGACGTCCAGGCCGTAGTCCTGGGTCGAGCTCATCCCGAGATCGGCGATCCGCACACCTTTGCCGCGAAACTGCGGCACGCCGCGTTCGCTCAGCCGTTGCAGAAAGACGTCGTAACCAAAGGGCGGGTGCCCATTCGGGTCGTTGTCGAACCAGCTGATGTAGGAGCCGCCGTTGGAGGTAGCGTGGATCTTGGGCTGCACCTGATCGCCGGACCGCAGCGCGACCCCAAGATTCGTCATCGGATCGGAGCTCCATTGCGCAAAGGCGGCGGAGGTGGCGAGAAGAGAGGTGAATGTGAGTGAGAAGAGCGTGGTTTTCATTATTCAGGAATAATCAGGCTATCAAGCGGATCTGGAGTGACCAGAAAAGAATTCGAAAGCTCTTTTGGCCTAACGAACACATCTGATTGATGTTCGATCGTTAGGCGTAAAGTGGCGAGCTTGCGCCCCGGGAAGGCGACCTCTATTCTCCGCCCATGAGCAGCGGCGACTTCGTTTCCACCATCCAGGGCGGTTATTCCTTCAAAGGCGACG
>DATBDG010000056.1:0-4490 GCA_036270055.1 Chthoniobacterales bacterium
TCTTGGCTGGGTTGAGAATTTTTGCGGTCTCAGCCATGAAGTGAACGCCGCAGAAGAGAATGACTTCGGCATCGGTTTTCGCCGCTTGGAAGCTCAGGCCTAACGAATCGCCGACGAAGTCGGCCACATCCTGGATTTCGGGAACCTGATAGTTGTGGGCGAGGATGACGGCCTTGCGTTCCGCCTTCAGCGCGGTGATTTCCGCGGCGAGGTCGAGACCGAAATTTACACCGACGCTTACCATCGGTTAATATCCGCTCATCCCATGAGTTTACAAACCAACGACCTGCGCTATCGGCTCGGATTCATCGGCGGCGGCAAGCTGGCGGGCTCCGTCATGCGCGGCCTCATGCGCGCGAAATTTTGTCTGCCTAACGAGATTTTGGTAAGCGAGCCTAACGACGCTGCGCGCACGGCGCTGGGTGCGGAGCTGGGGATTTGTTTAACCGCAGAGAACGCCGAGGTCGCAGAGGGAGCGGAAACGATTTTGATTGGGGTGAAACCGGGGGTGGTGCTTGCGGTGGTCGAGGGTCTGGGAAAGGCGATCGAGAATAAATTGGTTATTTCACTCGCGGCCGGGGTGCGGGTGGCGAGCATGGAGGGAAGGGGAGGAGCGCGTTTCATGCGGGCGATGACGAATACGCCGGCGGCGGTTTGCCAGGCGGCGACAGCGCTGGCGCGCGGCGCACGCACCTCGGAGGCCGATCTGGCGCGGGCGCGTGAGATTTTCTCCGCGATCGGGTTCGTCGCCGAAGTGGAGGAAGAACAGATCGACGCGGTGACAGCGCTGGCCGGGAGCGGACCAGCCTTTGTTTACACCGTGATCGAAGCGCTGGCGGAGGGCGGAACGAACTGCGGATTGCCTCCCGAGATTTCGTTAGGCCTGGCCACCCAGACGGTGCGAGGCGCGGCGCAGCTCGCCCTCGAGAGCGGGCTTTCGCCTGAGGAGTTGCGCCGCATGGTCATCACTCCGGGCGGAACGACGGCGGCCGGTCTCGCCGCGATGGAAAAACTGGGGACCGCCAGCGGCCTGCGCGCAGCGGTGGAAGCGGCGACGGCGCGCGGGCGCGAGCTGGGTTAAGACCGGACTCGCCTAACGACATGCTGGGCCGCGTCTCGCGGAGCGAAAAGTTACGGCGGAGCAGGGCTGGTGTCGTAGATTTCCACCAGGCCGATGCCGGTCGCTCCGTTGACCCCGCTTACGATGACGGTGTAAGGGGCGGGGCTGAGCGTGGCGAGGAGGGCCGATTCCTTCGCATTGGTCGGCGCGAGACCGTCGTCGGAGATGGTTTGATGGTCGGGTCCCGCCTGCCAATCATCGTTGGATTGGACGAGGACGCCGTTGCTGTCGCGGAGGTCGAGCGTCGGATCGGCCAGGGGATTGGCCACCCCGGCTGCGCCTAACGACGGCCCGAGGGCGCGGGCGACGACTGTTTTGGTTTCCGTGCCGCCAATGATGAAACCGCCGATGAGAACATTGTCGCCGCCGAGAATATCGCCCCGGGTGGAGATATTACCGGCGCGGCCGCCCGTGGTCTGCAAATCGTAGAGTTCGAAGAGGCCGACGCCGTTGCTCGGCGGGGACTGCGCGTCGTGGAAACTTTCCACGATGGCGGTGTAGGCGCCCGGTTGCAAAGTGAGGTAAACGGCGGATTCGCGGCTATTGGGCGGATCGAGATGGAAGCTGGCAATGGTCTCGGCGTTGGCGCCGGTGAACCAATCGTCGTTGGTCGCGATCTGGCGTTGATTCGAATCGTAAACCGTGATCATCGGATCATAGAGCGCGCCGGCGAGACCTTGGGCGCTGAGGGAAAGGCCGATGGCGCGCAGAATGACGGTCGCGGGTTGAGTGCCCTGCACGATAAAGCCGCCGATCAAGACATCATCGCCCGTGCTGACGAGCGCACGGGTGGAAAGATTGAGCAGCACCGGGCCGCTGACGGACGATTGGTAGGCAGGACCGTTCCCGTAGATAGACTGCACGCCCGCGATGTCGTCCGGCTGAAGGTTGTCGAGATCGCTAATGTGCGAGTTCATGATGGCGGCGACCGTTTGGCCGGCGTCATCGGGATGATCCAGGCCGAGGGTGTGCCCAAACTCATGCAGGGCGACGCGGCGGAAATCCGGGCCAACATCGTTGAGTGGTCCACGATAAGAATCCCAGGTGTAGGTGGAGTTAAAGATGGTGTCGCTCTCTTCGAAAACGGTATCGCGAAAACTCAGGAGAGTGATCGCGAGGACGCCTTTGCCGAAGGTGTCGCCGAAAACAGTGTCGGAGAAGAAGGCTGACAGCTCATCGTCGCCGCTGACTGGGTGAACTGGCGAAGCCACAATCCCCGCGAGCGAGAGATGGGCCAGGTACTGGTTCCAGATATTGAGCGCGGCCAGGGCGACCTGATTGAATGAAGTCGATCCGTCGCTCAAGGTCGCCGCATCACCCAGTGATAGCTGCAGCACGACGGTGCGGTTAAGAGTCCAGGATTCTCCTTCGAGGGCGTAGCCAAAAAGCGAGCTGGCGGAGAAGAAGAGCAGCGAAATGCAGAGCGCCTTGAATTTCATCACCAGGAGGAGAGAGCAGGCAATATGCAGGCTTTCGCCGGAATTTCCATCGCGATCAGACCGAAGAACTCACCTTCGGATCGGAAACCGATGGGCGATCGGGAAAAGTCAGGGTCACTACCGTCCCTTGACCGACGTTACTCTCGAGCCTGGCGCTGCCATCATGCATCTGCATGATCGATCTCACAATCGACAGTCCAAGCCCGGTGCCCTGGGCACTGCGCGGCGCGTCGCCGCGGAAAAAACGATCGAACACGTTTGGCACATGCTGCAAGGGGATGCCACAACCGGTGTCGGCGACCGCGACCTCACTCGCGCCATCGCGATGTCGCAGGGAAACGGTGACGCGTCCACCCGAAGGCGTGAAGCGTAGCGCATTGGTGATCAGATTGATCAAGGCGCGCCGGAATAAAACCGGTTTGGCATAGACCTGGCCTTTACCCTCGCTCTTCAGCTCGACGCCCTGCTCTTGCGCGAGCGCTTCATAAAATTCGCAAACGTTCTCAATCGCTGCGCGGCCATCAAGAAAATCCGGGTTCACTGAGTCGATCGTCTCTGCCCGCGCCAGGAAAAGCAGGTTGTCGATCATGGCAGAGAGACGCTGCATTTCCTCCAGGCTCGACTCGATCACTTCCCGATATTGTTCGGAGCTGCGTGGTTTGGTTAGCGCGCCTTCCGCTTCGCCGCGCAGGATGGCGATGGGGGTCCGCAGCTCGTGCGCGAGGTCGGCGGAAAATTGCGAGAGCCGCGTAAAAGAATCCTCGAGCCGGGCGAGCATTTTGTTAAAGCCAATCGCGAGCGGTTGCAGTTCGTCCGGCCATCCCCTCGTGGGCACGCGCTCGTCGAGGTGCATCGCGCCGATCCGCTCGATCGACTCGGCCAGCCGCTTTAAGGGACGCAGGCCGCGCCGGGTCACAAGGACGGCTACTCCGGCACAGGTAACAACGGCACAAGCGAGCATGACCGTGAGGAGGCCGGCATAACGAACGGCGAATCGCTGGTCATGGGTGCGGTCCTGCGCGAGTTGCAGGACCAGACGCTGGTTGCCGAGATCGGCGAAGGCGGTCGCGAGCGCGAAGGTCTTGTGATTGCGGGCGTGATAGATCTGGGTCGCGGGGCGTTGTCCGGGCACGGAGAGCGCCTTGGGAAAAATCTCGATCGGCAGCACTCCGCGCATTTTGGGGCTCTCCGCGACCACGTTGCCGGTCGCATCCAGGACCCGGACCGTATAGGCCTTATCCGCCGCACGGATGATACTCAGTTCCCGGTTCAGAGACTGCGGTCCGGAATCCGCGGCCATATCGGCTCGAATTGCGGCGAGCTTATCCGTGAGATAGCGATCGTTATCGTGATCCACGTGTTGAATCACGATCCAAAAGGAAGCTGCCATGGCAAAGAGGAGCAACCCCGCCGCGGCAACCGTGAAAAAAAGGACCAGCCGAATCGTCATGGACCAGGTGCGGGGCTCCGCCGCCGGTCCGATCAACGGAATAGACTTAGTCGGCTTTAAGGACATAGCCGACGCCGCGAATGGTCTGAATCATCTTCTTTTCGAAGGGGTCGTCCATTTTTGACCGGAGGCGGCGCATCATGACATCGACAACGTTGGTGCCGGTATCAAAGTTAATGTCCCAGACCTGCTCCACGATCTCAGTCCGCGAAACAATGTCGCCAGCAGAAGAAGCGAGAAAGAGGAGCAAGGAGAATTCCTTGGGGGTAAGATTCAGAATGGTCCCAGCCCGTGTCACTTTATGGCGGCGGGGATCGATCTCCAGATCTCCCACGGTGATAACTTCCTCGCGTCGTTCGGGCGAGCGCCGCATGAGGGAGCGGACGCGCGCCAGAAGCTCAGAGAAATGGAAGGGCTTGATGAGATAGTCATCAGCTCCCAGGCCAAAGCCCTTTACCCGGTCCGAAACATTGTCGCGGGC
>DATBDG010000057.1:0-5370 GCA_036270055.1 Chthoniobacterales bacterium
CGTGACCGGCTTCATGGTGGGGCGCGACGCGGAACAGAGCGGAATCATCCGCAGCGGCGCGAAACTGGTTAGCGCCGTCAGCAATTCCATCGTGCCGAAGATCACGGTCGTGGTCGGCGGTTCCTTTGGCGCGGGCAACTATGCGCTTTGCGGCAAAGCCTACGATCCGCGTTTTATCCTCGCCTGGCCTAACGCGCGCTACGCCGTGATGGGCGCGGCCCAGGCTTCCGACACGGTTTTTTCCGTTCTCGCGAAATCGCGCGAACGCGGCGACAAGTAGGCAACTCCCGACGAGCTCGAGCAACTGCGGGCCAAGGTGAAGGAAACCTACGAAGAACAAACCGACATTCGTTACGGCGCCGCCCGCGGCTGGGTCGACGCGATCATCCAACCACGCGCGACGCGCGACGTCCTTCTGCGATTGCTAGGCTACGTCAGCCGTCCCATGCCGCAGGGCGCCCGTTTCCACATGGGCGTGGTCCAGACCTAGCGCGGTGCAGCCAAAGATAGCTGTCAGGCAAAGGCCCCCCATCACTACAAGGCGGGCCGCAGTTTCATGGAACCACTCGTTAAGCAGATTATCAGCAGTTGCTGGGGCGTTTTTATTATTGTCTGGCTGCTGGCGGCGATCTTCACCAATCGAACCATCTACCGCCAGCCCGGCCCTCAGCGTTTGGCTTACATCCTGCCGATCGTAATCGGCGGCTGGCTCCTCTTTCGTAGCTCACGTCTTCCGGGCCCGCTCAACCTCCGCATCATTCCGCACGCCGACGCCCTGCTTGTTGCCGCTGCCATCCTTTGCCTCGGCGGACTTGGCTTCTGTTTCTGGGCCCGGGCCCTTCTCGGACGTAACTGGAGCGGCACGGTTACTCTGAAAGAAAACCACGAATTGATCGTGCGCGGCCCCTATCGGCTGGTTCGTCATCCGATCTACACCGGCCTGCTCGCCATGGCGCTCGCCACCGCGATCCAGCACGGGAACATCGGCGGCCTCCTTGGATTCCTCCTCATCGCCGTCAGCTTCTGGATCAAATCGACCCTCGAAGAAGCAGTGATGCTGAAGCAGTTCCCCGACCAATACGCTGGCTATCGAGAGCGAGTGAAGCGGATCGTCCCGTTCATCCTCTAGTTCTGGCACCAGGATTGGCCCACGGCGGTGGCGAGCGCTTTCGTTCCGCAGGCCGCACGCGTTACACTCGCCGTTGGCCCGCGCTTTGACAGACCGGGAGTGACGCTTTTTCGCGCAGGAACTCAAAATTAAAACGCGAAGACTGGCTCTTTCGAAATGATGAGTGCGCTTATGGATTGACGGCGACGCGCGGGTTGGCAGACTCGCCGAATGTTGATCCTAACGAAGCGAAGCGGCCGCGTCTTGTTCTCGCCCGCCAGCCTCGCACTGGCAGTCTCGCTCTCATCCTGTAACCGCAGCAGTTTCCGGCCGCCGGAGCGCGAAGGTCCGCCCGCCCTCGTGCAGGAGGCGGGTCAGCCGCGCTTGTGGTTGCTGCTGAAACAGGAGGAGCAAAAGACCCGCCATCTCGGCGGCACGCGCACGATCGGCAAATGGGTGACGGAGATTTACTACCATTTCGACCTGCAGTCGCATGATCCCGCAACGGCGGACCGGTTTTGGAAGAAACGGCTGCTCACCGTAAAGGAGGAGGGGGGCGGGCGCGTGGCCCAGGCGCGACTGCTGGGACAGGAAGGTGAAGTTGTCTGGTTGTTTTTAAATGATGGACCGGTCGCGATTTCGAGCAGGGACGGCAGCAGACTGGCCGATCGCGCGACGATCGAGGAGCGTAATCCGGCTCTGCGCGATCTGATTCCGAAGGATCTCGACTTCTATGCCTACGACGGCGGACTTGTGCTGACGGCGGCGGATGCGCGGCGTTTCAAGATTCGCGCCTCGGATTATAGCGCGCAGGCCTACACCCCGCCTAACGAAGAGTATTTTCAGCAGGTGCAATTCATGGCGACGCGTTGGAATGGCGGTTATCACACGAAAGATTTCCTCGCCCGGCAGGCCATGATTGACGGGCGCTGGATGGGACTTTACTCGGAGAAGGAAGCCGCCGACGCGGGCCACGACGAGTTCGGCGATCATCTTGCGAGACCCGATGTGGTCTGGGATGAAGGTTCGCAGGCGCGCCGCGGTTTCTGGTCGGCGCGAATCGGGAAAACGAAGGAGTTCACCGAGGGCACGCACGATCGGCTTTTTGACGTGGCGCGGATCTCGGGGGCGCCGGAGTTCCTCGCGGCCGGCCTGCTCATTCGCCAAGGCACACGCGAGCCGCTCCGCTTGAAGGAACCCGATGGTTTTCTCGTTCTGCATCGGACCCGGCTGGACGAAGAGGGCCGGCCGGCGTTGACCCGGCTGGATGACAACTTTCAGACGCGGTGGACCGCAAAGCTGCCTTTCCACGATCTGCGCAATCGCTACGAGGCTCCGGACCATCTTCTTCTCTACGGGATCGTGCAGGAAACGGTGAAGGGCGTGACGGGCACGAGCGAACACCTCGTCGCGCTCGACGTGCGCGACGGCCGGATGAAATCGTGGAACGTCCCGGCGGAGAAGGCTAACGATTAAAGGAAAGCCATGTCTCGCTTCCTCTGGTTACTCTCTGGCGCGCTGTCTTTATTGCCGCTGACCTGCGGGCTCGGTGCCGACGCGACGGACGATCCCGCGGAACTTCTTCATTACACCGAGAAGGATTTGCCGACGGAAGAGAAGGATCCGGCCGGCGTGTCGGAGATCGAGGAATTTGCGAGCGGACGCGGGTTTCGTTACGGCCGTGATACGCGCCGGGCGGCGCGTGGCGATCAGAAGGCGCTAAAAAAGTTCTTCCAGCTCGCGCACGACGCCGATGGCGCGGCGGCGGAAAGCATCAGTGGCGTGCCGACGATGGTGTTTCACATTCTGGGTGACGCCAAGTTCGCTCAGTTTCTCGCTGCGCAGCCTCTGCCCTACCGCATGATGGTGCGAGACTTGATTCTGGGCCATGGCTTTCCCTATCTCAGGCGCCATTTTCCGGAGACGACCAGGCTGCTTTTTCAGCGCGAGATGATCGGCTGGACCTCGCCTAACGAACTTTACGCCATCCGCAAAGTTTTCTCGGACGAAATGGCGCCGTCCGAGTCCAGGGTCGTGCGGGCGGAGCTAATCGAGAAGAAAAGCGGCCGCGTGCTTTGCGATCTTACCCCGGACGAAATCGGGACGGGCTCCGACCGCGAAGGCGAAGCGCTTTGGTCGCCCGATTCAAAGCGCGTCGCCTGCCTCTCGAGCGACCTAACGCCGCAGGAGGGAAATCTGTTTAGCACGCCACGCCCGGCCCCGCTGCGCAAGCAAACCGCCGTCTATCAACTGGCGGGCGATTCGTTCGCGCGCGTCGACCTTCCTTTAGACGAGACGCCCGGGCGGGAAAGCGATCACGAGCTGGAGCGCGCGATCCTCGGTCACGAATATACCGAGCCGGTGCGCTGGCAGAAGCCAAACGTGCTCGTCCTCAAGAGACACGAGTATTACCAAAAGATGATGCCGACCACGATCGATAACCTAACCTTCGATTCAATACACGACTTAGGCCGCCTGTATCAGATCACCGCCACGATCGATCCCGATGGTAAGTCTCACGCGACCTGGAAGCGCCTCGAGGACTAGCTCTCTCTGAGCTATGCGTAATCCAGAACGCTGGCGCAAGATCGCGCTCCGATTCTTCATCTCCGGCGGTGTGACGGCGCCGGCGGCGTTTCTCCTGCCTGGTCTCTCGCCCGATAGTTGGATGCGGGGCTTCCTTTTCATTTACGGGCTGATGGCGATTATCTTTGGCGGAGGCACGGCCTTGTTTCGCCATTTCGACGTGCGGACGAAAAAAGCGCTCGCGCGCGGAGAGGACGTCATTGCCGGCTGGCGCGTGGAGAGAGGCTGGGATGGTGCTCGCTCACTACCGTGGCGATACCCGAGGAAGGCTGACTTCCTGCACGGCACAGGCGACGGTCGGAATCTGGAGGACCTCAGCAGGTGTTACCACTGCGGCTACGAAACTTATCGGCTGATGTCGCATTGCCCGCAGTGCGGGCGGGGCATGCAATCGAAACGCTGGTCCCGTCGCTACGGCTGGATGCTTCTCCTGATGGGTCTTTTCATCAGCACGATCATGACTCTGCTGCTGATCGATTTCGGCCCGAAGTTGCTCCACCCAAGTACCGGGTCGACAGGATTCTCAGGGACATCGGGCCAAGGCAGGATCGCTCTTGCGATTCTCGGCGCGGTGGAGGTATTTGGGATCACTGCGCTGGGCTATGGCATATGGCAGGTAGTTACCGGCCGCCGCAGCAAATGGGTGATCTACTTTGCTGTCGGTGTGGCAGTAGCGCTCGGTGTCAATGGCATTGGCGTTGTAGCATCGCGTCCCTCTCGCGGTGGCGATCGATGGGGTGGCCGGCGCGGTAGAAAATCCGATCGCGCGGCAACTGCGGTTGAAGGCTGGCTGGGCTCTGGTCACGGCGGGCCGCTTCTTCCTGGCGGTCTTCGGGGTTTGCTGGTCGGTGTTCAACTCCCGAACTCCCGGCCGATTTGCTCGTTTAACCGCGAAACTTCATTGAGATCGTCGGCGACGGGCGAGGGGACCCAGCGCTGCGCGATGGCGTGAATGACTTCCTCCGTCGGAATGTTTCCCACCAATTGATCCTGGGCGAAAGGGCAGCCCCCGAGGCCGCCCAGCGCGGCGTCGAAACGGCGGCAGCCGGCGTCGAAGGCCGCCTGCACTTTCGCCTCAGCGCCGGCGCGGGTGCTGTGCAGGTGAACCCCGATCTCCTGGTTGCCCGCTCCGTCGACCACTGCGGTCACGACTTTTCGGATCAGATCCGCGTCGGCGACACCCACCGTATCGGCCAGGGAAATCGCGCCGACGTCGAGCGCGGCGATCCCTCGCACCGCTTCGACGAGGCGCTCGATGCTCGAAAGATCCTGATACGGATTTCCGAAGGCCATCGAAATGTAGACGACCAGCTCGAGACCGGCGACCTTGGCCTGCTCGCGAATCCTGGTGAGGGTCGCGAGATTTTCTTCGAGCGACTGATTTTGATTCCGACGCAAAAAAGTTTCCGAAATCGAGCAGGGGAAACCGAGGGTCGTAACCGCCCCGGTTGCGATGGCGCGCTCGGCACCTTTTTCGTTCACGACGATGCCGATGATCTCGACTCCGTCCGGCGGCGCGAGTTGCGCGAGCACGGCTTCGCTGTCTGCCATCTGCGGTACCGCCTTGGGCGAGACGAAGCTCACCGCGTCGATGTGCTGAAAGCCGACCTCGATCAAACCGCGGAGGTAACGCACCTTCAACTCGGTCGGAATTTGCCCCGGCAACCCCTGCCAGG
>DATBDG010000058.1:0-16265 GCA_036270055.1 Chthoniobacterales bacterium
TATTAGCATCCGAAGCGAGTCCAGTTTTGCTTCTGGCGCGTCTCCGAATTCGACATATCCGCTGCCTGCTTCGCCTTTAAATCCGCCGGATTGATTCTCAAACACCATTCGCAAAGCCGGTGCAATGTCTGTCCTTGACCAAATGGTCGATCGCTCAGGTGTTTGTCCTTCTCGGGTCAGGTTGTGAAACGAAAGAGCACCCACCGCACCAACAAATTCAGCGATCCAACCGCTTTGTGGCTCGACCTGATCAGCGCGAAAGCGCTTTCCCGTAATGAGACAATCGACCATCGGATCGCTGAAGGTGTCTTCGTGTCCGCTCGCCTTGAGCACGGCGCGATGGGTGAGAATGGCGCCGTCCATTCCAACGACGTCGTCGCGTTCGCGCACCATCACTCGCCACCAGTAATCCTTCACGTTGCGCTTCAGCTCCACGCCTAACGGGCCGTAATCCCAGACGCCGTTGAGCCCGCCGTAGATTTCGCTCGCTTGGAAAATAAAGCCCCGCCGCTTGCAGAGGCTCACGATCCTCTCCATCCGCTGCGGATCGGAAGTAGCGCTCATGCAATGAAATCTGGAAGCCAGGAAACCATGAAGGAATCAGGAAAGGAGGAAAGCAGGAAAAAGAGGCTCTCCCACCGTCGCTTTTCCTGCTTTCCTGCGTTCCTGATTCATCCGCCTTTTTCCGGCTTCCTGGTCTCCAGATTTAATCCAAGCAGGAGCTGACCTACTTCGCGACCGTCACCTCGGTCTTGACTGAGTTGGCGATGAAACAGTTCTCGTGCGCGAAGTGGTGCATCTCTTCGATGTCCTTTTCGGTCGGCTGATTGTCACCCGAAAATTTCAGCTTCGGATGCAGCTCCACCCGGGTGATGGCGAGCTTGCCCTCGGCGTTTTTCTCCATGCGACCAATCGCTTCGTCGACGTATTCCTCGAGCAAAAATTTCTTCTTACATGCGACGGCGAGGAAAGTGAGCATGTGGCAACTGGAGAGCGACGCGACGAAGGCCTCTTCCGGGTCGACCAGTTTCGGATTGCCGAGATAAGCCGGGGCCGCGGTCGCCTGCATTTCGTGGCCGCCATCGAAGCTCCAGGTGTGATCGCGATTGTAGGTCTTGTATTCGAAGTCGGGTGTGGCGCGCTTCCAGGTGAGCGTCATTTTGTGTTCGGACATGCTTCTAGATAATTGCCGGGCGCTAATTGGCAAGCACCCGAGATTCCACCCTCCGCTGGAACAGTTCTTGCATCAAAAAAAGGGGCCGGAACCGCTCCGGGCCGGGGTCCGATCCCGCCCGCGGCCAAACTTTGCCACCACCATGACCCACGACGACTTGCAAGCACTTCTGACCGCGATGCTGGAAAGCGGCGAAGGCGTATCGGACTGCCTTTTCATTAATGGCAAACCGCCCCTCGTCGAGCATTACGGGAAGTTGCACGCCCTCCCGATGGAAGAGGCGGGCGCGACCTTGCAGTCGGCCCACCTCGACGCCATGGCCGACCTCCTCATCGCCGGCAGCGAACGGCTCCAGGCCGACCTCGCCACCACCGGTTCCTGCGACACCAGCTATGCCCTTCCCGGCGTGGCCCGCTTCCGGGTCAACATCTATCGGCAGAATGGCGGCACCGGCATTGTCATGCGCAAACTGCAATCGCAGGTTCCGACCATCGAGTCGTTAGGGTTGCCGGCCATTTTCTCCGAGATCGTGAAGGAAAAAAACGGGATCATCTTCGTCACGGGCAGCACCGGCAGCGGCAAAACCACGACCCAGGCGGCGATGCTCAACGAGCTTAACCAAAGTCAGGAAGTGCACGTCGTTACCCTCGAGGATCCGATTGAGTTTGTGCATCCGCACGGCAAGGCCGTCTTCAGTCAGCGCGAGATGGGCAAAGACTTTCCCGATTTCGCGACCGGCTTGCGCGCCGCCCTTCGCCAGGCGCCCAAGGTGATCCTGATCGGTGAAGTCCGCGACCGCGAAACGATGGAGATCGCCCTGACCGCTTCCGAAACGGGGCACCTGGTCTTTTGCACCCTGCATACGATCAATGCCGGCCAGACGATCAACCGCATCCTCGGCCTCTTCACGACCGACGAAGAAAAGCAGGTGCGGGAGCGTCTCGCCGGCACCTTGCGCTACATCGTGAGTCAGCGCCTCGTCAACAAGATCGAAGGCGGCCGCCTGCTCGTGACCGAAATCATGGGCAGCAGCCTCCGCACCCGTGAAACCCTGCTCTACGGCGAAGGCGAAAACCGCACCTTCCAGGAAATCATCGAGGCCGGCAGCACCCTCGGCTGGCACAGCTTCGACCAATCCCTCATGCGGGCTTTCGAGGAGGACCTCATTTCCGAAGAAACCGCGCTCCTCTTCTGCACGCACAAAAACAAAATGCGCCGCGACCTCGAGATGACGAAGAAGCTGCGCTACCCCATCGACGATGAGCCCTCCGGCTTAAAGATGGCGTCGTTGTAGGAATAAATAATGAAAGCTCAAAATGACGATCGCCTGCGGCAGGAACTCCGCCTCGCCCAGCTCGAAATCAAGGTGCTGCGCGAACAGCTCCTCAAATCTGTCCAGGAAGCGCAGCGCGCGCGGGAGGAAATGGAAGCGCGGGCGGAAGCCGAGGTTCCGGAAACGGCTGAACCCCGGGTCGTTCTGCCCATGACACCTAACGGCGCCGATGCGCCTGCCGATCCGGTCGTGTCTCATTCTAACGGCGGGCGCCCCCGTGTCCTTTACGTCGAAGACAGCGAGCCCAATTATCGCCTGGTCGAGAACGTCCTTCGGGAGCGTCCGGGCACCGATCTCCTCTGGGCTGAAACCGGCCAGCAGGCGCTCGAGATGGCCCGGACCAACGCGCCCAAACTGGTCTTGCTTGATCTCGATCTGCCCGATATGCACGGGAGCAAAGTCCTCGAAAACCTGCAAGCCCAGCCCGGCACTCAGCACACGCCCGTCATCGTGATCAGCGCCGATGCCACTCCAAGCCAGATCGAGCGCATGCTCGCGGCCGGCGCCCGCAATTATCTGACCAAGCCGTTCGATATCCGCCGCTTCCTTTGCATGTTTGACGAGGTCATCACCGCCGCCTGAAGGGCACTGCTCGGGCAAGAACTCCAGTTGCTCGCGGCGGTCGCTGCGTCGATGGTGCGCGACTGATGGAGGAGCGACAGTTTCCCTGGAAGATTGCGACGGCGATTCGGTCGCGTAAGATTGTCGTCGCCCTTCTTCTGATCGCGCTTTTCTTCGGCGGCCTCTGGCTGCGGCGCACCGCCTGGGCGGAAACGACCCACCTCCGTTTCCAGCGCGACATCGTCAACGGCTTTTATTGGGGCAGTCAGACGCTCAACGAAGGACGCCGGCTCTCGCCGGACGAAGGATCGGATTCCTGGCTGACTTTCGCGCGCGGCTACCTCGGCCTCTACGATCGGGTCGAGCGCGAGGCTTACGAAAATAATTACTACCTCGACTATCCGCCCTTGCGGCTCTTCGCGATGTCGATCTGGGCCAAGGGCGTGCGCGCGAAATTCCCCGGGGCGGAGGACGGCACCCCAGAGTACGTCGAGCCGCTGCTCGTCGTCAATTTGTTCTGTGAAATCATCACCGCCCTTGCAATTTTTCTTCTCGTTAGGTTGGGAGTGCGGCGCGCTTCCGGCGCGACCGACTCCGGCCTGCTCCATCGTCTCCCCCTCGCGGAGCGCGGGACGATCTGCGGCCTCCTGGCGGCGAGCGTGGTCTGGCTGGAGCCCTCTCTCATCCTCGACGCCCACGCCTGGCCGCAATGGGACGTCTGGATTCTTCCCTTTTATCTCTTCGCCACACTGGCTGCCGTAACGAGACGCTGGTTTTGGTGCGGTTGCCTCCTCGCCTTCGGCGGCATGTTCAAAGGCCAGCTTCTCTTCGTTGCACCCTTTTTCTTCTTCTGGCCGCTTTGGCAAAAGCGCTGGGCGCGCGGCGGACGAATCCTGGCCGGTTTTGCCGGAACCTTCGCGCTCGTCGTTTCACCCTGGCTGCTCCAAAACGTGGCCGCCTGGATGCTGGTGGCGACGGTCGGTCTTGCCGTCGCACTTTTCTTCCGGCGCCGGCACTCCCCGAACGCCGCCCCCTGGGCGGCCGGCCTCGCCGGAGTGACCGCTTTTGTCGTGGGCGCGTTTGGCGACGGCAGCTTCGCCTGGTTGAAGGTCGGTTTCCTCTACGGCAGCGAACGTTATCCCTACCTTTTCATCAGTTCCTGCTACAACCTCCCTTCGATTCTTTCCAATTGGGGATGTTCGCTCAAAGCCCCGTTCTTATCTGGCCATCTAGGTTCGCTCCATGCCTTCAACCTCCAGTGGACCTTGCGCCTGATTTATCTCGGCTGCCTCGCGCTCTGCGCCCTCGGGGCCGCCCGGCACGTTCGCAATCGCGACCCGCGCCTGCTCATCGCCGTCGCAGCGCCCTGGCTGATCATGTTCGCTCTCCTGGCGCAAATGCACGAGCGCTACTTGGTTTGGGGCGCGGTCCTGAGCGCCGCCGCCCTCGGGGTCAGCCTGCGCCTCACCCTCCTCCATTTTCTCTTCTCCACCATGAGCGCCGTCATGATCTACCAGGTGCTTCTTTTGGACAAAAAGTTCGGTCCGACGCTGCACACGATCGATCTCCTGGAACACGCCCGGCCGATCGCTTCCTGGGTACTGCTTGCCGCAGTGGCAATTTACTTTCGGGAAGCGCTTTCGAATCGCGCACCTCTCTTCCGTCCACGGCGAGCGGCTGGCGCGCTCGGGACGGAGCCGGCGCTGGGCCTGACTCCCGCGACCGAAAAAGCCTGACCCGCCCGCCGCCTCGGGCTGGCGTTGCGCAAAAAGGTTGCCCGCCGCTCGGAGCACGGTAAATCTACCCTGAAAGCGTTCGGGCGTTCGATTTCCGGCGCGATTAGCTCAGTGGTAGAGCGCTTGCTTCACACGCAAGAAGTCGCAGGTTCGAACCCTGCATCGCGCACCATCCGCCACCACTAGAAGCCGGACAGCCTATTTGCTGAATTGGAATTCTTCCTGGTGAAAGCGCGGATGCTTTTCCGCCGCCAGGCGCAGCCGAAGCGCCCGTAGCATGGCGAGTCCTCGTGGGACCCGGAGGGCCGGAGGTCGATTGATCAGCGAGGCCGTCACGCGGGAATTCAAGCGAATGTTTTTTGTCATGCGCAAAATCTAATCGCCCTGGTCGGACATTTGCTGTCCAACAGCCAAAAATATATTTTCGCACCTTTGACGAAAGCATCGGTCGTACGACCGGACCCGGCCCGCCGTCGAGATTCCCGCGCGCGAAACCGACACGAAAACCGATATTAATTTCGAAAAGGCAGCCCGCCTGATCGGAAGCATGACGAAAATTGAAAAGACGCAAACCGGTGGTTTACGGAGGCCGCCCGCGCCGGCCTGTCCTGGTTGCGGAATGATCAAGAACAAATGGCCGGGAGAAGGCTATAGCCACGACGGCGAAACCTACTGCTGCCAGGGTTGTGCGGAAGGCACCGGTTGCATCTGCATCAGTGTCGGCAAACCAGGCTTCTCACGCCGCGGGCAGAAAGTGACGCGGGCAGAACCGCGCCCAGGCGAGCAGCGTTCCGGAGCACCGGCACCCAAAGGAGAACTGAGCGGCGAACGGGATAGCCTGGGAACGGCCGAAGCTCTCGATCAGGGCGGCTGAGCAGCGCGCGCGTCGGTCGCGCCACGCCCGTGACTCCGGCCGGACGCGGTCCGGCGTCAGCGACCTTGAATGCCCGAGGCCGTGTGACTCGATCTCCTGACGACCGCGCCCGAGACGATCGTATAACCCGACGTCTGATTCCAAGTGGCGTGTTCGCTCGGCGCGAAAGGTTCGAAATGGGTTTGCGCGTTCGGGCCAGTCTTCCAGTCGTTCTGCGCGGTGAGACCCGATTTCCAACGGCTATAGGTAGGCGGCGCGGGCGCGACGACCACAACTGTAGCCCTCGGTGGCTTTGGGGAGGCGGCCTGCGCCATAGGCGCGGCAGGCGCGGCGGGATGGTAGAAATAAATGAAGGTTAAAATGGCGAGGATAAAGAGGAGTAACCGTTGTTTCATATCGATGGATGATTGATGGGATGGACAATAATTTTGATATTGCCCATAATTGGCCGAAATGGTCAAGCTGCTTTTTGTTTCCCTATTCCGCGGGTGTGAGGAGAAAGGCGTGCTCCTCGCCGCCGACATTCCCATAGCCGGCGATTTGGCCCACGTCGTTAATCGCAGAGGCTTCGCCAAGCACCCAGCCACTACCCGCCGGGATCAGATCATTCAGGTCTTGGATTGGGCCACCGTTGGTCGAGATCACAGCGTGCTCAGAGTTGTCGGCCGTGGTGCCGCGCCCGACAACCGTCCCGGCATTGTTGATTCCCAGACCCCAGGAGTAGAAGTGACCGAGCGTGCCAAGGTCGCTCATGGTGCCTTTGAAATACCGGAAGGCATGCGCTTCCAAGTTGTTGTGCGTATACGCCTGTCCCGTAACCTGGTTGTGGTCGTTGACCGCGTTCGCAGTACTCCAACTTCCGCCAAGTGTGCCGATCGAGGTCATTCTCCCGTTGCGGTAAATGAAACCGAGAAAGTTCCCCGCTCGGTCATAGGAATAGCCCACGGTTACTCCGCGATTGTTAATGCCGTAGGCTGTGCTTGTATCTCCGCCGAGGGTCCCCAGATCTGTTATCTGGCCACTGGTGTAAAGAAAAGCGTGCTGATGGCCATTAGCGATCGCAGAGACCCCTGCGATCTGCCCGGCGTCATTGATAGCGTAGGCGGCAGCATAGGAGGACCCGAGGGTCGGCAATGCAGTCATTTGCCCGTTGGTGTAGAGGAAGGCAACGTACGTTCCATCTCGCAGTGTAGAATAACCGGCAATCTGCCCGGAGACGTTGATCCCTCGGGCCGACGCATACTCCCCGCCGAGAGTGCCAAGTGAGGTCATCACTCCATCGATGTAAAGAAAGGCCGGATCCGTGGGTTTGCGCGACGATGCCGTGGATTGGCCGCCTACCTGCCCGCTGATGTTAAGGCAGTAGGCTTCGCTGGCCTTGTATGACCCGTTGGATCCCAGTGTTCCCAGGTCGGTAACGGTATACGTTTGTGCCATCGCAGAGGAGGCGACGAAGGTAATCAGGAGCTTCAACATCGTTTTCATTTTGGTTTTCCTTTCAGGTTGCTGTTCATCATTCGCGGCAGAGCGCAGTTGCGCGCAGCCTATCGCACATTCGAATTCCCGGGCAGCCGCGGTCCTTCGTTTTCTGTAACAGAATGGTTACCTGACCCGGAGCGGCCGCTCACGCCCGATTAATCGTTGCCGGTCTCTGAAGGAACGAGCTATTCCTGGCTTCATGGGGTTTCGAATTAATCTTCTACGGCTCGCTTTGAAACTCTTCGGAAAACGATGACCGGCAAGTTCACGCTTTTCGCTAGCTTGGAAGTCGTTCCTCCGACGGAATTTGGTCCGTCGGCGCCTCGGGAGCTCTCCCCAGGTTTCATCGTCGCGTCCGCCGCTACGGCGAAGCCGGGCGCCTGCAGCCGGGGGCGCTGTCCCCGCTCGCCGCTGATCGGACAAACGAATTACAGGAATTGCCTCCGCTGCCGACGGCCCCGCCGGGAGGGTATCTGTTTAGCCTTCTCTCCCGAGCGCCGGTAGGCGCGGTATGCCTATAGAGGGATTGCCAGGGCGAAGGATATCCAAGCTCCGACAGGAGCGGCACATAAGAGCGCGGTGGACGTGTCGCTCCGATTGCACATGTCACTCCTAACGGAGCTTTGGTTCCTGTGTGGCGCCAATGCTATAGACATGCCGCGCCTACCGGCGCTACAATGACGCAGGGTCGGTAGCGGGACCAGAGCTCACTATCGGCACAAGGTTGGTTCGGTAGCGGCATTCCGCTAGATTTACAGCAACTCGTTGACCAGCGCTTTCGCTTGGTCCATGGGGATGCCGGTTTTACGGAAGGCGAGCGGACCTTCGCCGGTGTGCAGGACGGGCTCCAGATCTTCCAATGACGGCAGGTCGGTGCGGCGCCAAAAGAGGCCGATCGGGATCTCGTCGCCCCACTGGTAGCCGCGGTCGATCGCGGCGTGGAGGTCGGTCGGGTCGTGGCCCTGGTCATCCAACATCTTTACTCGCGGGTTAAACCACTGGTAGGTGTTATCCTTGTTGTAGGTGACACAGGGACTGAAGACGTCGACGAGCGCAAAGCCTTTATGCTGGATCGCGCCCTTGATCATCTCGACCATGTGTTTCTGTTTGCCGCTGAAGGCGCGCGCTACGTAGGTCGCGCCCCCCACAATCGCCATCGGGATCGGGTTGATCGGGTTCTCGACGCTGCCGTAAGGCGTGCTCTTAGTCTTCATTCCCTTGATGCTGGTGGGCGAGACCTGGCCGGTCGTGAGGCCATAAATTTGGTTGTCCATCACGATGTAGGTCAGGTCGACGTTGCGCCTCATGGTGTGGACGAAATGGTTGCCGCCGATCCCGTAGCCGTCGCCGTCCCCGCCAGTGCAGATGACTTTCAGTTCGTGGTTCGCGAGCTTGACGCCGGTGGCCACGGCGAGAGAGCGGCCGTGCAACGTGTGCATGCCGTAGGTGTTCATGTAACCGGGCAGGTTTGAGGAGCAGCCGATGCCGCTGATGACGCAGACCTGCGCCGGCTCGAGGCCAAGCTCGAAGACGGCAGTTTGAAGCGCGGCGAGGACGGAAAAATCACCGCAGCCGGGACACCAGTCGGGGTGGATGCGGCCTTTGTATGTTTCCTTCAGGAGTTGGCCGGGCTCAGTTGTGGTCGCGGGTGTTTCTACGGTTGCACTCATTTTAGTTAGAGGTCAGAGATCAGAAGTCGGAGGTCAGACTTTCCAGCATTCCGCTTATATTTCAGTGTTCAAGGGTCACGCCAGGACTTCGTGAATTGGGACGGAGAGCTTTGTTTTGCCGGCTAATTGTTCCTTCACTGCTTCGACGATGTGATGGGGCATGAAAGGTTCGCCGTCGTACTTGCGGATGTGGCCGTGCGCGTCGAGGCCGGTCTCGCTCCGGAGGTAGCGCGCGAATTGACCGCTGTAATTGTTCTCGACCACGATGACGCGCTTGCTCTGCCCGAGGATGCGGCTGATCTCGGCGGTGTGGAACGGGATGATCCATTTGATGTGGAGATGATTCGCGACGATGCCCTCTTCGCCGGCGAGCTTTTCGACAGCTTCCCGAATCACGCCCTCGGTTGAGCCCCACCCAACCAGTGTGACGGCGGCGTTTCCGGGTCCGAAAAGTTTTGGCGCCGGGATATCGTTAACCACGACCTGCATTTTGCGGCCGCGCTTCTCGACCATCATGCGACGAACGTTCGGATTGGTGAACTCGTCACTGACCAAGGTGCCGTCTTCATCATGTTCGTCGGTCGCGGCGGTGAATATATGACCCGGAACGCCGGGCACGGCGCGCGGGGAGATGCCGCTCTCGGTGTTTTTGAAACGGAGGTAGGCCTTGTCGTTGTAACCGCTGCCGGGAGCTGCGCCATTGCTCTTTCCGTTAGGCAAAATCAATTCGCCGCGATTGATCGCGACATTGAAGTCGAGATCGTCGGGATCAATGCTCGTGGTCCCTTCCGAGATGAGCAGGTCGGCCAGGACGAGACCAGGGCACTGGTATTTGTCGCAGAGATTGAACAGCTCCGGAATCGTCCGGAAAAGATCGGGCTGGCTCGTCGGAGCCACGACTACTTTGGGGAAATCGCCCTGGCCGGCCCCGAGGATCTGCCAAAGGTCACCCTGCTCGGTTTTGGTCGGCACGCCGGTCGCCGGGCCCGCGCGTTGCACATCGACGCAGACGACCGGCGTTTCGATCATGCCCGCCATGCCGACGGCTTCGGTCATAAGGGCAAAGCCGCCGCCGCTCGTGGCGCACATTGCGCGGCAACCGGCGTGGGCCGCGCCGATCACCATGTTCATGACACCGATCTCGTCCTCGACCTGCCTAACCATGATCCCGAGCTGCCGCGCGTGGGCCGCCATCCACATGAGCACGCCGGTGGACGGGCTCATCGGGTAAGCGGCGTAAAACTTCACCCCCGCTGCCGCCCCGCCCATCGCGGTCGCCTGGTTGCCGGTAACAACGCCTAACGGCTTCGGCCCGACCGGCGCCTTCCACGGGAACGCTTTGAAATTCTGCGCCGCATATTCGTAGCCGGCCCGGGCGACAGCGATGTTTCCCGCCACGACCTCGTCGCCCTTCTTTTTGAACTGCCGCGCGACAACCGATTCGAGCGGCTCCGATTCGATCCCGAGCAACTGGAGCGCGGCCCCGAGCGCCGCGGTGTTGACCGCGAGCTTGTTGCCTTTGGTCAGCTCCTTCATCGGCATCGGGCAAAGCTGCACCCCGTCGGCCGCCTGGCCGGGTGTGACTTTTTCGCTGTCGTAGATGGCGCAGGCGCCCGCCTTCAACAAACGGAGGTGGCGATCCATCGTATCCTGATTGAGCGGGATGAAGACGTCGATCTTGTCCCCCATGTTGCGCACGGGCGCCTCGCTCGCGCGGATGGTGAGGAAGGTGTGTCCGCCGCGGATGATAGATTGGTAGGCGTTGTAGGCGTTGAGGTGGAGGCCGCGCCGGGCAAAGATGCGGGCGAGGATGTCGCCGGTGGAAGCGATGCCCTGGCCGTTCTCGCCGCCGATCCCGACCGCGAAATCTACTCTCGTCAGTTTTTCCATCTGATTATTGGAGAAGCACTTTGCTGGACCGAGCAGGCTTCGGCAAATTGAAAGAATCCCAAATCTTGCGACTTTCGATTTGTCGCTGCCGCCAGCCGTGCGGCAAGAGCTGTGCCCCCCGTTTATATTGCGACCGTGCCGGAGGAAACATTTCACCACAACGTCTACGTTATTCTTCTGGATCCGGCGGTTCTGAGACACCCTTCGATCCTGCGGCTCAATCCGAAACGCGACCCGGCCAAGCCGTGTCTTTACGTGGGGATGACCGGGCTTCCAGTGGAGCATCGTTTCGATAATCACAAACACGGTTACAAATCGTCGTGGGTGGTGGAAAAATATGGGGTGCGTCTCCTGCCGGAACTTTACGCGCATTTGAATCCGATGCCGTTCGCGGCTGCGGTGCAGATGGAAATGGAGTTGGCGGAAGACCTGCGCGCCGAAGGTTACACAGTGAGCGGTGGAAAATGACCAGCGCTCGCCGAAGAGGCCGCTACAGTTTCTCTACTCGAAAATCTGGCCATGATTGAATCGCCAGATGCTGACTGCGTTGACGAGCGCGGCGATGCCGAGCAGGATGCCGAGCGTCGGCAACAACTCGAGGGTCGTGCAATTCGCCCACAGGACCTTGATGAAGCCATCGAGCGACCAGTAAACAATCGTTAGGCGACTCAGTTTCTGGATGAACTCCGGCATGAAGCTGGTCGGGAACCAGGCTCCGCCGATCGCGCTCATGGTGAGAATGAGGAAGGTGCCTAGACCATTGGCCGCCGCGGAAGTCGGGGCGATCGCGGCGAGCAGCATGCCGAAGGAGACGCAGGCGATCGAGGCCGCCAGACAGATGAGAAGCAGGTTGCCGAGGTTCGTCGTGATATCGATGCCGAAGAGGAGACGGCCGGCGAGGAAAAGTGCGCTCAACTGCACGAGGCCGACGATCATGCCGAAAAGGTATTTGCTCCAGAGGATGTGCGTCCGCCGCACGGGCGCGGCGAGCAGCCGTTGGAAGAGGCCCGCTTTCTTTTCGTCGAAAAGCGAAGTGGCGGCACCCGAGAGCGAGAAGAGCAAAAACATGATCGCCCAGCCACCGACGCTCCGAGTCGCCATGCTGCTCTTGACCTGTCGCCCGCCGACCTGCTCGGTCTCGATCTTGATGAGATTCTCGAAGATTGACGGGGCGCCGGTCGAGCTGCTTGTGCCGCCGCCAAAGTCGATCTCGCCCTTGCTGATGTTGGCGTAGATTTCGTCTGCATCGCCGCCGAAGGCCTGCGCGACCGAATTGGCAATTGCGCGATTGAATCGATCGAAGTTTTCCTGCCCTATAAATTTCGCCCCTTTCTTCTGCAGCGAAACGAGCAATGCCTGCGGCGCGGAGGTGTAGATCGTTTTCTGGACCAGCCCGGTCACCATCTGCGTCTCGATCTCGTTCCGCGGGTTCTTGAGGAATCTCAGCTTTAGTCCAAAGCTCTCGTCGCTCTCCGTGTCCGGCGGAAAGATGAGGGCAAAGCGGATGGAACCGGCGTGCATCTGCTCACGCGCCCGCGCTTCGGTCAGCGGTACCTCCTTTTCATTCCGCTTTTCCGTCGTCAGCACCTTGAACGCTTTCTCCTTGCGCAAGGCCGCGGTGATCGTGGCGGCGACGGGCGCATCGGTTTCGCTCACGACCGCGATGGGAATTCCAGTCGGTCCTCCCTCGCCCCCGGTCACGCCAAAGACGTGCCCAAAGATGTAGATGAGCACGGTCGGCACGAGAAACGTGAGCGAGAGCGCTACCTTATCGTGCAGGAACCGGCGCAGCTCGTTACCCAGCAGGATCAGAACGGTTTGCATGTTGTTTCCCTAACGAGTTGATCTGTCCGCGGCTGAGCGCGTCTGGGTTCATTCATATCCTCAGGCATCGCGCAGCGTTTTTCCCGTCAGATGGAGGAAGACATTCTCCAACGTCGGTCGGGTGACGGTGAAATAACGATAGGAAAGTCCAAGTCGTTCCACGGCGGCGAAAAATTCGGAGAGACGAAGATCCTCCCGGGGTGTCAGGACAAAAGCCTCTTCGGTCGCGGCGATGGAACCAAACTCGCGCAGCGCGTCGAGCTGCGCGGCGATCGTCTCGTTCCGCGCGATGCGAATCTGTTCCGCAAAAGGCAACTGCACGAGCAATTCATCGAGCGTCCCGAGGGCGAGCAGTTTTCCGTGGTCGATAATCCCGATGCGAGAGCAGAGTCGGGTCGCTTCCTCCATGTAATGAGTCGAGTAAACGATCGTCATGCCCTCGGCATTGAGCTTTTGCACAAACTCGAAGATCGCGTTGCGCGATTGCGGATCGACTCCGACCGTCGGCTCGTCGCAAAGGAGCAGCTTCGGCCGATGCAAAATGGCGACGACCACATTGAGCCGGCGGCGCATTCCGCCGGAATAAGTTTTCACTTCGTCGCGACGCCGGTCCTGCAGGCCCGCGGCGAGCAGGCCCTCCTCCACTCGCTCGCGCAGGACCGATCCGTGGAGTCCATAGAGCCGGCCGAACAAACGCAGATTCTCCTCCCCGCTCAGTTCCTCATAAAGCGCCAGCGCCTGCGGGACAAAACCCAACTGCGCCCGCTGCTCGATGCGTTGGTGCCGGAATTTTTTCCCCTCCAACAAGATCTCGCCGCGGTCAGGTGGACGAATCCCGGCCACGAGCGACATGAGTGTCGTCTTGCCGGCTCCGTTCGGTCCGAGCAGGCCAAAAAATTCTCCCGGCTCGAGGGCAAGCGAGACGTCATCCAGCGCCACGAGCGAGCCGTAGCTTTTCGTTAAGTTGCGAGTCGTCAGCACGTCGCCCAAGCCTGTCGAATCCGCAAAAGCCCGGCAAGCGCAAACCCGCGGCGGCCAAATTCCCGCTTCTCTCGCATGCGGACTCTTGTTATAGCTTCGGACAGGAACCGCAACACAGGAGGTCGGCCATGTTTTATTTTCGAATCGATGGAGTCCGATTTGTCGACAACGGCGGAATCAAATCCGGCCTGGGATTTTTTGGGCATGATTTCGCCAAGGTGAAGTTTCTCAGCTTCATCTCCCGCTCGGATCAAAATTTTCCCGAGCTCGATGCCTGGATGCAAAGCAACAATCCGGCCGACAAAAGAACGATGCTGGAGGCTCTGGTAAATCAAACCCTGAGCACGCGGGAACTAACGGAGATCGATCGGGTGCAGGACAAGGTGCCGGTCCGTTTCGGCGACACCGGCCTCATCCTTCACGAATCGGAGGAAATTCCCGAAGCCTTCACTTGGATTTTTCTCGCCATCCGCTCGTCGCGCGACATCCGCGAAGCGGCCAGCGATATAAACGACGTTCTCAATGCGCCAGACTTCTCCGCCTTCACCTCCAGCCTCCTCAGCCTCATTCAGGGCGCATCGGCGGTCGCCAATCCGGCTTACGCCGCCGCCATCCAAGCGGCCCGCTTCGTCGCTCAGGTCAGCGCGCGACGCCTGATGAAAAAAGGCGATCAACAACTAGGCGCGGTCTACGAAAGCTTCATCCGGCCGGAGCATTATCCGCAGGGGATTCGGGAGGGGCGCGATGTTCCCGACACCACCGGCAACATGTTCTGCGATTACTCGCTCTTTGGTTACAGGCGAGCCCTCCCCGTTCTCGATGAGCCAAAGGCGAAGCCGAAGGCAAAGCCAAAGCCAAAGCCGACGAAGAGGACGAAGCGGAAAGCGAAAAGTTAGACGAAACCGCTCGCGACCAGGCGGCCCGCTGATATTTTCCCGGGGAAGATGAAGCGGTTTCTCTACGAGCTAACCGAGAGCTGGAAGATCGCCGCCGCGCAAATGGCGGCGAACAAGACGCGCTCGATCCTGACCGCGCTCGGCGTCATCATCGGGATCGTCGCCGTCACCCTCATGGGGACGGCGATCAATGGCATCTCGACCGGATTCGACAAGAGCATGTCGGTTATCGGCGACGATGTGCTCTATGTCGAGCAGCGGCCCTGGACGCGGATGAACGATTGGTGGAACTACCGCGACCGAAAAAAAATCCGGACGGAATACGCGGACAAAATCAACCGCACGGTCGAGCGCACCCCCAATTCCAACCTGATGATCGCGGTCCCGACGATGAGCCTGCTTCGTTCCGTGAAGGCGGGGGAAAACAAGGTGGACAACGTTTACATCCTCGGGACGACGGCCGACTACGCCGTCATCTCGACGCTCGATTGCAGCGAGGGCCGTTTCTTCAACGATCTCGAAACGCGCGGCGGCGAGGAGGTCTGTATCGTTGGTTACGATGTGGCCGATGCGCTTTTCGCCGGGCGGAGCGCGCTTGACAAAAAAGTGCTGATCAACGGTCACGCCTTCCGTGTTCTCGGGACACTTTCGCGCCAGGGCACGTTCCTCGGGCTTTTCAGTCTCGATTCGATCGTGGTGATTCCGCTCCCCGCGTTCAAAAAATATTTCAGCGCGAAAAGTGAAGCCGACGTGCGGGTGAAAGTGCGCGACAAGACGCACCTGGCGGACGCGCGCGACGAGCTGACTGGGATCATGCGCCGGCTGCGCTCGCTCCCGCCGGAGAAGCGCGACGATTTTAGCATCAATGAGCAACAGGCCTTCAAGAGCACGCTCGACGGGGTCAAAGCCACGATCGCGATCGCCGGGCTCTTCATCACCGGGCTCTCGCTCTTCGTCGGCGCGATCGGGATCATGAACATCACCTTCGTGAGCGTGAAAGAGCGGACGAAAGAGATCGGGACGCGGAAGGCGTTAGGCGCGCGCCGCCGCACCATCCTCTTGCAATTCCTGATCGAATCGACCGCGCTTTGTTTGGTCGGCGGATTGATCGGCTTGATTTTCGCCTACCTGATGTGTTTCGGAATGGCGGCGGCGTTTCCGTCTTTCCCCATCCGCTTTTCGTTAGGCCTCGTCATCGCGAGCATGATTGTATCGGTTCTGACCGGGCTCGTCTCCGGGATCGCGCCGGCCTGGAGCGCGTCCCGGCTCGATCCGGTGACGGCCTTGCGCTACGAATAACCGTCGGCGTTTTCGTTGGCAATTGAACTTGAATTTTCGCCGCCACGACGATCAACATCCGCGCCCAATCGTTAACCATTATTCCAACGCCTTCGCCTCCAGGGCGCCGTTCCTTTATGAAACCAGAACAATCAAACATAACCCGCTTTGCGCCCACCGATCCGGTCGCGTCGACCATTTGTTTCTTCCTTGCGGCCGCCATTTTCCTCGCCAGCGCACTCGGCGCTGCGGCTGGCAGCGCGACTTGGAAGGCGACGCCGCTGTCCGGAAATTGGAACGACTCGGGAAATTGGATGCCAAAGACGATCCCGAACAGCGCTTCGGATGTCGCCACCTTCAGCAACTCCAGCCTGACCAGTATCGCCCTTTCGGCTCCGGCGGAAGTGGCGAGTATTATCTTCGCCGCCGGCGCAAGCGGATTTGCCATCTCAGATGCACCGACTATTGGCCTAACGATTAGCGGCTCCGGAGTGCAGAATGACTCCGGGATCACGCAAAACTTCATCGCAACCCCGGGAGACTTCGGGGTCGGTTCCTTTATTTTCACG
>DATBDG010000059.1:0-3389 GCA_036270055.1 Chthoniobacterales bacterium
GATAGGGATCGGCCACTTTCGTCCCGTGATAGACATCGACCTGATCGCCTTTGGGGGCCTTGGGATATTTGAATTCCGCGCCCGGTCCCTTCGCCGTGGCGACGGCGCAAAGGGCAATGAAGAAAGCGAGCGAGAGAAAAAAGCGGCGTTGCATGAGCGGCAAAGGATAAGAAGCGGGTCCCGGTTTGTCCACGTGGGTTGTGGACGCAAGTTCTCAAAGCCTCTTATGGAGATGATGCCTGTTGTGGATGTCGCCCTCTGGGCGACACGGGACTGACGTCATAACGGGAAAGAGCAAAACATCACCCTCGCGCTTCGCAGAGCGAAGCGTCCACACTAACGACCCTTCGCTGGCCCCAAAGCTCGCCGCACCAAGGTTGCAATAGACTAACGAACCTTGCCCGGTCCCCAGAGCGCCCGGCCGGGCGTCGCGCCGGTGTGCTCGCCGTTCCTTATCACCTGCTGGCCATTGACAAAGACCTGCTTCATCCCGACCGCGTACTGGTGCGGTTCGGCGAAGGTTGCGCGGTCGGCAATGGTCGCTGGATCGAACACCACCACGTCGGCGAACATCCCTTCCTTGAGCAAGCCGCGATGATCCAAACCAAGGTTCGTCGCCGGCAATCCGCTCAGGCGCCGGATCGCTTCGCCTAACGAGATCACTTTCTCTTCGCGCACATATTTCCCGAGCACGCGGGCAAAATTTCCGTAGGCGCGCGGGTGCGGATTGGCTTTGAGAAAGACGCCTTCGGGCGCCTGGGACGCTTCATCCGAGCCAAAAGAAATCCAGGGGGTCGCCATTTTTTTGCGCACGTTTTCTTCCGACATCACAAAGTAGATCGAGTCGATTCGCGACTCGTCTTCCGCAAGCAGATCCATGATTGTCTCGACCGGATCTTTTCCCCGCATTTTAGCCACGTCGGCGAGTGATTTGCCGGTCAACGGCTTCAGCTTGTCCGATTTGAAACCGACGAGCAGAATCTTGTCCGCCGCTCCGGCCGCGAGATAAAGGTTTTCCCACGCGTCGCTCGGCGTCTTCACCTCGGCGGCGATCTTTTTGCGCTGCTCCGGATCGCGCAGCCGTTTGAAGAGTGCCGGGTAACCGCCATCTTCCGTCCACGGCGGAAGGCAGGCATCGAGGCCGGTCCCGGCGGCGGTGTAGGCATACATGTCGGCCGTGATTTTGAGCCCTTCTTTTTGCGCCGCTTCGATCTTCGCCAGGAGCGAATCGAGCTTCGGCCAGTTCGATTTCCCGGCCGCCTTGATGTGATAAACCTCCGCCGGAATTCTCCCTTCCCGGCTGATCCGGATCAGTTCGTCGAGCGCCTCGAGGAGCTGGCTCCCCTCGCTCCGCATGTGCGAAATGTATTTGCCCTGATATTTCGCCGCCACCTTGCAAAGCTCGATCAGCTCCTCTGTTTTGGCGTAAAAGGCGGGCGGATAGATGAGCGAGGTGCCGATCCCGAGCGCGCCCGCTTCCATCTCCTGCCTGACGAGCGCACGCATCTCGTCGAGTTGTTGCGGCGTCGGCGCCTTGTCTTCAAACCCAATCACGTTCTCGCGAATCGTGGTCGCGCCGATGAAGGAGGCGACGTTGCAGGAAACGCCGCGCTTCTCCAAAAATTTCAGATAATCCGCCAGCGTCGTCCAGCTAATCGGGTAGTGAATGTCTTTCTGATCGCGCAGCATTTTCTCGCGCACCCGATCGTTCACCGGGCCCATCGATTCGCCTTCGCCCATGATCTCGGTCGTCACCCCTTGCCGGATCTCGCTTTGCGAGCGCCCGTCGGCGATGAGGGAATCAGTCGACCACGAGAGCATGTTGATGAAACCGGGCGCAACCGCCAGGCCTTTCGCGTCGATCGTTAGGTCGGCCTTCGCGTCCTTGAAATCGCCCACGCCCGCGATGCGATCGCCCCGCAGCGCCACGTCGGTCGTTCGTCCTTCACCGCCCGAGCCGTCGTAGACCGTTCCGTTCCTGATCAGCACATCGAACTGCTTCCCGGAAGCCGCAGCAGCATCCTCCTGGCCGCGAACACCGGCCAGCGTTATTGAACTGAAGAGCACGACTGAAACAAAGGAGCGATTCATCACGCGATTGGAGAGGGATCGCGGCCCGATGTCCATTCGAAACGCGCTTCGCCGTCAGAGATCTGAAGGGTCACTCGTAGCTTACCGCGGTGATTTCCAACTCCTCTTCGCCCGATGGAAACCGGAACCGGACGCGCTCGCCCCGCCGTGCATTGAGCAGAGCGCGGGCGACAGGCGATTGCCAGCTTACCCAACCGCGGTCGAAATCGGTTTCAGCTACACCCACGATCCGGTAGGTCGACTCTTCGCCGGCGGGGTCCCGCACTGTGACCGTGGCGCCGAAGCGAACGGTATCCGTTGCCTTCGGTTGCGGCGGCACGATCTCGAGCGATTGCAGGTTCTGCCCGAGCTGATAGATGCGCTGATCGAGCGCTGCGAGCTGGCGTTTCGCCTCCGGATCGTCGGTGGCCGCAGCAAGCGCAGGCCGCTTTTCCTGCACGAGCGTGGCAAGCTCGCTACGTAGCCGCTCCGCGCCCCCGGCGGTGATGTAATTTCGCGCCCCTTCCGGCAGCGTGGAAGCGAGTGGCGGAACCTCCGGGATCTCCGGCCCGTCGTTTTCTTCCCGGGTAAATGCTTTGCTCATGGCGAAAGTTTCGCCCGTTTAGCGGCGCTTGAAGGCGAGCAGCAAGGCGTCGTTAGGGCGGCAGCATCGTCCCGAGCTGGGATTTGACGAGCGCGAAATCGACCGCGTCAATTCTCCCGGTGGTGTTGGTATCCTCGCGGAAGTTGGTGCTGTCGGTCTCCTGGCCACGGTCGAGCTTGACCTGCTGCGAATCGTTCGAATCGACGACTCCGTCACCGTTGATATCGCCGAGGAGCAGACCAAATGGAATCTCGAGCGATGGCAACGTGTTGCCTTCGGCGTCGTGTACCCCGGCCAGCGTCACGGTGACGAATTCGGCGTTGCACGTGACGTCGCTCAAACTGATACGAAAATGATGAGGGTCGTCCGGACCGATCGCGCTGCTTGCGATCGCGCCGCAGGAGGTGCTGACGCTGTCGACTGCGATGAGCTCATTATTGAAGGTGAGGATGAGCTTGAAATGGCCGCCGTTGCCACCGCTGCGGCATTCGATTCCAGGCTCGCCCTCGAGCGGGAGGTCGATGTCGAACCCGCCTTTGCGCGAAGCCGCCGTCACGAGCTCGAGGCCACCGGCCTGCCCGCCATTCGTGGTGCGCAGAATGGTCCCGGCCGCGCCGACCGCGACCCCGGTCAGGCCATCGCTGGCGAAGTGCACGTCAAGAAGATCGAAGAAGGTGCCGCTGCTTTGCGCCGACCAGCTCACTCCCATGTCGGT
>DATBDG010000060.1:0-5327 GCA_036270055.1 Chthoniobacterales bacterium
GCAAAGGCACCGACATCCTGAGTGTGAGCGATGTTCCTTCGCTCCAGTCATGCGTGGAGAAACTCCGCGCGCTGGACATTTGCAAACCGGCCTGACCTTCCTTCTTAATCCTGCTCCGGGTGTCATTCCCGCCGTGGTTCGACTTGATCGAACCCCTCTTCAAGATCGTCCTCGCCGGGCACCTTCAGTAAGGAAACAAATTGGACGCGCAAACATGCCGCGCCGGTCGAACAATAGAACAGCTATGAAACACATGCTGCGAGCTATCACCCTCGCGGCTGTTCTGGCGGTCAGTGCCTGGACGACCGTCTCAGCCGAAGAGGAAAAGGAAGTATCAATGAAGGCGGCCGACGTGCCGCAGGCGGTGCAGGACGCGGCCAAACATGAAGGCGGCAAAATCCTGCGCTGGGAAAAGGAAGGCCAGAACTACGAAGCCGTCATCGCCAAAAAAGGCAAGGAGCGGGGTATCGAGATCAGTCCCGACGGCAAGGTAGTCAGCCGGCACAACGAGAAAAAAGAGCATAAAGAGAAAGGCGAGGAGCATTGAAGTCAAAGCATCGCAGTTCTGTGGCGCAGAGGTGAACTCGACCGGGCCGCGATGCGTCTGCAGCGGGTAACGAGGAAGGGCCCTTGATGACATGAAGGCGGTGCGCGCCATATTCCCGCGTAGCGGCACCGCGCAGTCAGCGGCGAACGCCGAGCACGATCAAGAGCAGGGCACGAGGGCGGCGGCAAGTCCGTCGCGGCTTGCACCCGCGATTAGTTCTGCTAAGACCTCGATTCCCAAATGAACGTGCCGCTCCTGACTTCGCGCTCCCGCGTGATGATGTTTGCCCCGCACCCGGACGACGAATCGCTCGCGGCCGGAATTTTTCTCCAGCGCGCGGTGGCGGCGGGCGCGCAAGTCCGAGTAATCTACGCGACCGACGGGGAGCGCAATTGCTGGCCGCAACGGGTCCTCGAGCGCAAGGTGCGCCTGCGGGAAAGCGATCGCCGGCGCTGGGGGGCCCGGCGCCAGGGTGAAGCGCTGGCGGCTTTGCGCACCCTCGGAATCGGACCCGGGCAGGTGGAATTTCTTTCGCTGCCAGACCAGGGCGTGACCGATCTGCTTCTGCGGGGTTGTGCGGAAACGTTGCGTCGCCTTGCCGGGGCGATCCGCGCCTGGCGCCCCACTCATTTGCTCCTGCCATCGGCCGCCGACACCCATCCCGATCACAGCGCTTTGGCGGTTTTGCTCGGGATCGTGATCGATGACTACGTTGCGTCCGCGCCGCCCTTCGCCCGACTCCATTATCTGGTCCATGGCGCGAGCGAATCTTTCCAGCGCGCGGCTTGCGAGCTGCCTCACAGCCGACTGGAAAGACGGGCCAAGCGACGCGCGATCGTCTGCCACGTGACGCAGGTCGCGCTCTCGCGTCGGCGTTTCCTTTCCTATGCCCGGCGAGCGGAACGCTTCGTGGTCGGAGAGGCGAGAACCTCGCGAGCTGGCGAAGGGCCGATTCTTTCCTTCGAGCGCGAGCGACATGCTTTGCGCCTGCGGGTCGTCTTTACTCTGAAGCCGCTGCGCGCGGAAGAGACTTCGCTTTATCTTCTCGGTCACGATCTCTCGGGTCGGCTGCGGCGTCTTCGCACCACTCTTGCCGGTCGCCACGCCCGGCTCGACCTGATCGACTTCGCGAGCGGCGACATTGCCGGTGTCGGGCGCTACGAGGGCGATGGGTTCCGTGCCCAGATATTTTTGCCGATGAATGGCTTCGCGGCCGATCGATCTGTTTTTGTGAAACTCGACCGGCGAGTCTGGTTTTTCGACGAGGCTGGCTGGCTCGAGATCGCTTCCACTCTTGCGCCGCAACCGGCGCAGCGTCCGCGCGCGGTCGCAGCGCGAGAACTGGCCGTCGCCTAACGGCATCAAATTTCCAAACAATGACGTTCGCCCAACGAATCGACTCCGACCTGAAAGAAGCCATGCGCGCCCGCGATGCCGCCCGGCTGGGCGTTCTGCGGATGTTAAAGTCGGCACTCAAATATGCCGCGATCGAAAAGTCCGGCGCGGAAGGCGAACTGGACGATGCGGAAGCGACGCAGGTGATTCGCAAACAAGTGAAACAGCGCCAGGACTCGATCGAGAGCTTCGAGAAAGGCGGTCGGGCCGAGCTGGCGGAAAAGGAAAAAAGCGAGCTGGCGGTTTTGAATCAGTATCTCCCGGCCGCGATGAGCGCGGAGGAACTTTCGCGGCTCGTTAGGGAAACGGTCGCGGAACTCGGCGCCACATCCAGGGCGCAGATGGGGGCGGTGATGAAGGCGCTCGGGCCGAAGGTAGCGGGACGCGCGGATGGGAAAACGCTGAGCCAGGAAGTGCAGCGGCAGTTGGAATGAAGAAAACGTTCAACGCTCAACGAAGAAGCTGTGGCGCGAGACCCTTCTCTTACTTAAACGTTGAGCGTCTAACGTTGAGCGTTCAACGTTTTCCCTGTCTTTAGCGGCGCTCATGCTCACCGCCATCATTGTCGCCGGCGGCCGCAGCCAGCGGATGGGCTTCGACAAGCTCTTCGCCCCGCTCGATGGCAAACCGGTCGTCATGCATTCCATCGCCGCCTTCGAACAAACTGCATCCGTCGCCGACATCGTCCTCGTGGCCCGCGCGGATCGGCTCGCCGATTATGAAGAAGTCATCCGGGCGGGGGATTTTCGGAAGGTCGTGACCGTCATCCCGGGGGGCGAGCGCCGGCAGGATTCCGTCCAGCGCGGGCTCGAGCAGATCGGCGCGGCGACCGACTTCGTGGCGGTGCACGACGCGGCTCGTCCACTCGTTAGGCCGGAGCTGGTCGAGCGGATCTTGCAGTTGGCGCGCGAGCAGGGCGGGGCGGCCTCGGGGGCGCCAATCCGCGATACCCTGAAGCGGGTCGACCAACAACGCGTGGTGACGGGCGGGATCGCGCGCGAAAACCTTGTCGCGGTCGAGACCCCGCAGATTTTCCGGCGCGAGCTGCTGATCCGCGCCTACGCGGCTGTCGATCGGGCGGCGGTCGAAGTGACGGACGAAATCTCAGCCGTCGAACAGGTCGGAGGCAAGGTCGTGCTCGTGCCTAACGACGAGCCGAATTTCAAGATTACTTATCCCGCCGACCTGGCCCTGGCGGAATTTGTTTTGCGCCAACGAGCGGGCGAGAAGTGACCACCTGGAGGGACGGGCGCAGTCCCGGCCGTGTTTCAGAAACTCGGACGACACGGCGGTTGTCGCTCCAAACGCAGGGTCGCGTGCGGAAGCACGAACTCAGCGCGGCGTCGGAGAAGTCGAGGCTTCGTTAGGCGAAGGCGCGGGGTTCTCGCGCCGGAGGGCGATCTCCCGCAGGAGTTGTTTTTCCTCCGGAAAGAGCTGGTCGGTCCGCGCGAGGGCGAGATACTGGTCGGCGGCTTCGCGGAGGTTTTGGCCGTCGTAAAGAAGAGCGGCGTAAACCGCGACATGCGGGTCGCGCAGTTGTTCGGCTGAAAGCTTTTGCAAGACCTCGAGACCCTCGCCGGTCCGGCCCGCGCGGTAGAGGGCGAAGGCATAGGTCACGACGACAGCCGGGTCGTTAGGCGCTTTTCGGTAGGCCTGCCCCGCCAGGGTGCGGCCCTCCTCCGTCTTGCGGCCGAGAAGAAGCGCGAAGCGGGCCGCGTCGGCCGTCAGCGCGGCCTCCTCCGGTGAGATCTCGTGCAGTCGCTGGGCGGTGAGGAGGAGATTCGGCAAATCGTTTGCTTGCCGATAAAGCTTGTAAAGCGCGTCGAGCGCTTCGCGCCGGGCAGTCGATCTCTTGGCCACCTCCAGCCAGAGCGTCCCGGCTTCCTCCGGTAGGTCCCACTTTGAAGCGAGGCGGGCGAGCGCGAGCTGATGATCAGGATTAGCCGCGGCCGTTTCTTCCGCCGAATTCCAAAGCGCGTCGAACTCGCCTTCCGCTCGTCCCCGGCGACCCCCACGCAGCCCATACGCCCGGTAGGCGAGGCGGAGATATTCGTCGTCGCCCCAGGAGCCGGTCCGCGTCCAGCGTTTCAGGCGCGACCAGTTTTTCGTGAGGGCGAGCGAGGCCGCGATCGCGACCGCGGCCGGCGGGTGAGTCGTCAGATCGTCCGGCAGTTTCTCGCTCCATTTCAAGGCGCGGCTGGCGAGATCATTCTGGTTCATCCACTCGATCAACTGCGCGAGATCGTGCCCGTGACGGGCCGCGACCGGCTGCACTTTCTCGAGCAGGGCGTCGAAGTTTTTCGGGTTGAGCTTGCGGTAAAGATCGAGGCAGAGGAGGTAATCAGCGAAAGTGACCTCCGGGCTCATCTGCAACTGCTGGGCGAGGGCGTTGGCCGTCTCGGATTGATTTTGGCGGAGGGCGTCATCGAGCAGGGCGCGCAGAGCTTCGGTGCGGAACTGTGCGACCTTGCTCAGACGCTCGAGCTGATTGCGCGCGGCGGCGTTTTTTTCCGGATCCGGCGAGAGGATCTGGAGGACGGCGAGATTGAATCGGTAGACGTCGTTCGAAGGTTCCTGCGCGACGGCGGCGGCAAAATGGCGTTCTTCCTCGGCGATATTTCCCTGGGCGCGGGAGAGCCAGCCGGCCACGACGTGGTAGGCGGCTCTCTCGCGCTCCTTCGGCGCGACGCGCTTGAGCGCCTCGCGCGCAAGGTCGAGCTGGCCGAAACGCATGGCGGCGGAGGCGAGGTTCAACTCGTTTTCGAGTCCGGGATCGAGCCGCGCGATCTGCGCCCGCCAGGCGACCGTCTCGGCGCGGTTCTGTTTTTCGGTCGCTTCGGCGAGAATCCGAATGGCTTTGAGAGAAGCCGGGTCGATTGCGAGAGCTTCCTGAGCCGTGGTCTCGGCCTCGGCCAACTGGTTATCCTCGAGCAGATGGGCGGCTTGGTTCAGGATGCGGTTCTTCTGCCAGCGATACCAGCCCTGGCGGGCAGAGGAAAAGGCGAGCAAACCCACGACAAAACCGAAAACGACAAAGAGGGCGATGACGAAGCCACTGCGGGCCTGCAGGGCGCGCGACCAACTGCCGCGACGATGCGCTTCCATCCGACTCGGTCCTGGCACCTCCGACATTGTCCCGTTCCCTATCACCGTGCACCGAGGGTTTGCAACCTCATCGGCAACCGGCGCGCCGCGGCCGGGCATTCTCGCCTAACGAGCCGGTTCGGGTTCCTCTTCGGCCTGCACCACGACCGGCACTTCCTCGATGTTTTCCATCACTTCCTCGCGCAAACGCTGGCCCCAGACATAACGCGCGAGCAGCACCTTGAGGGTGGCCGTGAGCGGGATGGCGAGGAGCGGCCCGAGGAGTCCGCCAATAAGCAGG